>JBEKTJ010000185.1:0-13359 GCA_049516155.1 Bryobacteraceae bacterium
GGATTCCGTCCCAGTCCCGGAAGCGCACGCGCGCGAAAGCGGTAAAGGCGTTGAAAGCGTCCGCCATCTCCGGCATGCTCTCGAACATAGGCGCCGCCCCTTTCGCCAACTCGTCCGCGGCGCGCAGACCGTCCGACTTGCGGCCCTGCATCCACCGCGCGTACGCGATGAAATGCAGATTGTGCAGATAGTACATGCCATACCCGCTGGAAGTCTTCGATTGCGCCAGATACTCGCGATCCACGGCAACCGCGCGTTCGTTCACCGCCACAGCCATTTCGTAATCGCCCAGCACTAGCCAGATGTGGCCCGGCATATGCACCATATGGCCGGCCCACGGCATCACGCCCATGAGCCGTTGCGCGCTAGCGATGGCCCGTTCCGGATTGGCTGAAGACTCCACGGCGTGGATGTAAAGATGATTGGCGCCGGGATGGTCCGGCCAGCGCCGCATCACCCCTTCCAGAATGCGCTCGGCTTCCGGCACTCCCGGCGCGGCCGCGCCGTCCGGCCCATACCAATGCCAGCGTGCCGGAATGAGCAGGCTCTCGGCGTAGAACGTCTGCGCATCCGGATCGTCCGGCCAGCGCTGGGCCAAATCTCGCATCGCGTCGATGTACGGTTGCGGCTGGTATTCGGGGCATCGCTTGGCGGCGGCCTGTAGCCAGGCCAGTTCGCGGTCCGGCGTGCCCGGCAACTTCAGACCCGCGTCCACAGCCGCGCAAGAAGCTTTCATGTTCAGTTCGGCGTCACCATCCATGTTGATGTACGGACCTTGCGCCATGGCCATGCCCCAATACGCCATGGCGGCTTGCGGATCGAGTTCGGCTGCCTTGCGGAACGACCGCAAGGCTTCATAGCGGTTGAATCCATAGGTGAGATCGAGGCCTTGGTCGAAGAACTTCTGCGCTTCCGCACTGGCGGTGTGGATGGGGCGATGCCAGGTTCCCAGCCCCTTATAAAGCACCACTGGATTCTCGGGCCGGTGGGCTTGCTGAGCGGTGGCCATAGCTAGCGGGAGCAGGTAAAGACAGACTTTCGGGATCATAGATTCATACTTTCGCACGATTCACCGTGGCACTGAATGCGGGGCCGCGGCGTATGCAAAGGCTGCTATTCTGACTTCTGACTCCCGACTCCTGACTTCTGCGCTTCGCATGAGACCAAACGCCGCCACTGCCAAAGCCATCGCCGCATTTGCCGGGAGGCGTGTATTGGTGGCGGGCGATCTGATGCTCGACCGTTACTGGTCGGGCGATGTGGATCGCATCTCGCCCGAGGCGCCCGTGCCCATCGTGCGCAAGGTCGGCGCGTACGGTGTGCCGGGAGGCGCGGCGAATACCGCATGCAATGTGGCAGCGCTGGGCGCGCGCGTCACTCTTTTCGGCGTTACCGGCCAGGACGAGGCGGGCAAGGAGTTGTGCGGGATGCTTGCCCAGCGCGGTATCGATTGCACACATGTTTCGATCGCCGCCGGACGCCCGACGACGGTGAAGTTGCGCATCGTGGCGCACGACCAACAAATCGTACGCATCGACGATGAAGATACTTCGCCGATCGACATAGGCCTGAGCGATGCGGTGGTGAAACGCGCCGCACGCTTGATGCCGCGTGTGGACGCCGTTTTGGTATCGGATTATGCCAAGGGTTTCACGACCGCGGGGGTGGTCAAAGGAATCATCGATGCGGCTGCGCGTCACGGCAAGCCGGTGGTGGTCGATCCGAAGGGCTCCGATTTCGAGCGCTACCGGGGCGCCACCGTGTTAAAGCCGAACCGGAGTGAATTGGCCGTACTTACCGGATTGCCTGCGCGCCATCACGACGAAACGATGCACGCCGCCCGCCACTTACTTAGCGTGGCGGGGCCGACCGCAATAGTGGTCACTGAAGGCAAAGATGGCATGACGCTGCTGCGGAAGGATGCGCCGGATGAGCACTTTCCCAGCTTCGCTCGTGAAGTCTACGACGTGACCGGCGCAGGCGATACCGCCTTGGCCACGCTGGCTGTGGCGCTGGCGGCGGGGGCGGCATTGGGCGATGCAGTGTGGCTGGCGAACCTGGCGGCGGGACTCGCGGTGGGCGAATCCGGCACGGTTGCCATTTCCCACGAGAAGCTCTCAAAAGCCATGGCGGGTCTTCGTCGGCGATGACCAAGATCCTCACAAATGATCAGGTGGATGGCTGGGTAGACAACCTGCGCGGCGCCGGCCGGAAATTCGGATACACTTGCGGCGCTTTTGATCTGTTGCACGCGGGCCACGTGGATTACCTGGAGCGCAGCCGCGCTATGTGTGACGCGCTATTGGTCGCAGTCAATTCCGATTGGTCGATTCGACGATATAAAGATCCGCATCGGCCGATCTGCTCCGAACTGGAGCGTATGAGCGTGCTGGCGGCTCTGGAATCCGTCGACGCGGTAACGAGTTTGGATGACGCGCGGCCGTTGGCGCAAATTCAGCGCTGGCAGCCCGATTTTTACATTAAGGGCGGCGACTATACCGCAAGCCAACTGCGCTCGGCGGAGGCTGTGACGGCGTACGGCGGGCAGGTCGTCACGATTCCCGTCAGCCATCATGTGAGTACCAGCCAGATCGTTGAGCGCATCTTGTCCGTGGAACGTCTGGCGCTGCCTTCGCCGGTGGCCGGCCCGCAGCCGAAGGGGATTGTCTTTCTGGATCGCGACGGCACGCTGCTCAGAGAGAGTCCGTACCTCAGCGATCCACGGGATGCCGAGTTATTGCCCGGCGTGGGAAAAGGTCTCGCGGAATTGCAGTTGGCCGGCTACAGGCTGGTCATAGTCACTAATCAACAAGGCATCGGACTGGGTTACTTCGATGTGGGCGAGTTCATAGCGGTGAATACCGCGTTGTTCCGCCTGCTCACTCCGTTTGGAGTTACGATCTCGCGGGTTTACTACTGTCCGCACTCGGCGGCCGATGCCTGCGATTGCCGCAAGCCTGGGCCGGGGCTGCTGTTGCGCGCGTTGCGCGAGTTTGGTATCGAGGCGGAGCGATGCTGCATGGTAGGAGACCGCAATGTCGATGCGCTAGCAGCGGAGAGTGCGGGATGCACCGCGGTGCTAGTGGGCGCCGGCGCTCCCGATGGTCCATGGCCGCGATTCGCCACCTTCGCGGAAGGTGTGGCGTGGATTCTAAGTAGGCCGCCGAGAAACGCGGATCAACGCGGATGAGAGTTCGCGAGGGCCTCCGCTAGCCGCGCCAGGTCCGCGTCATCGTTATAAAAATGCGGCGACACGCGCAGGTTGCCGTGCCGCGCCGCGACCAGCACGCCGTGCGACTGTAGCTCGCGCGCGATTGCGCGCGCATCTCGCCCGGCAAAGCGCGCCGTCACGATCGGCGAATCGTAGTGCGGGCCGCTATCCGCCAGTAACATCGCAGCGGCGCCGCGGAGCACATCGCGCGTTTTGCCCGCCAATTCCATCACCCGCCGCTCGATCTGCTCCGGCCCAATCGCCTGCATGGTCCGGATCACCGCATCCATGCCATACAGCAGCGCGAATGGCAGCATGCCCCCTTCATACTTCTCCGCCTCGGATGCAAACTGCGGCGCGCCGTGATGCAGGTTCTCATGATTCCGCCAGTCCCGATGACTCCTCCAACCGATCACCGCCGGCGCCAGCCGCTCCCGCAATTCCGGGCTGACAAACATGAAGCCCGCGCCATTAGGCGAGAGCAGCCACTTATAGGCGTCCACCGCGAACAGATCGGGCCTGACTCGCGAAACATCGAACTGCAATGCGCCCAGGCTCTGCGTCCCATCCAGATACAGCAGTATGCCGCGCCGCCGTAGTTCCGCGGATATTTCATCCAAGGGCGGACGGAAGCCCGTGGAATAATTCACCGTGCTGATGGCCACCAGCCGGGTGCGCGGCGTCAGGCGATCGTGGAAGTTAGGCCACGCCGTCTCCACAAATTCTACGCCGCAGCCGCGCAGATGCGAGGGATAGTAATAGTGGTTTGGGAACTCGTCTTCCAGGGTAACGATCTGGTCGCCCTTCCTCCAGTCCAGACCGCCTAGCAGCAGTGACATTGCCGCCGACGCATTGTGGATGAAAGCGATGTCCGCCGGCTGGCAGTGAATGAACGCCGCGATGCGCGCGCGGATCCGGTCGCAATCCTCGAACCAGCCCATGAAATCGGTACAGGCCAATGCGTCCCGCCGCGCGAAGTGCCCCGCCACCGCTTCAGCGGCGCAACGCGGCATCTGTCCGAACGTGGCCGTATTCAAATAGGTCCACTCCGCCAGCGCCGGAAATTCGCCACGGATCGCACCCCAGTCAGCCTCCATGACTCCCCCTCAACCGCTCCTCGAGCTGCACCGCCGCCTGCCCAACCGGAACGTCCACAGTCATCCTGCTTCGGCGTTCGACCAACTCCACCATGCCTGCGGCAAGCTTCTTCCCTACCGTGATCCGAAACGGCGCGCCAATCAAGTCCGCGTCTTTGAATTTGACGCCCGGCCGCTCGTCGCGGTCGTCCAACAGCGCATCCAATCCTAAACCCAGGCACGCCTTATAGATCTCGGCGGCCGTTTTGTTCTGCGCCGCGTCAGCCATATTAACGGGCGTGACGACCACGGTAAAAGGCGCGATAGCAGCCGGCAGACTCATGCCGTCCTTATCGTGATATAGCTCGACCGCCGCGCTGAGTATACGTTCGATGCCGATGCCGTAGGATCCCATGATCGGCGTGACCTCCTCGCCCGCTGCACTGGTAACATGCAGTCCCATCGACCCGGAGTATTTATACCCGAGCTTAAAGATATGCCCGATCTCCACTGTCTTTCGTATCTCAAGGGGCGCGCCGCAGCCGATGCATCCATCCCCCGCTTCCACTTGTCGCAAATCCATAAACTCCGCCTGGAAATCTTCGCCCGGAGTGACATGCCGCAAATGATAATCGTCCCGGTTGGCGCCCGCGATCATGTTGCGGCGGCCTTTCAGCGCATTGTCCGCCAGTATTCGCAGCCGCGGGACTCCTATGGGACCCAGGGATCCCGGATTCGCGCCAAACACCGTTCGGATTTCCTCCGGATGCGCCGTGCGAAATGCCGCATCGCCCGCCACGGCGCCAAATTTGGTCTCGCTCAATTGATGGTCGCCGCGCAGAAGCACCAGCACCGGCGTGGCATTCGCCATCATGACCAGACTCTTCATCTGCGAGCTCTCCGGCAGGCCCGTGAACGTACTCACTTCCGCGATGGTCTTGCGGCCCGGTGTGAAAAAGGGATCCGGCTTCAGTTCGCCCTCGGGATCCGGCGCCAGCGGCGCGCTGGGATGCGCGGCGGCTTTCTCCCGATTCGCCGCATAGCCGCACTTGCGGCACATGACGACAAAATCCTCTCCCGCGTCGGATTCAACCATGAATTCGTGCGACTGGCTGCCGCCCATCGCGCCTGAATGCGCCTCCACGATCAAATACTGCAAACCGCAGCGCGCGAAGACGCGGCAGTACGCGTCGTAGTGTTTCCGATAGGCCGCCTCCAGGCCCGCCGTATCCATATCGAACGAGTAGGAATCCTTCATGATGAATTGGCGCACGCGCAGCAGCCCCGATTTTGGCCGCGCCTCATCGCGAAATTTGGTCTGGATCTGATACCAGATCTGGGGCAATTGCTTGTAGCTGCGCAATTCCCCGCGCGCCGTGGCCGTAATCAACTCTTCGTGCGTCATGGCCAGGCACAGGTCGCGCTGAAAACGGTCTTTCAGCCGGAACATGTTGTCGCCCATCGCCTCCCACCGTCCGGATTCTTGCCACAATTCGGCGGGGTTCAGGGCGGGCAACAGCATCTCCTGGGCGCCGATGGCGTCCATCTCCTGGCGCACGATGCCAACGATTTTCAACAGCGACCGCTGCGCCAGAAACAAGTAACTGTAAATACCCGCCGCCACCTGCCGGATGTACCCGGCGCGCAGCAGCAGTTGATGACTGGCTACCTCCGCTTCGACGGGGTTGTCGCGCAGTGTGGGTATGAAGAGTTTACTCCAGAGCATGAGGTGCGACCAGTTTAGCACTTATGGGCGGGCGGCCACGGCTGTAAGCCGGGTCTCTGGGATCTCCGTACGCGCCTGCTTTCGGTGGAATGTTAAACTCGCTTATGGCCCGATCCAGGTGACATCATCCGTGGACCCGAACGACAGTCCGCCGCAAATTCTCCAATTCGGTGTTTTCGAAGTCGACCTGGCGCAGGGCGAACTGCGCAAGCACGGTCAAAAAATAAAATTGCAGGAGCGCCCCTTCCAGCTTCTGGCGGCGCTGTTGGAGCGGCCTGGCCAGGTAGTGACACGCGACGAATTGGTGCGCAGGCTTTGGAGCGACACGCTGGTCGATTTCGACAACGGTCTGAACATCGCCGCCAAGAAGATACGCGAGGCATTGGACGACGATGCGGCCACGCCGCGCTACGTCGAGACGCTGCCGCGGCGCGGATATCGGTTCATCGCTCCTGTGCAAGCCCGCCCTACTCTGGCAGTAGAAGCCCCGCCTTCCAAACCGCCGGAACTGCGGCCGGTGTCGCCTATCGCACCGGCACCAATAGCCCCACCGCCAGTTGCGGTACCGCCCCGCCGCCGTAGAATCTACGCTCGCGCGGTCGCCTTGGGCGTGGTCCTGTTCTTTGCGGTGCGGATCTACTGGCTGTCCACCCAAGTGCGGCCGCCCCGCCTCGCGCAGGTAGTGCAGCTTACCCAAACCGGCCAGATCGAAGTCGGCCATGGAGTAGCCACGGATGGTACGCGCGTATACTTCACCGCGCGCGACGGCGGGCGCTGGCTGTTAGCCCAAGTATCCGCCGCGGGCGGGACGCCGCTGGCCCTGCCCCTGCCTCTGGAACAGCCCTTGTCTAATCCGGACATCCTCGACATTTCTCCGGACCGCGCGAATCTGCTGATTTCAAGCGGCTCCGGTGCCGGCGCGCAAGCCGAGCGGCCTTTGTGGGTGGTCCCCACCGTAGGTGGATCGCCGCGCCGAGTGGGAGATGTGGCCGGCCACGCGGGGGCTTGGTCCCGCGATGGAAACCGCATCGTTTTCGCCCGCGGGTCGGCTCTGTTTCTGGTGTCGAGCGACGGTACGGATGTGCGCAAACTGCTTGACACTCCCGGTATTCCCGACTCCATCCACTGGGCGCCGCCTAACCGGGCGGATGTGCTGCGTTTCTCCATGCTCGGTCCCGGCCAGGGGCCGCGCGCCCTGTGGGAGGTCTCCTCCAACGGTACGGGCCTGCATTCCTTCCCGCCCGACTGGAACTCCGGCGCCGCCGAACCGGACGGCGACGACAATGGAAATTGGGCGGTTAATGGCACGTATTACCTATTCCGAGCGCTTCGCGGCCGCGTGTCCAGCGTCTATGCCATGCGCGCGTTTCGACGCTTCCCACGCGCCTTCGAGGGCCCGCCTGTGTTGATCTACTCCACGCCCATGGAGTTTAGTTCGTTGTCTCCGCAGCCCGGTGGCAAGCAGATTTTTTTTGCCGCGGGCCAGGAGCGCCTGGAGTTGGCGCGCTATGATGCCCGCCACGGTCAATTTGCGCAGTTTCTTCCCGGAGTGCAAGCGCGCTCGATCAGTTTCTCGAAAGACGGCCAATGGATAGCCTACGTGACCGGCCCGGATGAGGTCCTCTGGCGCAGCAGGCAGGATGGGAGTCAGCGCTTGCAACTGACGTCCCCTCCAATGCGCGCGTCGCAACCTCGCTGGTCGCCGGATGGAACCCAGATCGTCTTCGGCGGAGGACCTGCGGGACATGCCAGCCGTGTTTACGTGATTCCCTCCGCCGGTGGCGCTCCCGAGCCGCTGACGCAGGCGCCGCCGATCGACAGTGACGCTAGCTGGTCCGCGGACGGAAACTCTCTCGTTTTTGCCCGCCGTTTGCCGTCCGGCGCATCGGGCCAGCCTGGTATTTATTCGATGGACCGCAAGACGAGCAAGGCCAGCCTGCTGGCGGGTTCGGAAACTCTCGCCCAACCTGCCGGGTCGCCCGACGGACGCTACATTGCGGCCACCAACCTAGCCGGAACCCAGCTCCTGCTGCTGAATCTCGACACGCGGCAGTGGACTCCGCTGGCATCCGGCGACGGCCTCGGCCCCCCTTTCTGGTCGAGGGATGGCCGGTATATCTATTGCCAAGACGCGCTGGCGCCGGAGCAGCCCGTCTTCCGTGTGGCCGTCAGTGGCGCGAAGAAAGAGAAGAAAGAACTGGCCATCAGTTCAAAACAAGTCCCGCAATCTAATTCCATCGGTTACGCGCTGGCGGGGCTGGGGCCCGACGACACTCCCATCGCCACCGTCATCTACGCCAATTCGGATATTTACGCGCTGGAAGTGGACCTCCCGTAGCGTCGGGCCGCGGATCGCTGGCCCGCTATTTGAGCTAAAGTGAACTTCAGTGCGGAAGCTAACGACCTCGCCAACCACAAAAGCAATCGGCGTCTTGCTGATTCTGTGCCGCGCCCCGTTGGGAGCCCAAGTTCCAGCGCCAGTCAACCCGCACGCCTCGCCCGAAGCGCGCGCCTTGCTCAACTACCTCTATTCCATCTCGGGACGCTACATCCTCACCGGCCAGCACAACTATCCGAGCACCATCGCCAACTGGACCGACCGCGCCTACGATCTCACGGGCAAGTATCCCGCCGTCTTCGGTCAGGATTTCGGTTTTCAGGGCGGCGCCGACAAGGACTCCACGCTAGCGCGCCCGGCGCTGGTGGGCGAAGCCATGCGCCAATATCGCAACGGCGCCATCGTCACTTTTACCTGGCACGCCGTTCGCCCCACCGACGATGAACCGGTCACTTTCCGCGACAGTGTGCAGGGCCATCTTTCGGATTTCGAATGGCGCGAGCTGCTAACGCCGGGCACCAACCTCTATAAACGCTGGTGCGCGCAGGTGGATGTGATCGCCGGCTATTTGAAGCAATTGCGCGACGCGCGCGTTCCGGTTCTTTGGCGATCCTATCATGAGGTCAACGGCAACTGGTTCTGGTGGGGCGGCCGCAAGGGCAAGGACGGCTCCGCGGCGCTGTACCGTCAACTCTTCGACCGCTTGGTAAACCATCACGACCTGGACAATCTGGTCTGGGTGTGGAATGCCAATGCTCCCGGCTCGGGCGGTTCCGGTCCAGGTCCGTACGCGGATTACTTCCCGGGCCTGGAATACGCGGACGTGGTGTCGGTCGATGTGTACGGCGAATTCAAGCAGAGCTTCTACGACGACTTAGTAACACTTTCCGCGGGCAAGCCCGTGGCCCTGGGCGAGGTAGGCGGGGTTCCCAGTCCCGCCACGCTGGCGGCGCAGCCCAAGTACACGTGGTTCATGGCGTGGAGCGAGCTTATAGAGATGAGCAACCCGCTGGACGCGGTCAGGGCCCTGTACAACGATCCGCGCGCGGTCAGCCGCGACGATCCGCGGATGTCGCAAGCCATGGCCGCAATCCGTAATTCGTCGCCCGCCCCCGATCCGCAATTGGTTACGCCCGATCCATTGCCGGCAGCTAAGGAATTGCTGGCCAAGTTGTACCGCGTGGCCGGTCAGGGAATCCTCAGCGGTCAAGATACCGCGGCCGCCACGCAACAAGTCTTTGAGGTCACATCCAAGTACCCGGCAATTTATGGCGCGGATATAGCGGATCCGGGCGCGCAAGCGGCTGTCGACGAAGCCAAAGGGCAATATCGTAATCACGCGATAGTGACATTGAGCTGGAGGCCTACGCGCCCGGCCATGCCCGCAAACGATACCGTATCCGGCAAGTTATCGGACTTCGAGTGGAAGGAATTGCTAACGCCCGGCAGCCGGCTCTTCGAGCGATGGAGCGCGCAGGTGGACGCCGCCGCGGGCTATCTGAAGCAATTGCAGGAGGCTGGCATACCGTTTCTTTGGCGACCGTATCCGCAATCGAACGGCGACAAGTTCTGGTGGGCGGGTCACAAGCGGGAATCGGCCGCGCTGTACCGGCAACTGTTTGACCGTCTGGTGTACTATCATAAGCTGCGCAATTTGATATGGGTATGGAACGCCGGCGCGCCTGGATTCGGACCCGACTCACCGGGTCAATACGCCGATTACTTCCCGGGCCTAGAGTACGCCGACGCACTGGCTGTGGACCTGCGCAATAGACCCTTTTCATGGCATCGCGACGTGGAACTGGCGCGCTTTGCGGTGGGCAAAGCGATTGGGCTGGGGCTGGACGGCTGGACGCCGACTGCCGCCATGCTGCAGCAGCCCACCAAGTGGTCCTGGTTCCTGGACTCCGGCTCCGAAACGCCGGACATTCTGCGCGCGCTGTACGCAGACCCCCATGTGGTATCGCGCGAGTAAAGCCAGGCGACGTGGCGCCTTTTGGCCTGTCTATCGAACGGAGACGACTATGACAAGAATCGGGATCTTTCTATTAACCGCGATGGCGGCATTTGCCCAACAAACCCCACTGCAAGAGAAGATACTAGCCAAAGAGCGGCAAGGCCTGGACTTCCTGAAGACCGGGAACCTTGCCGGTTTTGCTGCGTTAACAGCCGAAGACGCTGTATTCGTAGACGCCCATGGTCCCGCAACCAAAGCTGAGGTTCTCAAGAATACTGCGGAGTTCCGGCTCGACGACTATACCATGGATGAAGTAAAGTTCCTGCCGCTTTCCTCGAAATCCGGCCTGATCAGTTACAGGCTCGCGGAATCCGGTACGTCCCATGGAAAGCAATTCAAGGCAAAAGTGTATGTCTCGTCAATGTGGGCGGAGCGCAAAGGTAAGTGGGTCTGTCTATTCAGCCAAGAGACTGCGGCACGATAATGAGGAGCACGATGCGCTTTAACTATATTATTCCGGCGCTGGCGTGTCTTTTATTACCAATCCATGCCGCGCCCATTGCGGGATCGCTTGGAATCTTCGAAGACCATGCCGATGTCGGCGCCGTTCTGCACGCCGGCTCCGTTGAATATGATCCAGCCAAACGGACTTACAGCGTCGCCGGCAGCGGCGAAAACATGTGGTTCGCCACCGACGCATTCCAGTTCGTTTGGAAGAAAGTCTCGGGCGATGTCACGCTGACGGCGGACATCTCGTTCATCGGCGCCGGCGCCGAAGCGCACCGGAAGGCCGTTCTGACGATCCGCCAAAGCCTGGACGCGGATTCGCCGTACGCCGATGTGGCGCGGCATGGCGACGGCCTGACCTCCTTGCAGGTCCGCGACGAAAAAGGTGTCAACACCACTGAAATCCAGTCCGCCACGAAGGCGCCCACACGCGTGCGCATCGCCAAGCGCGGCGATTATTTCTACATCTGGGTGGCGGGTCGGGGCGAAGCTCTGCAATTCTCCGGAGGATCGATGCGCGTCCCGTTGCACGATCCATTCTATGTGGGCATCGGCGTCTGCTCGCACAATAAAGATGTCGTTGAAAAAGCCATATTCTCCAACGTCGAGCTGACCAGCGGCGTGCCTACCGAAGCCACGCCAAAATTGTATAGCACTCTCGAGACTGTTCCAGTGAACGGCGACAGGCGCGTTGTATATGTCACTCCGGGCCGCTTGTCTGCTCCTGCATGGACCTCCGACGGGGACGCCATCGTATTTCATAGTGACGCCGGCATGAAAAAGATACCCGCCGCCGGCGGCAAGCCGGAGAACCTACCCCAATTTGGAATTTCCTCCGTTGGTACTGTCGCGACCGACAAAGACCTGCCATCGGACGGTTTACACAACTATTCACCGAGCCTTTCGCCCGATGGGCGTCAAATCGCATTCTTGTCTTCCGACGGAGACGAAAAGGACGTCATGCTGCGCGTCCTGTCAGTCAAAGACGGCAAGGTACGGGTGGCGGCAAAATTTGTTGGAGGGAAGGGAAGCATCGGGGCCCCATGGTCGCCCGACGGCCGCCGCCTGACCTTCATCAGCTATCAGTGGGTTCAGTAAGGTTCGCCTGCATCCGCCGCATACCGCGCAGCCAGCGATCATAGTCACTCGCCTTCCGCCGCAGATATTCACCAACTTCCGGATGCGGCAGGATCAGAAAGCGCTCGTCGGCCAAACCGGCCACCACCGATTCGGCCACCTGCCCGGGTTCCAGCGCGCCCTCCAGCAGGAAGCGGCCGGGCCCGTGTTCTGCCTCCGCGAGCATATGGGTACGCACACCTTGCGGGCATAAGCACGATACCCGGATGCCCCGGTCGCCGTAAGTTACCGACAGCCATTCGGCCAGCGACACGGTCGCGTGCTTGGTCACGGCGTAAGGCGCAGAGCCGACTTGCGTGAGCAATCCGGCCGCGGAAGCGGTTTGCAAGAGATAGCCTTCTCCGCGCGCGAGCATGGCCGGCAGCACCGCGCGCGCGGCATAGACGTGGGCCATTAAGTTAACGCTCCAGATGCGGTGCCAGTCGGTGTCGGGTACTTCGACGCCGCCCAGCATGCCAATGCCCGCATTGGAGCAAAACAAATCGATGGCGCCGAAAGCCGCCGTGGCGCGCTGCACGAGTTGAACCATTTCGTCCTCGTGGCTCACGTCCGTGCGCACCGCCAGCCCGCCAATCTCGCGCGCCACTTGTTCGGCGCCGTCGCCGTCCACATCCGCCACAACGACGCCGCGTGCGCCCTCCGCCGCGAACCTCCGGCATAAAGCCCGGCCAATGCCGCTGGCCCCGCCCGTCACCACCGCGACCTTATCGATGAGCTTCATGCTTTGGCCGCTTCGTATTTCCGCAATTCCAGTTTGCCCACGGCTTCGCGATGCACTTCGTCCGGCCCATCCGCCAGCCGCAACGTACGCGCGCCCGCCCAGGCACGCGCCAGAAAAAAATCGTCGCACACGCCCGCGCCGCCGTGCGCCTGTATGGCGCGGTCGAGCACCCGCAACGCCATGTTTGGCGCCACTACCTTGATCATCGCGATCTCCGCTCGGGCGGCTTTGTTGCCCTCCACATCCATCATGTAAGCGGCCTTCAACGTCAGCAGGCGCGCCTGCTCGATCTCCATGCGTGAATCGGCGATCTCCGCACGCAGTGTGCCGAATTCCGCCAGCTTCCGTCCAAATGCCACGCGCGATTCCGCCCGCCGGCACATGGCCTCCAGCGCCCGCTCGGCCAGGCCGATCAGCCGCATGCAATGGTGGATGCGTCCCGGCCCCAGGCGGCCCTGCGCGATCTCGAAGCCGCGCCCTTCGCCAAGCAGCATGTTCGAAGCCGGCACGCGCACATTGTCGAAGACTACTTCGCCGTGGCCGTGTGGGGCGTCGTCATAGCCGAACACCGGCAGCATGCGCTTGATGGTGATTCCTGGTGTATCCAACGGCGCCAGGATCATGGCTTGCTGCTTGTGCCGCGGCGCTTGCAGGTCGGTCTTGCCCATGAAGATGGCGATCTTGCA
>JBEKTJ010000186.1:0-17378 GCA_049516155.1 Bryobacteraceae bacterium
ATGGAGCGGGAGACGGGACTCGAACCCGCGACGTCCAGCTTGGGAAGCTGGCATTCTACCACTGAATTACTCCCGCCCGCGGAGCTTCAGCCACACTATATCACATCCAACATCGCCCAACCGGGTAGCGAGGCGGGCTTGTTGTTCAAGAACACGATGCGGCGCGTCTTCGGGAACGGCAGGCTCGAACCGAGCGCCTTGCCGAATGGCGCCACCTGTTGCAAAATCTGGCGGTAGGTGGGATCGCCGGTATCGAGCCACGCGCTCTTGCCGAGCAGGCCGCCTCCCCAGCCGAGCGACAGGAGGCACTGGCCGGCCTGCCGCGCATTGGCCAGCCGTTGCTCGAGATCCTCGATCTGGCCGGCAAGCAAATCGAGGCCCGTCCAAACGGCGTATTGTTTGTGCGCCGCCAGCAGGCGCGCGGCGTAGTCGTTGGCCGCTTCGAAGATGCGCGCACGATCAAAGGATTCCTGCCACCGAATCGCCCGGCGGATCTCGGGCTGAGTGAAGAACGCCTTCTCCTGCCAATCGCCTTCGAAGGTGAAGCCGGGAGGCGCCATCTCCGCGAAGACCGGTGTGCTATCGTCGGGGCGCGAACCATCCACGGCGCCACGCGGAATCTGCTTCCAACCGAGCGCATAGGAACCTCCGCGCGGCTGCAGGGTGGAGACGCGCAGCAAGTATACCTTGAATCCCGCGTGGGTCACCGGCGCGGAATCCGCCACGCTCACCAGACGCATGCGGCTCACGCCGGCATTACCCAGAGCCTGCTCTTCCGGGATCTCCGCCAGGCGCCGCGGCACGCGCTCACCCTGTGTCCGCGCAGCCACTTCGTTCAACATGCCGCTCTTCCAATGGGCGCAGACCATGCCGGTGCGCAACGCGCCCTTGATGGCGGTCCCAGGCAGATACGGCCCCGACGCTCCCGTGGAGAACGTGGGGATGTGCAGGCTCTCCCCGCTAGCCCTATTCCAATACGCCGAATAGGCCGGCGATTCGAAGGGAATGCGGCGACCGGCGAAGTTCTGCGCAAACCCGCCCCAGGAGGCAAAGTCCAGCTTATCGGCGCGTTTCAATTGCGCCAGGTATCCATCCAGGCGCGGCCCCTTCGCCAGCAGGCGGAAGATGCGCCACTGGTCCAGCACGTTCACCTGGTCCTTCCAAACCATGTAATCGATTGGGGAGAGCTTGCGGCCGTCGCCCACCAGCAGGGGCGTCAGACAAGTCAGGCGATATTTCATACCGCTCCCTCCCGCTCACGGCTGATACGAGGCAGTGGAACGGACAAGGCGAAACCGGCCCGAAATACGGGGTGCGCGAAACCTTCCGGCGCTACATCGGGCGCGGCGCCGCGGATGGTGTCGCCCGCCACCAACACCGAGCCTTCGGTGACCATCTGCAATTGCTTCGTGCGCTGGCCGAAGCCGGCCGGGCTGTCGATGCGGCCACCGCGCGCAATGACGGTATAGCTGCCGCGCTTCCAATCCACCGCGTCGTCCGGGCCGGGGGTGAAAAGGGACAACAGCCAGTGTGAGGTGAGTGTCGCATCCGTATCGATTACTTCCTGCGCGGGCGAGGGGGCGGACGGCTCACCGAGCACCAGATCCGGCAGCCTCCCCTCGACGAATTCCGGTTGGGCACTGCGTCCCCAGCCGCGCGAGCGCTCCCCGCCGAAGCCGGAATCCGCCAATAGCTTCAGCGCACCACGTACTGGTTCGGCCCATTGCGTCTGCGCCTCGTCATCCGCAAACGACAAGATCGCCCACAATCCGGCATTGCGGCGGAATTCGATACAGGCCGTCGCGTGCCGCTCGGCATTGCCCGTCAGCCGATCGATGGCCGCGCTCCAACGTACGTTCGTGCGGAATGGTCCCGGCAGCCCCGCCGGCAGCAGACACTCGCTGGCGCCATCCACGGTCCAGTCGTCTTCATGCAGGGGCTGTCCGGCGAACAAGGCCGCCACCAGCGGCAGGGGAATGAACCGCGCACTCTTCCAGCGCGTCTTGATGGCGCTCACGCCACCGGCCGGAGGCCAGATGCTGCGCGGCGGCACGATGAAAGCGGTCTCACCCAGAAAAGGAAAACACGAGCTGAAGCGTATGGCCGATCCTTCAACGCGGCGCGCGGTGGCATCCAGCCAGGCGTCGCGGACGCCCAGCGTGGCCATGGCGGAGGTGACTGCGGCGTATAACGAGTCGCTGTGATACATCGGATCGACGCGATTGCGCGCGCCCGAATCCGGTCCCGAACGCCAGGGGCCGGCGGGACGCAGTTTGACGATCAGGCCGGGATTCATCACTCCTCGTGCAGGAACGCGAACGCGGCCTCCTGGAAGCCAATCTGCAGGGCCGCCAGATCGACGCCTGTGCCCAGGTCCTTTTGCGCCGCGCCAGTGGCATAGTAATTCTTGCCGCGCCAGGTCAGCTTCAGATTGGCCAGACGGACGCGGCCGCTGCCGCGCGAACCGCCGCCGCCCAAGCTGTCGTCCTCCAGCAGGCGCAGGCCTTCCAACACGCGCAGGAACAGCGGCGCATCTTCCTCGCAAAGCACATCCATCACCAGGCGAATGCGGAAGCGCGCCCCCGCCGGAACGCGCTCCAAAGTACGCGGATTGGCCTGCGAAGTAATGCGGTCGATGGCGTTCTCGCTCTTCACCTCGGTAAGCTCGTCGTCCAGATACTCGCGCATCTGCACCGTGATGCTATCGGGATCGAGCGGCGCATCGTAAACCGCGAGGCGCGCCGGCGTGGCTTGCGAGCTTTCGAGCGACTCGCCGGCGGCGCGGTCCATACGGCCCGGGTTGCGCCCGAAGATGAGGCAGATTTCATCGTCGGGACGGTCGCTCTGGTGGATGCGCACTTCCTGGCCCTTCCGCTTGGAAAGATAGACAAGCTCGGAGGGAACCGCCAGTCCGGACGACTGCTCCAGTAGCGAACGTATCTTGCCGCGCAGAGAACTGCCCGGCACGTAAGGGCGCCCGAAGGCGTCCTTGACTACCGGATTGTCGGATCCCCCGATCTCCAGCGAACCTTTGCCGGCGCCGACGTGGAGCCCGGTCTCGCAGTGCAGTTCACCTTCCAGAATCAACTTGCCTAAGAACTTCAACTCGGTTTGCGTGGTGTGCGCGCTCATGTCGATTTACTCGTTGTAGGCCACGATGGCCTCGAAAAGGTCCCGAAAACGCTCGTAGCCGCGCATGTCGTTCTTGCGCGTGACTTGCAATAAAAGTTTCTCCAACTGGTCGAGGCTGCGCAGGCCGTGGCGTGCGATGGTGTAAGCCAAGCGCGCGCGCAGCATCACGAATTCATGCTGGCGCTCGCTATCGGGCGCACGAACGGCGCGCCGCACCGCGCTATAGAGCCGCCGCAACTGGCTCTTGGTGCCGGAGTCCATGTCGCGCATACGGCTGACGATGCCGTGCGCCTGGTTGTCCAGATACAAGCTGTCCGCCATGAGCTTTTCCAATTCGATTTCGGGCGGTCCCTCGGGGCGTCCGCGGTCGCCATGGCGGTCGTCGCGGCGATCGTCCCGGCGGCCACCACGATCCGGCCCGCGGCCGCCTTCACTGGGTCCGCGACCGCCTTCCCCTGGTCCGCGCCCGCCTTCGCCCGGTCCGCGCGGCGGACGGTTTTCCCTTCTCTGCTCTTGTTCCGGCATGCTTCAAAACCTCTTCAGTTAACCGACAGGCCAGGAGGCCTGTTCTACGCTTCGGTCGTCAATCTGGCCCATTCCAGGGCCACCAGTCCGGCGGGCCGCAGCTTCACTGCGGCCGATTTGCGTCCCACGATTTCATTGGTCAAATGCGTCCGCAATTTCTGAAATTCGCGGTCGCGAGTGCCGCTCAGAATACGCGTCAGGCGGCGCTGAAAACGCCACGTGCGGGTCGGGGCGTCGTCCTCGGCGACATCCCCATAGGCCTGTTTCTGGTAGAAGCTGCGCAACCCCATCAGCAGTTGGCGCGACAACCGGTAATCGCCGGCGAGCTTCACCACCGTGTCTTTCAGATCCGCGGCGTCGGCCAGTTGCTTCCATTCGAGGATACGGCCAAGCGCGTAGATGCAATCTTTATCGGCCGCCTTGGCGAGTTCCAGGTTGCGCCCGGCATCCTCATAGACGGCGGTAATAGGATAGTGCATTTCCGGCGCGAGCGCCACGGCCATGGAGATGGTCTTGCCTTCGGGACCGGGAAAATCTTTCAGGTTCTCTTCCGTGAATCGATGGAACAGGCGTTGCACCTCGCGCGCCAGCAGCAGCAGGGCATCCCAGCTTCCATACACCGCGAAGTCGTCTCCGCCGGAATAAAGAATGGTTACCTTGCGCCAGAATTCCGGCATGGAGCAGAGCACTTCGAGTTCGCCGGCGAAGAACTGTTTGTAGAGCACGGAGAGTTGCACGTGCTCCTCAATGGTGGTGAGCCGCCGCAGGCGGACGCCGAAGCTATCCACATCGCCGCGGAGTACGCCCCATAGCGAGCGGCCTTGCGCGCGGCGCGCCAACGTGGCCACAGTGGCAGCCGAGCGGCCGTCTTCGCTAGGAGCGGCGTGGCGCGCCAGCGTGATGCCTTCGAGCGACAGATTGGGGGAAAGGCCCCAACTATGTTTGCCCGCGCCCGGTTGTACTTTTGCGGGCGTCTCCGGCGACCAGCCTATGGCCGCCGCTTCGCGCACGTTGAGCCCCAGTTCCTTTGAAAAATAGGCGTCCACTTCGGATGGCACAGCCGCCACAAAGGGCAGGAAGGTTTGGGCCCCGCCCGCGGCGAGCGGGGTGGCACGCTTCCGGAGCAATTCCTCGTTGAGCCGCTTGCGCACCACGGTCCAATCGCCTAGGTTCTCGGTGACGCTCCATAGCAAGGAGAGATAGCCGCCACTGAGTTCGCCGATCTGGCGCGCCGCGCCGGTCATGAAATCCTCGGCCGGTTCGCGCGCCTCGCCCGGCAGGACCAGCAGAAACTGTCCACCGCCGCTCGAGCCGAGCAGTATGCGCGCGAGTCCGAATTCGGCGAGCAGCGCGCGCGGCAGGACTTCGCATAGCAGCGCGATCCATTGTGAACGGCCGGCCAGAAGTTCCTCACCATTCGACCGTGCGGGCGCGGCACCGCCTGGCGGCGACAGAAGGAACTCTTCTATGCCCAGGATTTTCCCTTGCAGAAGGATCTGTTCGGACATCTAAGAAAGCTAGGCCCTGAGAATTCCCCACTGTAGCACAGGGCAGGCTGCGACACTGGGACCGATTGCCCGAACCCGCGAGGACCGCGGAACCCGCCCCACGTTTTTTTTTGCGCTAGATTTAATTAAATAGGCTTGAATTTTATGCCGACCATACAGCTTACCGATAACACAACTCTCAATATCACCGCATCGTCCGCGGACGAAAACGCAACGCTTAACCGCTATTTGACGAACCCCCTTGCCTTCATTGCGCCGGGGGGCTTGCAAGCCATTGTCGCCCAGCAGGTGGGAACTCTCGATCCAAACGCCTTCCCCGTCGCCTTGAGCACAACCGGAGGAGGCACGTTCGCGGTCGAAGGAACCTCGCTGGGCGTGCAACTCGGCGCGTCGGCTTCTGTGGGTCTGCTGAGCGGCGCCGCCGCAGCCGCTTTCTTTAGCTCAATTCAATGGGCCCCCGATGCGGCCGTCGCGGGACTGGTCTCATTCGGGTTGCAGGGCACGCTCAGCGCCGGCGATACGGCTACCATCAGCGACTTCAGCTTGGGCGTGACGGCGGGCGCGAGCGTAGCGCTGACCAGCTTTGTGACAGCCGCCGGTACCGATGCCCTGGAGGACGCCGTGGAGCGGGCAGTAGCCGGCCTGACGATCCCCCACGATCTTAAGGATCTCGGAAGTCTTCCGCCAAACACCATATGCCGGATCGATGCGTCGAGTTCGCTTAAGTTCACCGCCAGCGTCACCTATAACGTTCTGAACGATCCGCTGGCCACGTTGTCGATTTCGAACCTGCCCTCGATCGCGGTAAACGCCACCGTGGGGGCGACCGTAGAGGGCACAGCGACGCACACATCGGACCACACGGTCACCATCGCCAAGCTGCCAAGCGGCCTGATCCACCTCGCCGTGAACCTGACCGGAACCGACGATTTCGAAACGAGCCTCACCGTGTCGGCAGGGGCGACGGCGAAGATAGGCGGCCAGGACGCGCTGGCGTTCCTGCTCGGCCTCATCAGCCCGAACCCCACCGCGGAGATGGAACAGATCCAGGCCGATCTGCCGGCCGCCCAGGCGCAACAACTCGGCAGCGACATCAAGACGGCAATCGAGGCGGCGCTCTCCAGTTCGTTCCAGGCGTCGCTGAAGGCGGCTCTGGACGATAGCAAATCCCATAACCAGGTTTTCCTCTATGAAATCAATCTGGCCGCTCTTGACGGGGACAGTACTGCGGCGGTTGAATCCGCGCTGACCGGCGACTTCACTGCGATGACGAGCCCCGCGGCGACTCTGGCAGGCATCCGGGTGCTCGATTCCGCCCTTACCGTTACCGCCAGCGTCAAGCACAGCCTGGCGCTACACCTGCTTGGCATTTTTAATTGGCAAAGCAGCAGTCAATTCGTAGAAAAATCGAAGATCGATTACACGAAGGACACCTATGAGATTGTCCTGTCGGACGAGACCATCGCGGTTATGACCGACAACCTCGACTCGGATAAGCTGCGCCAAGTCGTTATCAAGGGAATCACTTTGACGATACCCGCATCGGCCAATACTCCGGCTGCGGCGAACCCGATTAACATGGTCTTCTTCGACCGCCAAGCCTCGACCAACCCGTCCACGATGCGGCAGTTCGTGAACGTGCTCGCGGCGACTGGCGCGGCTAGCGCGGCCAGTGCAACCTCGCTGCTGAACCAGAATTTGCAGAACTATGGAACTTCGTCCTTATACTTGGGCCTGAATCTGACCCCGCAGCAGTGCAGGCAGCTATATATCGACGCTACCGGGCAGCCTTATGACTGGACCGTGTATCTAGGCTACGCTTGCGCTGCGGAGGCCACGATTCTAAACGGCGATGCGGACAATGCGGATCGCCTGAAGTTATTCACCGCCGGCGTGGACTTCTGGAAGCAATTGCAGGACGCGGGCGCGGCGCCCAACCAGATCGCGTTATTGACAGGCCAAGGTATCCGGCAGACCGCGATTGTGGACGTGATTACTCTGATTTGGTGGTCCTCCGCCATGGCGAGTTACTCCAAGGCCCTGGCGGCCGGGCAGTCGCTGGTAAGTGTGGGTAAGGCCGTGGTCAAGGATAGCACGGGCGGGTTTAGCGAACCGTGGCTGGTGCTGGCCGCGTGGAACATGTTGCAGAACCCGGCGCTGGCGAGTACCTTCACGTCGTCATTGCTCAAACTGGCGGTTGGTTCCGCCGGGTAAAGTAAGCTGGGATCTATCGAGTCTTCGTTATAGGCCGGCGTAGATGGCGTCGCGAATCTGCGCCGGGAACTGTCCGGACATGCCTTCGACGGCCGTATTGGTCAGCACTATGACGGTCAGTCGCTTCGCCGGATCGACAAACCATGCGTGCCCGTAGTCACCGCCCCAGGCGAACGTCCCGGCCGACTGTGGTGTATGAGCCAACACCGGGTCCGTTACCACAGAAAGTCCAAAACCAAACGCGGTGCCCCGTCCGGGTCCGCGACCATTCGTCTGGTCTGAGGTCATCGCGCTTAGGCTTTGCGCCGACAAAATGGGGCTGCCTGCGGTTCGGCCAGAAGCCTCACACCGCTGGGCTCGCGAATGGGTGAACTTCCTCGTTGGCCAGCGCCGAAGCGTAGCACGGGGCCTCTCGAATGTTCTCAGTTTCAAATCCGGATATTCCCGAACGATCTCTTCAGGAGACATCCCATTGGCCACCAGGTTGACCAACAGAGAAACGGTAATCCGCATGCCTCCGATGCAAGCACGCCCCGCCATTATCTTTGGGTTGAAGGTGATTCTGCCGAACATTGGGATAATCTCAGCCTCGTTTCGAGTCTATCCAGTTTTTCGACGAGCGTCCTGGAGGTCTGCCCCACGTGGTAGCCTGACGGTGTGAACGTCGGCATCACTTGTTATCCGACCTATGGCGGCAGCGGAATCGTGGCTACCGAACTGGGTCTCGAACTGGCCAATCGCGGGCACGAAGTGCACTTCATCACCTATGCGAATCCCATTCGCCTGGACCCTGGCATTCCCCGCATTCACTACCACGAAGTGGAGGTCTCCACCTATCCGCTGTTTCAATATCCACCCTACTGCCTGGCACTGGCTTCGCGCATGTTGGAAGTCGCGGAGCAACACAACCTGGACCTGCTGCACGTGCATTACGCCATTCCGCACTCCATCTCGGCGATGCTCGCCAAGGACATGCTGGCGCCGGTGCGGCGGCTGCCCTTCATCACTACGCTGCACGGCACCGACATCACCCTGGTGGGCACGGACCGGTCGTATTTCCCGATCACCAAGTTCTCCATTGAGAAGTCCGATGGCATTACCTCGATCAGCGAATATTTGCGGCGGCAGACGGTCGATGTCTTCGGCGTGCACAACGATATTCGCGTAATCACCAACTTCGTCAATTGCGACTTGTATCAGCCGGACCGCGAGAAGGCCATGGCCAAATGCTATGCACCGGCGGATGTGAAGCTGCTGATTCACGTATCGAATTTCCGGCCCGTGAAACGCGTACAGGATTGCGTGCGCATCCTGGCGGAGGTGGTGCGGCGCGCGCCGGCGCACTTGCTGATGGTGGGCGACGGACCGGAGCGGGGTCCCGCCGAATACCTGGCGCGCGAGTTGGGAGTGGAACGGCATGTTTCGTTTCTCGGAAAGCAGAACCATGTGGAGCGCATCATCCCGCTGGCGCACGCGTTGCTGATGCCCAGCGAACTGGAGTCGTTCGGACTGGTCGCACTGGAGGCCATGGCCTGTGGCGTGCCGCCGGTCGCCACGCGCGTGGGCGGTGTGCCCGAACTGATCACAGACGGGGTGGATGGCTACCTGGAAGCGGTGGGGGACATCGCCGCGCAGGCGGAATGCGTAACGGCGCTGGTAACGGACGACGAACTGCACGACCGCGTCTCCCACGCGGCGCGCCGGACCGCCACGGAGCGCTTTTGTGCGGATAAGATCATTCCTATTTACGAGCGGTATTACGAAGAGGTCTGCGGGCGCGGCGGTTCATAGGGAACGGACGCGGCTCAGAAGATCCGATCGCGGACGCGCCGCGATAGCCGCTAACCATCCCACGCAGCCGGCGCCGGAACCGAATACCGCGAGCACGGTTCCGTCCCGCTCCGCAGCGGGATGCAAACCTCCGTCGACCTTCCAGCCCCTGGCGCCTCCGGGCAGGACAGCCGCAGAGGGCGCGCGTAGAGTTTGGGTGCCCCTGGCGCGCAACCGCCGCGCCTCCGCCCGGCATTCGCCGTAGGTCTCGATTCCTCCGGTCAGCACCGATCCGGCGAGCTGTGGCGCGTCCGTGAGCAGCTCATCCGGCATCTCGACAGCCCACAATGCGCGGCGCACGTTCACCAGCTCGGGCTCTTCGATAATGCCTTCGTGGCGCAAGAACTCCGCCCACGCTCCGTCCGGGGTATCCGCGAAGTATTGAACCGGCCCTTCGCCTGGGCCATGCCAGCGGGCGGACGGTTGGCTGGCGCTTTCCCAAAGAAAAGGGAAGCGCGCATCGGCGTGCCGGTAAACGATCATGTGGCGGGCGAAGCGGTCAAGGCGCGCGCGAGATCCTGCACGCTCCGCGGCCCCGGTTGATCGGGTTTCCAATTGGCCTTGAGCCGATCGAGCGGCGTGCGCCCATCCAGTTGTGCGCGCCTCCGCTCGAACCATTGCCGGACGCCGATTTCATTGTAGGCGCCGCTGAGATCACCCACGATGAGGCTCAGGAAGTGCAATTTGGCGGCAATGTCGTCCGGGGTGGTTCGTGCGGCGGCCTTGTATCGGCGGACGCTGCTCCCCGAAATACCGAGCAATCGGGACAGCAACTCCAGCCCGAGCACTTCAGTTAATCGATTCCATTCAAACTCCGGCGCCGGCGACTCCTCAAGGGCTATGTTCAGGTGTTCGAGAGTCCGTTCGAGCCCTGCTTCGGAATTCGCGGGGCCGTCCAGAAGTTCGAGTTGAATGTTTCTGGCGATGCCCGCCCGATGAATGTGCCGGACCACGATCCGGAAGGACGGCAGATCCAGCGTCGCAATGTGTGCGTCCACCGGCAGGAGACCCATAGCATCCGCGCGCCCCAGCGCTGTAATAGCCTGGAATGCGACTCGCGGCGACGTGAATGGATCTTTGGCGGACTCGATTTGGATCATATCTCTAATCAGAATTGTATCCAATTTGTGCCCGCGAAGCAAGGACGCGCTCCAACGCTTCCAGGAAGAAGTACTCGCCCCACATCACCGACTCCTTTACGCCCAGATTCTTATGAATATGGTAAACGCCGCCCTTGAGGATGCCTTCCCATGCGGGATCCGCTTCCGCCAGCCAGTGGTGGCAAAGAGTGGCGAGTATGTGGCGCGCGGTTTCGCGATAGAAATGCCCCTTGGCGGCGTCAGCCACCAAGCCGCTCAACTGGAACAGGCCGGAGGCGGCGATGGCAGCGGCAGAGGTATCCACCAGCATACGGCTATCCCCCGGCGCATCGTAGTCCCAAGGCGGCACTCCGTCCGGCGGCGTTTGGGCGATATAGAAATCGGCGCAAGCCTGCGCGGTCGAGAGCAGCTCCGGGTCGCGCGCATAACTGTAGGCCGTTCCGAAACCGTAGAGGGCCCAAGCCAGCCCGCGCGACCAGCAGGAATCGCCGCGGTAGCCTTGATGCGTGGTCTGTTTCAGAAACTCGCCCGTCTCCGGATCGAACAGTCCTTCGTGGGCGGTCGAGCCATCGCCGCGCACCAGGACCCGCCGGGTGGTGCGGCAGTGGCGCAAAGCGATGTCCAGCAGGGCCTGGTCGCCAGCCTCGCGCGCCGCATAGAACACAAGGCCCACATTCATCATGATGTCGATAAACAGGGAATCCGCCGATATGAACGACCGCAGGTACCGGCCTTTTTCCCGGAAGCGCAGGGCCATGGTGCGGCCCGCCTCCACCAGCACAGCTTTGAGCGTGGGATCGGGCGTGAAACCATACCAGCGGTAGTAGCTGGACATAAACAGGAACCCCAGGTCGTGGACCGCGCGATCCAATTTGCGCGGCTCCAGCGGCCGGGAATAGCGGATGGCCTGCTGGCGCCACCAGCGCGACTCCGCGCTGCCAGGAACCTGCCGGGCGTAGACAATCCAAAGCATGCCGGGCAGGAATCCGTCGCACCAGTGCGTCCAGGCTTCGCCGGAGTGGTTCCAGCGGCCGGCGGCCGTGTACATCGGGTAGAAGTCGGGATCGCGCTCGATAAGGGCGCGCAGTTGGCGCCCGGCGAAGCGAAAGGCGGCTTCGAACAGGGCAGACGAGGCGTCGTTGGCGAATTGGATCACGATTTTGCATTATATCTGGCGTGGCCTCTTCTCAAACGGTCCGCGGTTCGGTACAATCTTCGGGAAATGGCTGCAAACGCGTTCATTGCCGAGCCGCGCATCGACCCCCGGCTCGCCTGCTTCAAGCTGAAACTGGGCCGCTCCGGCATTCACGGCTGGGGCGTCTATGCCGCCGAGCGGATCCCGGCGCGCCACAAGGTGATCGAATACACGGGGGAGCGGATCAACCGCCGCGAAACCAGCCGGCGCGGACTGGGGCCGCGCACCTACCTCTTCACGCTCGACAGCTACTGGACGCTCGATGGCGCGGTGGGCGGCAGCGGAGCGGAGCTCGTCAACCACTCTTGCACTCCCAACCTTTATAGCTGGGTGTTCAAGGGCCACATCCTGTACATGAGCAAGCGGGACATCCGGCGGGGTGAAGAACTAACGGTGGACTATCACTTTTCCGACAAGATCGACGACGTGCCCTGCCGATGTGGCTCCGTACAGTGCAGGGGCACGATCAACATAAAAACCGCGCGGCCATCAAAAAGCTGAGAGTCCTGCTCCTTTCCGGCACTACAGTTTTGTAAAAACGGCAAGTTAATTTTCCAAATGTGACGATTGAGGGAGTTCTTCACTCGTCCGGCTGAGAGCTACATGAGTTATCAAATCAATGCAAGATCCGTGGCCATTTGCGATACGGAACCGATCGCCATCGAGGGTATCCGGATGCTGGTGAATCAGAGCGAGGACCTGCGTTTGGTGGCGGCGGAAACATCGCTGCTGGGCGGCATGGAGATTGTCCGGCAACACACGCCGGCAATCATGATCCTGGACAAAGGTTTCGGCATCTACGCCGTGATGGACTGCCTGCAACGCTTGCGCGGCTCGGGCAGCGGGGTCGCCACCATCGTATGGGGCGTGAACCTGAACGAGACGGAGGCTTTGCGCATGATGCAAGTCGGCGCGCTGGGGGTCGTGCGGAAGACAGCGTCCTTAGAATCGCTGCTCGAATGTATGCGCACGGTGGCCCTCGGAAGGACCTTCATGGAGGAAAGCGTGTTGCAAGAGCCGGAGCGCACCGCGCGCGGCGCGCACTCGAACCTGACCACCCGCGAATTACAGGTAGTGGAACTGGTGGAACAAGGGATGAAGAACCGGGATATCGGCACGCAACTCGGGATTCGTCCAGGCACAGTGAAGATCCACTTGAAACACATTTTTGAGAAGACGGGGATTCGGGGGCGGTACGGCCTGGCCCTGTCGGGGCTGCGGGACAAGGGGGTGCTGACGTCGCCGGCTGCGTAGGCCGCCGATATCGCCCTCCGGCCGGTTCCGCCCGGCCCCGTTCGCCGAGACCTTCCGTTTGTTCCCTCCTTTCCGAAAGCGCACCCGGTATTTCGATGCCGGGTGGCGCCTTTTTCCTACATTCCACGCTTTAAAGATTAGTGGGCGGATCAGCGTGCCATTTCTTCCTCTTTGAGATAAACTGTACGAATCTATCCGTTCTGGAGGGAGCCGGGAATGTGGGACTCCAGCCCAAGGTTCGCAAATACGTGATCAAACATCACGGGGCGCGGGCTGACCGGCAGGAAGGAGAACCCGGAAACGGTCTCGACTTCCTCGCCATGCATCGCAACATGATCCGGACCATGCGGGAGTATTTTCCCCGGTTCGACGGAATCTGGCATGGGTGGAAGGACGTGCCCACCGATCCCGACGATCCTACCGACCCCACCGATGTCATGCCGTCCAACGGCAGCGTTCGGGATTTTGACCCCGACAAGTTCAAGGCCTTGGACAGATTGAAGCATCGTCTCGACGATTTCAACAACGATGACGAACTTGGCCTATTCATTGAGACGTCATCCCGACCGACTCCAGGACACCCTAAGCACACCTCCAGCGACCCCAGTACAGGCATCCACAACTACCTGCACGACAGGTTCGCGCTCAGCAAGCTAAAAAGCTGCGACCCGGACTTTGGTGTTTCGATGAGCGACTTTTTTGGCAACATCAAGAACCAGAGGTTCTGGCGTTTGCATGGCTGGATCGACCACGTCTGGACAGAGTTTCGGGATCTGAAGGGTCTTAACGAAGACAACCGTGCATATCGGATAGCCTTAAAGGATCAAGCCATGCCGCTGGAGGAGATGCACGATATGTGCTCGAGCGCGGATCGTGGCCCCTCCGGTATCGACATCGTCCAGGTCTTCGGCAAACGGCGAAAGGTGCGCCGCTGATGGCTACCGCATCCGTTGCGTTGACTCCCGCACGTGGCTTCTGCGATAGACTGGAGACATTCGCACCACGAATGCGTCCAGAAACGCCCGATCACGAAATCACGCAGTTGCTGGCTAAGTGCCGGGGGGGGAATAAAGACGCGGAAGCAAGACTGCTGGCATTAGTCTACCAACAGCTTCGCGAAATGGCGCGCCACCACATGCGCCGGGAAGGTCCCGGGCATACCTTGCAGACCACCGCGCTGGTGCACGAGGTTTACCTGCGTCTGTTCGGGAAGGAGATCGATTGGCAGAACCGGTCGCACTTTTTTGCGGTGGCCGCGCAAATGATGCGCCGCGTGTTGGTGGACCACGCCCGCGCCCGCAAAGCCTCCAAACGCGGTAGTGGGGCGCGCGTGGACCTGGAGGATGTTCCGCTAATCTCCGAGGACCGGCTAGAAGACGTGCTGGCGGTCGACCAAGCTCTTGAACGCCTGGCCGGCAAAGACCTGCGCCAGGCCAAAATGGTCGAACTGCATCTGTTTGCCGGACTGACTCTGCAGGAAACGGCGGACGTGCTGGGAGTTGCGAGGCGGACCATCCAGCGAGACTGGGACTTCGCCCAGGCCTGGCTTTACAACGAAATGCGTCCCGCAAGGTAGCCGGGAACTAGTCCGAAGGTCCAACGATGGTTGCCGACTGGGAATCCGAAAAAGAGATCTTCTGCCGGGCGCTCGCGCTGCCGCCCGAGCAACGCCCCGAATTTCTCGGCGAAGCCTGTGTACACGATGCGGAACTGCGCGCACGAATCTGTCGATTGCTCGAAGATCACCGCGGCGGTTGCGACTTCTTCTCGCGCCTGGAAGAGGAGATGGGGGCGGTCGATCTGCGGGTACCCTCATTCGCATGCGAGGAAGTAGTTGCCAACCGCTTTGAGATCCGGCGCTTTCTGGCGCGCGGGGGTTCGGGCGAAGTTTACGAGGCCTACGACCGGGAGCTGGATGAGCCGGTGGCGGTCAAGGTCCTGCGGAGCGGTTGGGCGGAGGACTCTATCGAACGCTTCAAGACCGAGGTGCGGCTGGCGCGCAGAATCCAGAATCCGCATGTCTGCCGTGTCCACGATGTGGGCCGTGTCGGGCGTCCGGACGGCCTAGCGGTGCTCTTTTTCAGCATGGAGCTTCTAAATGGGGAGACGCTTTCGGCATATCTGCGTAAGAAGGGCCCGCTGAAAACAGCCGAGGCGCTTTTCTTGCTGAAGCAGGTTGTGGACGGACTTCAGGCGGCGCACCGTCTGGGTGTGTTGCACCGGGATTTGAAGGGCGGAAACATCATGCTGGCGCCGGAGCCGGGCGGCAGGTTCCGGGCTGTTTTGACCGATTTCGGATTGGCGGCGTCGCTGGAGAGCCAGTCTTGCGGCCAGATGGCCGGTACGCCGGCCTACATGGCTCCCGAGCAGGTGGCGGGGCGACCGTTGAGCCGAGCGACCGATATTTATGCGCTGGGCGTGATTCTTTACGAGATGCTGACTGGCCGGCTCCCTTTTGCTGGCACGACGGCACTGGAGCAGGCACACGCGCGGCTGACCGAATCGCCGGTGGGGCCGCGGGCCGTCAATCCCAGAATTGACGCCCGTTGGGAGAAGGCGATTCTGAAGTGCCTGGCCCGCAATCCGCAGGATCGCTTCGCTGAGGCCGTGGACTTGGTCAGAGCCCTCGAACCGCCAAGGAGACTCGCGTTGCCCGTCACGGTGGGTGTGGCGTCCGCAGCCGCGGTCGTGGGGTTCTCGCTGTGGAGCGCTTCGCGGGAAGCTGGCTCGGCGCCGCGCGGCTCCGTGCTGGTGGTCCCGTTCGAGGTGGCTGGCGGCGTCGAACGACGGCAAGGTGCTGCATTCAGCGCCGATCTCAAGGCGGAACTTGCGAATGTCCCTGGCGTCCGCGTGGTGGCGCAAGCTACCGGTGGCGGCTTCCAGGGAAGACGGAGCGATTTGCACGAAATACGCCGGCAATTGAAGGCTGGCGCGGTATTGTCGGGATCCATTGAGCCGGCACCCGGGGGCCAGATGCAGATCGATGCCAGCCTGACCGACTCTGGCTCGGGCTATGTACTGTGGTCGCACCGCTTCGAAGCCGCCCCCAAAGACCTCCCGCGTGTCGAGCAGACCATCGTGTTGGCCGGCGTCCAGGCGCTACAGGTCGAGTTAGCGCCGCCAGGTGTTCGTGCCATTGAGAAGCGCCATTCGCAGAACCCCGAGGCCTACCAGGCTTACTTGCTGGGCGAGTACTGCGCTGGAACCCGCGACACCGGCGCGCTGACACAAGCAATCGCATACTACCGGCGCGCCATCGAACTGGATCCTCACTATGCGCTGGCGGAGGCCGGATTGGCACAAGCCTACACTATTGTGGCTACACGTGGCATCCTGCCGCCGCAGGAGGCGCACCGCCTTTCCGAGGAGGCTGCCGACAGAGCCATGGCATCGGATCCGGATCTGCCGGAGGCGTTACTTGTGAAAGGCTCCAACGCGCAACGTGTCTTCTGGGATTGGGATGCCGCCGAACGATACCTGCGGCGTTGTACGCAACTGGCGCCGGGCTTGGGAATCGCGCACCAGTGGCTGGCGGGTCTGCTGTCGATTCTAGGCCGCCACGCCGACGCCATCGCGGAGGGTTCGCTTGCGCATGATCTGGACCCCCTTTCGCCCACCGTGGCGTCGTCTTACGCTATGCTTTTATACCGCGCCCGCCGTTACAAAGAAGCGCGCGCCGAATTGGAATGGGTGGTCAAGCGGGAACCTGCGTTCCTGAACGCCCAAGTATTGCTGGCCGAAGTGTGCGACCAGATGGGACGCCCGGCCGAAGCGGTTGCGTTGGTCGAGAAGGCTGCAGCGGCTGGCCGGGCCTCCTATGCGTTGGCGGATCTGGGCTACCATTATGCGCGCGCCGGCCGAATCGATGACGCGCACCGGGTTGCCTCGGAACTTGAGACGCGCTATGCGCAAGGCGCCGCGATGGCATCCGAGGTGGCGTCGGTTTACGTCGGTCTGAACGATCCCGGTGCCGCCTGTAGTTGGCTGACACGGGGCCTTCCCGCCCGCGAGGTGAATTTGACCGTGATCAAGGTCGACCCTGCGTTCGACGCTTTGCGGGGGAGTGCATGTTTTCGCGATCTTATGGAGGCTCTTCGGTTGTAGTTCGGCTTTTATCGTCCAAGAAACCAAAGGAGAACAAGTGAAAGACAAGAAACGAACAAAAGAGAAAAGCTCTGTAGCCCAGTACACAGTGCAAGGCGACTTCGGCGACGTGGACGTCGCCTACCCGGAGTGCACGCTGTATGTGACCTCAAATGTCACATTGCCGTCGGCGTCCGCGGTTCAGGCCACCATCGAGCAGTACACTCCCAACGAGGGCTTACCGGGGCTGTTGCTGACAGTCTGGAACAGTGGCCAAAAGCCCAAACCTCAAAGCCGTACAATCAAACTCGGACCCGAACAGATACTAACAGTGGACGAGTGACCCCGGGGAACGCATCTTTTCAAACGGCGCTCGACCTGTTCCGGCAGGGCCGATATCCCGAGACCTGCACGCTGTGCCGCAGGCTTCTGCGGATCGGCCCCGCCAACTCCGAGGTCTGGCAGCTTGCCGCCTTCGCCAATGTTCGGTTGGGGCAATGCGCGCGCGCGGTACGCCAATTGAACCGCGCGATCTCC
>JBEKTJ010000187.1:0-13268 GCA_049516155.1 Bryobacteraceae bacterium
CGGCTCGTACATCTATATGGCGTGTTCGTGCTGATGGGCATCGTCGGGAATGGCACAACCCAAATGGGCTATTCGCGTGCGGTCTCCACCTGGTTCGACCGGCGCCGCGGCATGGCGCTTGCGCTGGTAATGGCTGGTGTAGGTACCGGCGCTATGGTGTTTCCCGCTACGGCGCAGGCCCTGATTGCCCGTTACGGCTGGCGCGCGGCGTATATCGTCCTGGGATCGATTGTGCTGCTGTTGGGCGTTCCGTTGACCGCCATTTTCGTTCGCGAACGCCCGCGGGAGAGCGCCCGCGCCAGCCACCCTCTGGACGGCGCAACCGTTGCGCAAGGCCTGCGCTCCCCCGTGTTTTGGATTTTGATCGCCACGCTGCTTCTGAGTTCAGTGAGTATGAATGGCGCCATCACGCACCTATCGCCGTTACTGACGGATCGGGGCGTGCCGGCGGCAAATGCGGCTCTGGCCGCCTCGGTCCTGGGCTTGGCGAGCTTTTTGGGAAGATTAATCACCGGATTTCTTCTGGATCGCTTCTTCGGACCTCGCGTAGGTTTCTGCTTGTGTGCAATGTCCGCCGTGGGGGTCTGGTTGCTCGCCCGCGCGGGTTCGACTCTGCCCGGAATGGCAGCGGCGGTACTGATCGGACTGGGTGTGGGTGCAGAGGCCGATCTGACGCCGTACCTGTTGACGCGATATTTCGGTTTGCGGGCATTCTCGACCCTTTATGGGTTCACTTGGACCGCCTATGCTATGGCCGGCGCGGTTGGTCCGGTGTGGATGGGCAAGGCCTTCGACGCCACCGGTTCCTACAAGTCGCTGTTGATCTTTTTGTCGGTCGCCACGCTCGCCGCCGCCGGGCTTCTTCTGTTGATGCCGCAGTACCCGCGGGGATGGCTTTCCCAAGGTCAGCGAGCTACTGGCCGTGCCGATTAAAGAACCAGGCGCAGATAAATCGCACCGGAAGTTGCGTCTGGCTTATAGGGACCCGTTTGCTCGAACCCCAATCGCTCGTACATCGCCAGGGCTCGCCGCATGACGGGCATGCTGTCGCCCAGCATTTCACGATAGCCGGCCGTGCGCGCTTGGTTGATTACCCACTGCAGCAGCGCCAAGCCAAGGCCCCGATCGCGGAATTGGGGCCGCACATAAAGCCGCTTGGCTTCCGCGCGCGCGGGATCCAGCGGACGTAGTGCAATGCAACCCGCGGGCTCGACGCCCTCTAACGCCAGCGCCAGACGGCCCGACGGGAGCGCGTAATCCCCGGGCAGTCCAGCGACTTCCGCCGCGAAGTTCTGAAAGCAGGGCGTGAAGCCGAACGACTGCCAGTACTCTTCGAAGAGCTGCCGCACCATCGCCAGGTGGGCCGGAGTGGCGGCGCAAACGATCTGCATCGGGAACAATGTAACCTCAGTGCGTCATCGAATAGACCACGTAGTTCACGCCGATGCGAATGCCCAGCGCGGAATACTTCTCGGGATACCGCGGATCGTCCGCCCATTCCCATGAGTCTCCAATATCGGAATTGTAGGAGATCGCCACCATTACCCGGTCGTGTTCGTCATATATACCCCGCCAGTGCGGGATATCCCCGCCGCTCCGACTGGTAGCGCCGCGCGCCAACGCCCACTCGCCCGGTATCTGGTATCGGTCGTCCAGATTGTAGATGGTATGGAAAATTGCGTCGCCGCTATCGATTTCCACGATCCGCCGATCGGGAAACACGCGCCGCATGCTCTCTTCGAAGCGGTCCCATTCATCGGGTTCGCCAGGGCTTCCCCAAAAATCGTCCAGCATCAGGAATCCGCCGCGTAGCAGATACTCGCGCAATTTGGCGGCTTGCGCATCGGTCAGCTTCCAATCGCCCATCTCGCCGGCGCAAAGCCACGGCCAATTGTACACATCGTCTCCGTCGTCCAGGTTAACGGGCTGTTCCACGGAGCGCGCCGAAATACGCGTTAGTCGCCGGATGGCTTGCGCAAAGTGGCGATCCGCCCGCGGATAATCCTGCGTCCAACTGGTGCCTCCTTGCCGCCAATCGGCGATGCCGCCAAAGCGCCGCGCATAGCGCCCAAAGCGCGCATTGGGGTGGGGCGGATACATCAGCCGGCCGAAGATCCATTCCGCGTTTTGCCGCCAGTCTTCAGGCAGCGATACGTCGTCGTATGGCTCCAGGCTGGGATACACGCGAAAGGGCCGCTGGAAGGCGCATAAAACGGTGAGCAGCATAACGCCGGCCCAGCATGATTTGGGTAGAGTCATACACCCGCCTCAATTCAATCCGTGCGCCACATACAAGTCCGATTGGGCCGTCACATAGTCATAGGCGTAAGCCCGCCCATCCGGCGTAACATACAGATCGTGTATTTCGAGCACCGGCTGCGCCGGATGAATCGTCTTCCACGCCGATCTCTTCCCGCTGGAGAGTTCGACGACCGACACAGAGATGCTGTCCGTGCTTTCCCCGCCGGGCCGAACGTACACCGACCGGCCGTCAGCCCGCCACGCAATCACCGCTTCATCCGCCGCGATGCCATGCGCTTCCCGCGCAGGTCCTCCGTTGACCGGATACAATAGCCAGTCGCCGTCCGGTCCGGGCGCCAAAGCCTGTTTGCGATCCGGCGACAGGTAGTAAGACAGAGCGTCGGGAGAACCTTCCGCGCATAGCGGCTGCGCGGTTCCGCGGCCCGCGTCCCACACAAAACACTGCCACTGTTTTCCGCGCGTGTGGCCGCCCACAAGATACCGCCGATCACCCTCCAACCAGCCGTATACGATTGCGGCATCCAGACCCGGCGCCTTAATTTCGGATTCCTCTCCGGGACCGGTGGGCGACAACACGAAGCGCCGCGAGCCATCCGCATTCAAGCTATAGCCGGAAATCCAGTTCCCGTCGGGCGACAATCTGTAGGCATGGCCGTCATTTGCGCGAATCGCCGCCGTCCCATCTGTCTTTCGCAGGTAGACGCTTCCCTTGTCGCCGCCGCTCTCGCCGGTAAGGTTGGCCGCGATGACGCCACCGTCGTCGGAGATTCCCGCTAACTTGCCCGAATCCAGACAGGAGAGATCGCGTTCGGCGGCGGCACCCGGCGCCTTACCCATAATCCCAAGCTGGACCGAGCCTGTACTCAGCAGCAAATCGCCGGTTCGGGAGATATCGTATAGCTTGGTCCGAGATGGCAGCCGCAGCGCCACCCGCCGCCTCCCGTGGAGGTCGACCGCGTAGACGATGCCCGGCTCGCTCAGGTCGAACGATCCAAACCAGATCTCAGTACCTTTCGGATTCCAGCACAGCGAGGCCGTTTCGCCTGTTGCATTCTGACCCGAAACCTGGCCCAAAGAAGTCTTTTTGCCCGCGCGATCCACCACAACCATCCCGATGGCGGTGCCGTTGGTGCGCGTGACATAGGCCACCCGCTCGCCATTCGGAGACACGCGGACCATCGATAAAGGCCAGCCGATTTTGTCGGCGAGTATGGTTCCAATCGGATATTCGAGCCGGTTTTCGCCATTGACCCGGCGCAATACGGCCATCGACGCGCCATCCGGCGCCCAATCGGCCGCCAGCACGCCGTCAAACAAAGGCCGTGTCTGCCCACCGGAAATCGACGTGCGCACCAGCCTTCCCGTGCCGTAGCTGCCACTAGGGGGTGTCATCAGCGCGATCTCCTGTTGTACTGAGATCGCCATCAACTGGCTGCCCGGCGGCATCTCCAGATCCCGCGATTCCGGACTTCCCGGAACGGCGAGGTAGATGTGCGAGGCGTTGCCTTCCCAGCTTGCCTGATATATAGCGTCGCGGCCGCTCGGCGTAAATCGTGCCGTAATCACGAATCCTTTGCGAAAGGTGATGCGTTGATAATGGGGGCTTGCGTGTTGCACGATGCGGTCCCGAGCGATGAAGCCGAGGGCGAACAGGGCCAGTCCCGCAGCGGTTGCGGTCGCGGCCCAAACCCAACCTTCGTGAGTCAAGCGGGGCGACGCGACCGCTGGCTGTACAGTCGTGACAGCGGCGCCCGCGCTCGACCGTAGCGCAAACGCCAGATCCGCCGCCGATTGAAAGCGCTGCTCCGGGCGTTTCTCGAGACAGCGCCGAACGATGGTCGTCAGCGCCGGCGCCAGTTTGGCTTCCTCTCCATCGAACGCCGGCGCGTCGGCGTTCAGGATTGCATGCATGGTTTCGACAGCCGAGCCGGCTTTGAAAGCCCGCTTGCCCGTCAACAACTCATACAGGACGCAACCCAGGCTGAAGATATCGGAGCGCGCGTCCGCAGGCTCGCCGCGCACTTGCTCCGGCGACATGTAGCCCACCGTGCCCATGACCATGCCCGGCTCAGAACCCGCCAGCGCGATGGTGGCTGCGTTGTCGCCCGCGGCCGGGGCATTCTGCTTGGCCAAACCAAAGTCGAGCAGTTTCACCTGGCCGGTCCGGGTGACCATGACGTTTTCGAGTTTGAGGTCGCGGTGAACGATTCCGACCGCGTGCGCGGCGGCTATGCCGTCGGCCATCTGGCTAGCGATCTCCACCGCCCGGTGCACGGACGGACGGCCGCCGTCAAGCACTGCCCGCAGCGGCTCGCCTTCGACCAGTTCGGAGACGATGTACGCACGCCCGCCGTCCTCTCCGACATCGTAGATCGCCACGACATTCGGATGGTTCAGGGCGCCCAAGGCGCGCGCCTCCAGTTCGAATCGCGCCCGCCGTGCTGGATCGCGGGCCACGTCTCGCGGCAGAATCTTCAAGGCCACGAAGCGTTGCAGCCGGCGATCGCGCGCCCGCCACACCTCGCCCATGCCACCCTCGCCCAGCTTGTCGAGGAGTTCGTAGTTGCCAAGTACGTTTCCGGCCACTTATTAGAACTATAGCGCGGGCCGCGCTGGCGCGCAGACGAGGCGCGCGGGCCATGTCCCGTTTTGGACGAAAGTTACGCTTTTGTACTTTGAGGGCCGTTTTAGACCGTCGCGCCCTTGCACGCAGATGTCAATTCTGAAAGGAAGAGGGGATCAATGTTAGGACATAGCTCGCACGCCACTTCAATCGCGCACCATCTGCTCATATGGGCGCGCCAATTACGAAACAGCAGAAAATCGGCCTGTCTGGCAGTACTGGGCGGCATGTACGTATATATGTTCGGAGTGACACCGGCCATAGCCGCCGTTCACCCGTTCATCTCGTCGGCAACCACGAACTTCTCGCTCACCGAGCCTACGATCACGATCACGGGCGGGTACTTCGGATCTATTACTCCTGGCGTCACTCTGGATGGGGCGATCCTGGTGGTTACAAGCTACACGCAAACCGAAGTCACCGCCCTGCTTCCGGCGAATATCAGACCGGGTTCGTACGATTTGGTGTTGACCAATTTCGCACTGGAACTGCAGGCGTCTCTGGCCGTAACGATAGGATCGGTCGGTCCCGAAGGACCTGCCGGTCCGGCGGGCGCAGCCGGACCTGCTGGCCCTACGGGCGCAAGCGGACCGCAAGGGTCGTCCGGACCCGCGGGACCGCAGGGCGCAACCGGGGCCACAGGCCCAATGGGACCTGGGGGTCCGGCCGGGCCGCAAGGGCCACAAGGCAATGTCGGGCCCACAGGCGCAACCGGCCCACAGGGTCTGACCTGGCAAGGCGCCTGGAACATCTCCGCGACCTATGCCCAGAACGCCGCAGTAAGCTATAACGGTTCGAGCTACATCAGCCTGATTGCCAACAACACATCCAACGAGCCTGACACCGCTCCAACGGCCTGGAGTCTGATTGCCAACGTTGGCTCTACCGGTGTAGCAGGGCCGGCGGGTGCAACGGGCGCAAGCGGTCCGCAGGGGCCTGCCGGTCCAGCGGGGCCACAGGGCGCGACCGGCGCAACGGGTGCGATGGGTCTTACTGGCGCTTCGGGGCCACAGGGGCCCCAAGGTGTGGCTGGACCCACGGGCGCGACCGGGCCGCAGGGCCTGAACTGGCGAGGATCATGGAATATCTCCGCGACTTACAACCTGAACGACGCGGTAGGCTACAACGGTTCGAGTTACATCAGCCTGATTCCGAGCAATACCGCCAATGAGCCTGACACTGCCACGGCGGACTGGAGCCTGGTGGCCAGCGTTGGCGCTGCCGGGCCGGCGGGTGCTGCAGGGGCGACAGGTGCAACGGGCGCAACGGGTCCGCAAGGGCCTGCCGGTCCCGCCGGACCCCAAGGCGCAACCGGCGCAACCGGGGCTATGGGTCTCACCGGCGCAATGGGGCCGCAGGGTCCGCAAGGCGCGGCTGGAGCGACCGGCGCGACAGGCGCGACCGGACCGCAAGGCCTGATTTGGTCGGGCGCCTGGAACAACTCGACGCAATATGCGCTAAACGATGCAGTCGGCTACAACGGTTCGACTTACATCAGCTTGGCCAACAACAATACGGGCTACACACCGGGGAGCGCTCCAACCCAATGGGGTCTGGTGGCGAGCGTGGGCTCTACCGGCGCAACAGGAGCAACGGGAGCCACGGGCGCGACGGGTCCTGCCGGCGCGACAGGGCCGCAGGGCGCTACCGGAGCTACGGGCGCCGCCGGACCTGCGGGATCTAACGGCGCAACCGGACCGCAAGGGCCGCAAGGCGTGCCCGGGATCTCGAATCTTTATTTCACGGCCCCCAACTCAAACGGAACGCCCACCACGATCACTAGCAATAACGCCTTCTTCACGATGGCTACGCTTACGCTTCCGGCCGGCAACTATCTCATCTCGTCGCGCATAGTCGCCGCCAACGACGGCGCCGGAGATGTCGAGGTGGTGTGCGAAATCGCCGGTAGCAATATAACCCCAACCTATGCGCAGGCGGACTTGCTTCCGGACAACAACACGGTAGGCATCTGGCTGGCTACGCTCCCGATCCAGGTAGTGGCTAGCCTACCCAGCTCAACCGCGGTCACGCTGCAATGCGAGGCGGCCCCGGGCCCGCTGACACTGTTCATGTACTACCCGCAGATCACGGCGATTCCGGTAACAAGTTACACCCAACAGTAATTGGCGCCAGCCGCCTTGCAATGCGGCTATCATCCCGCCGGGGCCGGTGGCGCGGCCTCGGCGGCTTGTTCCGCCACGCACACGGCGTGCCGCATGATGCGCTCCAGGTGGCGGCAGATCAGCAGCATATTCACATAAGCCGTCACGTCGCCGGGGGCCGACGTCAGCAAAGCCACCTTGTCGGCCAAGGCATGACATTCGGCGCGGATGGCCGCCACGCGCGGACGTGCCGACAGCGCCAGGCCACGATCCTCATTGCGCCAACTGTCGATGGCGATCGACAGGATCTCCTTGATCTTCGCTCCGATTTCGGCTATCTGGACCAAGATCTGGGACGGCAGCCGGCCTTGTTTCGCGGATCCCAGCCCCACCATTTCGTAGGCGTAGTCGCCAATCAGTTCCAGATCCACGATGGCGTCTAACGCCGCGGTGACCAGCCGCGCATCGCGCGCTACCGGCGCCTGCAATGTGATCAGGCTCAGGCACTGGTCGTGAATCAGCCTGTGCTGATGGTCGGTTCGCGCTTCGAGTTCGCTGGCCTCCTCCGCGCAGTCGGCGCTCGGATTTGCAACCGCGCAAAGCCCCGCGGCCAGCAGCGCGATAGTGGTATCTCCCATGGCGATCAGATTGTGGCGAACGGCTTCCAGTTCGCCGGCGTATCGTGCCCGCATCACTGGCCTGATCATTGGGTGCGGCGCCCGCAAGCTACGTCGACGGGAAAGCGCACGTCCAGGAAGCGCTGAATCCAGCGTCCCGCGCATCGAAACACGTCTATGGTTTTTGTCCGCATGGTCTCGCCTCCTTTGTAGCTGGACAGGCCACAGGCCTGTCCTACCGGGCCAACATCACTACGTGATACACCACCAGCAGCACCATCAGGATGAGATAAGCGCGCAAACTCAGCAGCGAGAACCGCACGCTGCGCGTCATAGCCATAGGGCCCAGCGCCTCGGTATCCACTTTCGTTTCGATTACGTCATCCAGCGGATGAACCACCACGAATTGTTGCTTTGTCGTTTTCATGTCTTCCTCCATCAGGATGGGAACAAATTGGGCGCAGTCACTTGCGCCGCCAGAATCAGGGACAAAATAAACAGAACCGCGATGATGGTCCAGTTCACCCAGTTATTCCAAGGCTTATTGGCATACTCGCCCAGAAGTTCTTTATCGTTCAGCAACAGTTGCAAGAAGATGATCGCCGACGGCAGGATCACGCCGGCCAGCACCTGCACACCGAGAATAATCAGTTGCAGCGGCGCACGCGGGATCAACACGATGCCCGCCGCGGCGGCTACGCTAATCAGGTAGAGCGCGTAAAATCCACGCGCCTCGCGCCATGGCAACTGCAGGCTGTGCGGCCAGCCCCTTACTTCGCCGTATGCCCAGGCGCTCGAAAGCGAGATCGCCGTAGTGCCCAACACCGCCGCATTGATCATCATCAGCAAGATCAGATCGCGCATCACCGGGCCAGCGAACGTGCCGATATCGGCGGCCATTTGCGCCGGATCGGTGAAGTGGAAGCCGTGCGCCTGCGAAGCTGCCCCGGCGATCATCATGCAGACGGCGGCCGTGATGGTGACGCATGCCCCCAGAAACGTATCCAGGCGGGCCCACTTCACGTCCGCAAAGCGCAGCCGCTTATCGGCGATACAGCTTTGCTGGAAAAATAGCTGCCATGGCGCGATAGTGGTGCCCACAATCGCGATGACCAGGAACATGAGTTCCGGCGTGATCCCGCCCGCGGGTATGGAGGGCAGCAGAGCGTGCTTCACGATCTGCCGCACTGGCGGCCCCAGCCGGAACGCGATCGCGAACCAGGCGAAATCCAGCATGCACAGAAATACGACGATGCGCTCCCAGCGGCGGTAGCTGCCCGTCAGCACCAGCAAGGCCAAACCAGCCGCCGCCAGTGGCACGCCGTAGCGGGGATCGACTCCCAACCGGTCCAACGCCAGGTCGATGGCTGCGAACTCGGTGACTAGTGTCAGAAAGTTGACCAGTTCCAGATCCACCAGCGAGAACAGCCCCCACCACTTGCCAAAGCGTTGGTAAATCATGGCCGCGTGGCCCTTGCCCGTTGCGATGCCCAGCCGCACTACCATTTCCTGTATGAAATAACAGACCGGCAACAAAAGCAGAACGATCCAGAGTAGATGAGTGCCGTATTGGGCGCCGGCCTGGCTATACGTGGATACCGCGCCAGCGTCGTTGTCCGCGACCATGACGATCAGGCCGGGGCCGAAGACCATCAGAAATGTGAGTAGATCGCGCGCGATTTTGGACTTGACTACACGCCCATGGACCGGCGCCGCTTCCGTTTCGACGCCGGCGGCGGATCCCGCTGTGGACACCGCGGCAGGCATGATCAATGTTTTGTTCGTCATCGCCTTCTCCCCTTTCTTGCGCAGCCCAAGCGGACCACCGCTTACCGGCGCACGCGGATAGACAGCCAGCCTGCTGAGATCGTGCGCTACGGCAAATCCGCAACGCAAAATATCACGGCGAGTTGCCGTGTCAAATTGATTGAGGGAGAGAGGGAAACTGCGCCTCCACCCCGCGTTCACCACCGTGTGGAAGAAGCGCGGGCGAGGCGATAGAGGAGAGTGCCGCTACCGGATCACTACCGTTTCTTCCACGATTTGCCCGTCCGTACTAGGAGGGCGATCGTCTTTAGGTTCCATATACCTTTCTGGAGGCGAGAAAAGCTGGCGGGAAATGAAAAAGCCATTTCCCCCGGCGCAGAGAAATGGCCAACTATCGCAGAACGATCGCTGACGGATTCCCCAACGGGTCCAAGCTTCAGCACCGCGCGCCGTGAGAGATCCGAAGACCTCAGCCACCTTAGGAAAACCCTTAACCCGGGAGTTCCTGGTCTACCCTGATTGCCAGCATCTTTGGACGCTTTAGGGCAGTGGCTTGTTTGCCGCGCGGACGCCTCGCCTACCGAGGATCCATGCAATGCAACTACCAATTCCAAGTTAGCGCTTATGTGCAATCGTGTCAACAAGAAAATTATGAAAAGTTTCTCATGAGGTTACGGCGGCTCCGGCGTGCTGCCAAAAGTGATGGGCCGCGCAGGCATCAAAGCTCGCCGAACGGTAACGCCACGACGTTCGTACCCAGCGACAACCGGACCTTACTGGGATGTATAGCGTAGCCGGGGCCTTCGGTTTCCCCCAGATCTTCGCGGAACGTCCGGATGGCATTGGCCATCGCCGGCCTGGGCGACGAGGAAAGTTTGACTTCAATTGGGATCAACTTGCCGCTCGCTTCGACGACGAAATCAACCTCAGCACCCGCCGCAGTACGCCAGAAATAAACAGTCGGCTCTTCTCCCCGTCCGGCCAGCGTTTTTACGATTTCGAGAAGAACCGCCGTTTCGAGGATAGCCCCGCCTAGCGGACCCGCGGCTGCATGCTCCGGATCTTTCAAACCCGCCAGGTGGCAAAGCATGCCCGTATCCGTGAAGTACACTTTCGGCGTCTTTACCAGCCGTTTTCCGATGTTCGCATGATAGGGACGCAATATGATGACCTGAAAACTGGCTTCCAGCACGGAGAGCCATGCTCTGGCCGTGTTTACGGCAATGCCCAAATCGCGGGCGACATCGGTCAAATTGAGAAGCTGGCCGGACCTGGCCGCCAGCGCGCGTATAAAGCTCTGGAACGATGTCAGGTCTCCCACCTGGCGAAGAGATCTTACGTCCCGCTCCAAGTATGTCTGAATAAAGCTGGAATGCCACAGCGAGACGTCCCGGTCAGGTTCGGCGACAATTTCGGGGTACCCGCCCCGCAAAAAGTGGCACGCTGCGAAAGCGGCAGCAGACGCAGCATCGCGGCCCGGCCGGCCAACGATTCAGTAACCCGCTCGGTCAAAAGCAGGTTCTGCGAGCCGGTCAGGAGGTACTGCCCGTGCAGGTTCCTGCGCTCGTCAATCAGTTCCTTGATGTAGGGCAAAAGATCGGGCGCATTTTGGACTTCATCGAAGATGACTGGCGGTGGGTGCATTTCCAGGAAGCCGCGCGGGTCCGCAGCGGCCGACGCCCGAACGTCGGGCGGTTCCAGCGATAGGTAATCAGTCTCCTCGCCGAAAACGTGCTTGAGTAGTGTAGTCTTGCCCGACTGGCGTGCGCCAACCAGCACTACTGCTGGAAATTGACTGGCGGCTTTTCGGAGGACCGGCTCCAGTGCCCGTGAGATATAGTGATGCTTCACGAAATACGCCTCTTGCAATTATGCATTACGAATGCACGATTGCAAGTGCGGGCGTTGGGACCACTGCACGCGGCGGTGGTGGACAGCGTCCATGGATACAGATGTACACCGAGGTGAGCGCATGCGTATCTTCCTGACTTCGTCCGCCGTGTCCGTTGCCGCGCTGGCTTGGTTGCCGTTCGCCGCGCCAGCCCAGACGCTCACCGACGCCTGCGATCCCCCAGCGGCCATCCAGGCGCTTTCGCCGGAGCGGCATGCCGGCACGAACCTGAGCGATACCGATCGGAGCGCCAGAATCGCCAAAATTCGGGAAGCCCTGGCTCAATCCCCGGACGATCTTTTTCTGAACCGGTGGCTTATCGAATTGCAGCCCAAACCGCAGACCGGCAAACTCGCCTCTGAGTTTCAGGCAAGCCTGGCCAAGCCTGCGCGTCTATAAGGCTTGAAGCGACAGATTGTCAAATCACTGCCAGATGCAACGAAACGGTGACTGTACTGTTTGCGAACGTTCAACTCAGCGGCGTTCGTCCCGCGTGCGCGGATTTTCCGAAGCCTCTGCTGCCCTGGTCAGAGCTTGTCACCACGTTAAGCATTGATCGCGCTTTGGCTCCCAACGGGTGGAAGTACAGTATCGCGTATTGGATTGAAGACGGCGTGCACCACGTCGAGATTCCGTCATCATCCAGAGCTATTCGAAACACTGCGTTCCTAGGTGACGACGACGAACTCGTGATTGTGGCACCGATCTCCAGGCTGGAGTTAGCCTGGTCCGACGCAGAAAACGGTGCAACCGCGGCGTTTGAGGCGCGTATATCATGGCGGAAGCGAATGGATCGCACAATGGGTTAGAAGCGCCGTCCCCGGCCCAACGTGACGAGTACGCGGTGGCCGGGATTGCTTGTAAACTGGGGCCATGTTGGAGCAATTGCGCCGTACCATACGCAGGATTCCGAAAGGCCGCGTGGCAACCTACGGTGACGTGGCAAAGGCCGCAGGCTACCCCGGCGCGGCCCGCCAAGTCGCCTGGGCGCTGCATAATGCCAAGGGCGGCATCCCCTGGCATCGCGTGCTTGGCGCTGGAGGACTCATCCGCCTGCCGGGGGACGCCGGTCTGGAGCAGCGTATGCGGCTACAAGCAGAGGGTGTAGCTTTCCGCGGCCGCCGTGTGGACATGGCCAGCCATGCGTTCGATTTCGGCTTGGTAGGACAGGCCTCCCGGCCTGTCCGCCGGTCGTAGCGTCGTGCTAACGTGCAGGAATGCGACGAATCTGCGTGGTGTTTGGCATCGTGATATCGGCCCTGGCATCTGCCATTCCTTATAAGCTGCTAAAAACAGTCAAAGTCGGCGGCGCTGGTAATTTCGATTACGTCTATGCGGACGTCGACGGGCGCCGCCTGTACATCCCGCGCCCCGCAGCCACCGGCGCGCGCATCACGGTATTCGATCTGGATTCGCTGGCCTCCGTGGGCGAGATCCCCAATGCCAATGCGCGGGGCGTGGCAGTCGACCCCAAATCGCACCACGGTTTCGGCAGCAGCAAACCGGTGGTGATGTGGGATACCAAGACGCTGGCCACCATCAAGACCATTGACGTGGACGGTGGACCGGACGGCATTCTGTTCGATCCCTTCAACGAACGCGTGTGGGTCTTCAGCCATCGCGCGCCGAATGCGACCGTGATTAATGCGAAGGACGGATCGATTGCAGGCACGGTCGATCTGGGCGGCGCGCCGGAGCAGGCATATCGCCGCCGTGGACGCCAAGACAATGAAGGTGACGGCGCACTACGATCTGGCGGGCAAAGGCGGCGGCCCGGGCGGCCTCGCGCTGGACGAGAAGCATCATATTCTGTTTGCCGCGTGCCACGAACCGGCCGTTATGGTGATCCTGAATGCGGACGACGGCAAGATCATTACCACCCTTCCGATCGGTACGGGCGTGGACGGCGCCGGCTTCAATCCGCATACCATGGAGGCGTTCACTTCGCAGGGCGATGGCACGCTGACGGTGGTCAAGGAGAACAGTCCGAGCAGCTTCGAGGTGGA
>JBEKTJ010000188.1:0-22319 GCA_049516155.1 Bryobacteraceae bacterium
AACGTCCATGCCCCAGCTTCGGTATAGGTTTGACTCGGCGCGCGTGGAGAACGCCGGACCTTCCATGCATAAGTACGAGCCGCCTTTTGTGGCAGTGACTCCTGCCGAGGCGCATGCCTCGCGCACGACCTGCGCTAGCTGCGGGCAGATGGGATCGGAGAAACCTATATGTGCCACCAACCCTTCGCCGAAGAAGGTGGAGATACGGCCGCGCGTGCGGTCCACGAACTGATCCGGGATCACGAAGTCGAGGGGCTTGTGCTCCTCCTTCAGCGATCCTACAGCGCTCAGCGAAATAATGCGCTCCACGCCCAGCGACTTCATCGCGTAGATGTTCGCGCGAAAGTTCAACTCGGATGGTGAAATGCGATGCCCGCGGCCGTGCCGCGCCAGAAATGCGACGCGGTGGCCCGCCAGTTTGCCGGCCACCAGATTGTCGGAAGGTGCGCCGAAAGGCGTCTCTACGACCACTTCTTCTTGCGCTTCGAAACCGGGCATGTGGTAGAGACCGCTACCGCCGATGATACCTATTTGCGATTGTGACATTTGACCTCCGGTGAAATGACGCGGCGGCACGGCGACGCGGCGACGCGGCGATCCTACCGCTTGTAATAACTCGGGCACTCCGGTTCCATCCGTCGCTACGGTGCGAATGATTGGGGGAGGGTGGCTATCCTGCGCGAGGCTTAGCGCGCTTTGGATTTCACGTTCCATCCGATCCGCTCCAGGCTGGTCGGATTTGTTGATCACGAAGACATCCGCGATCTCCATGATGCCCGCCTTGATAGCCTGTACATCGTCGCCCATTCCCGGCACCAGTACGACCACTGTGACCTGCGCCACGCCGGCAATCTCGACTTCATCTTGACCTACACCCACTGTCTCGATGATGACGAAGTCTTTGCCCGCCGCGTCCAGCAGAGTGGCCAGATCGGCGGTAGCTTGCGCGAGGCCGCCGGAGGTTCCGCGCGTGGCCATGGAGCGTATGAAGATGCCGGGATCGGCGTGATGGTCGAGCATGCGGATACGGTCGCCTAAAATCGCGCCGCCCGTGCGCCGGCTGCTGGGGTCCACCGCTATGATTCCAACTGTGCGGCCATGGAGGCGCAGTTCGCGGGCCATGGCATCAACCAGCGTGCTCTTGCCCGCGCCCGGCGGTCCGGTGATTCCCACCACCACGGCATGCCCGGCGCGCGGACGCAATTCGCCCAGGAGTTCGAGCGCCCTCGGGTCGCGATTCTCGATCCCCGTAGCGGCGCGAGCCAGCGCGCGCGCGTCCCCTTCCGCAATCTTGCGCGCCCAATCGGTCATCGGCTTTTCAGAAGTTGCCGCGCGATCACCAGCCGCTGTATTTCGCTGGTGCCTTCACCGATGGTGCAGAGCTTCACGTCCCTGTAGAACTTTTCCACCGGATAGTCCTTGATGAAGCCGTAGCCGCCGTGAATCTGCACCGCCTCGTTGGCCACGCTTACGGCGGCTTCCGACGCGAACAACTTCGCCATGGCGGACTCTTTGGTCACGCGCCGGCCGTGATCCAGCATCCAGGCGGCGCGGTAGTTGAGCAGCCGCGCGGCATCGATGGACGTAGCCATATCCACCAGCTTGTATTGGATGGCTTGAAATTCGGAGATGGGCCGGCTGAATTGACGCCGCAGTTTAGAATATCGCAGCGCGGCATCGTATGCGCCCTGTGCCATGCCGATGGCCAGCGCCGCAATCGAGATACGGCCGCCATCCAGCACCTTGAGGCTATCCACGAAACCCTCGCCGCGCTTTCCGAGCAACTGCGTTTGCGGGACGCGGCAATTTTCGAAGATCACCTCGCCGGTGGCGCTGGCGCGCAGCCCCAGCTTGTTCTCTTTCTTGCCAGGACGAAATCCCGCCGTACCCTGGTCGATAATGAACGCCGAGATGCCGTGTTGCGCGGCGGTGCGGTCAGTCACCGCCATGGCCACGCAGACGTTAGCATAGTGTGCATTTGTGGTGAAAGTCTTGGCGCCGTCGATTACCCAGCATTCGTTTTCCAGGCGAGCTGCGGTGCGCGTGCCCGCCGCGTCCGAACCGGCTTCGGGCTCGGTCAGCGACCAGCAGCCCAGCCACTCGCCCGATGCCAGACGCGGAATATAACGTTGGCGCTGCTCGTCGGTGCCCATCTTATATATGTGGTTGCCGCAGAGCGAAGTGTGCGCGGCCACGATGATGCCCACCGAGCCATCCACGCGCGATAGTTCTTCGATAATGATGCTGTACTCGATGTAGCCCAACCCAGCGCCACCCAGATCTTCCGGGAAGATGGCGCCCATGTAGCCCAGTTCTCCGAGCTTGCGGATGGCTTCCATGGGGAAGATCTGGTCTTCGTCCCACTCCATGACGTGCGGCGCGATTTCCGCTTCGGCGAATTCGCGCACGGATTTGCGGAGCTGGATTTGTTCGGGCGTGTATTCAAAATCCATACTGGGTGGGGCAGGCCTAAACGATCTCCTCCCTGGCGGCGTCCCACCATACCGCCCTTTGCCGGCGATAGCTTTCGACAGCCATGCGGCAGGCGATCGACACGCGAAAGCCCAGCTCGAACGGGCAGTTAGGCTCTTGCCCCGACCGGATCGAATCCAGGAAATTCCGCATGTGTGCGTTCGGCGCGGTACGCGTGGATCCCATCATCTCCTCGCCATCCGGGCGGTTGACCTTCTGCGGCACATAGCGGATCTGCTGGCTCTTCGAAATGGCGCCGTCCGTTCCCAATACGTCTTCGGTGCTGCCAAGCTGGTTGTTGCCGAAGCCCGAATCCCACGAAAACAAGATCTCTTCGTTATGTTCCAGAGTGACGTTCATGGTGTCCGGTACTTCGCGGCCGTCCTTCCACAGATACACGCCGCCCACCATGTTGGCGGTGTGCGGGATCTTCAGGCCCATCACCTTGTACCAGAAGGCCAGTTGATGGCACATATTTTCGTAAACGTTGCCGCCGGAGTAATCCCAGAAGAAGCGCCAGTTGACGTAGCGGTTGGCGTCGAACTCGTGCGCCGGCGCGCCGCCCAGGAATGCCCTCCACATGATGTTTTCGGGCGTCATATCGGGGAAGACGGGCCGGGTCCACTGCGGTTTGCCGTGCGGCGTGTTGCGGTACATATGCGCGTGGATGGCCGTGATTTTGCCCACGCCGCCGGTCTTCAGGAAGTTAACCGCGTCCCACGCCTGGCCGGAGGAGCAACCTTGGTGGCCGATCTGCACCGTGCGGCGGGTGGCGCGCTCATACGCGTCGCGCATGCGCTTGGCATGCTGCACGCTGAAGGCCATGGTCTTTTCCTGATAGACGTGCTTGCCGGCGTCCAGCGCGGCGACGAAATGCTCGCAATGCAGGTGTTGCGGCGTGGCGATGAGGACCGCATCGATGCTGTTATCGTCCAGCAGATGGCGGTAATCCAGGTAAGTCCTGGCGCCCGGCGCGATGGCGCGGGCATCTTCCAGGCGCTTCGTATAAATGTCCGCGATGCCCGCGAATTCCGTGTTGGGACAAGCCAGCGCCTCGCGCATGATCTGCGTGCCGCGGTCGCCGGCGCCGATGATGCCGAGACGGATGCGGTCGCTCGCCGCCAGCACGGTTGGCCCGGCGATGGCGCCAGCCAGACCGCTGGCCACTTTGCCGATGAAGATCCGGCGAGACTGCATGGAAACTCCTTCGAGAGCGCGCGTCGCGCGCATGCGGACGGGCGGATGGGTGCTAAGGATCAGGATAGCATTGCGGGGGGAGGGCGGCACTAAGTGATGACTGCTCTCAGAGCCGGAATCGGCAAAGCGCGCAATGCCAGTGCTTATGCAGCTTCTCGTTTTTCGCCCGCTTGCTCAGCTTGTCCGCGCTGCCGTACGGCAGCATCAACGATTGGCTCAGCGATTCTTTGCATCCTGAGCAGACAAGTTTCCAAATAGTCGATTGGTTCGTCACACGTGATCAGCGCATTTACCCCTCGTCGGTGTGCCAATACGCGTATTGTCGTCGAGGCGCTTATATACCAAGAACACCACTCGTTCTGCTTACCCGTGCCCAGCCCCTTCTCCAGAGCGCTGTGCAACGCGGAGTCTACGGGCAGGAGACTTTCGGGGACCAACGTTTCACCATGAATTCGAGCGCAGCCTGCGAAGCGTCTCGGCAGAAACCAATGTAAACGGTCCCAGGCCAGCCGCGTTTTCGGCGTGAGAATTCGAAGGCTTTACTGAACTCGGCATCCTGCCCAAAAAACGCGCGCGGGCCCGCTAAAGCCGCCTTACGTTGGGCCTTTGCAGTTCACGGTACTTGCGCAGCAACTCATAGATGGCCACGCCGCCCGCGGTGGCCACGTTCAGCGAATGCTTGATGCCCAGCATGGGAATGCGCACGTGCGTATCGCAGCGCTCCGCGATCTCCGGCCGGATCCCTTCCACTTCGTGTCCGAAGATCAGGCAAACCGGAAAACGCGGCTTCCAATCGAAGAGGTCCACGGCATGCACAGTGGTTTCGATGGCCGCAATCTCATAGTTGCGCGTCCCCAGCGCGGCCACCAACGGCAAGGGATCCCAGGCATGTTCCCAGGCCACCCGCTCTTCGGCGCCCAGGGCGGTCTTGCCGATGGCTTTCTTCGGCGGATGGCTGGTGATGCCGCAAAGAAAAAGCTTCTCGACGCCGGCGGCATCTGCGGTGCGGAAGAACGCGCCCACGTTATACATGCTGCGCACATTGTCCAGCAGGATCGAGACCGGCAAGGCCCGGATACTTTCATAAGCGGCGGCCGCCTGTGTGGCTTGAAAAGGGATGCGCTCCATGGCGGCCGGGAGCGGCTTCAGTTGGGGTGTACGTCGCGGACGAATACGTACTCCGCCTTGGCGATCTTCAGCGGCATGCGAAAGCCGGCGCTGCCATGCGGCCCCAGGTTTGCCACACCGGTGGTGTCCGTGCCCACCAGGCTGCCCGCCGCATCGGCGAGATAGTAGCTGACTTCCGCCGAAGCGATCCTGCGCTCGGTCTTGTTGCGGACAGTGCCTGTCACTACCGGGGAGCGGGTGTCCTTGACGATGCGCAGATTCACCACGTCCAACTCCGCGGAGGCCGAAATGGGATCCGGCGCAGGCCTCTGGGTGGCAGCCGGCGCCGCAGTTTCGGGCTCCGATGCAGTTTCCGTAGCTGGGTTTTCGTAGGGGGCCATTTTGCCGGATCGCAGCCGCATATTGGCGCCGATGGTGACCAGGGCGATCAGCAGCAAGACCGGCACGGCGATCAACGAAGCCAGTTTCAGTTTTTGAAGCCATGTGCGATTAGTTAGGTATAGCGGATCGGAGGGCGCCTGGCCGGAGATGAAAATCTCGATGCGCGCGCGTAAGGGGTCTAAGCGCTTCCGCAGTCGATTAAGCTGTGAATTCCCCGCAGGCATGCCATCTCCTATTATAAGGTCCCCACCGTGAGAGCCTACCGGCCCAGGCGGTAACCCAGTATCATCTTTACCAGCAGATGATCGGTGCCCCTTGTGACGCCGACCCCCACGCCGAAATTGAACTCCCATTTCGGGTTCAAATTCAGGTCGATGGCGGGCACGATCTGCTGCTCCTGGTCGCGCAGCGGATCGAAGCCGGTCACCGGACCGAGCGCGCCATAATATTCGACACCCGCGGCGATTTTCGCAGTGACATCGTAACTGACCTTGAAATTCGGCGAAAATTCCAGCCCCCGGCGAGTATCCGGACCGTGAAAGGCGCGGTCCAGCGAGGGATTAAACGCGCTGTACCAGCGGCCCAGTTTCTTATCGATTATAGGACGGATCTCCCAGGTCCAGGTATCCGCCGAAAAAATGGGGCGCTGATAGCCGATTTCCGTCGACAAGCTGATCCCGACAGGCAAGTGATAGCGCTCCGGAACGGCCACGCGCGGGCGAATGTGCGTGCCCACCCAAAACCAGCCTCCGCCGGGTTGGTGGTCGGAGAATTGATAGAGGCCGGTTTCGAACCAGTCGCTCCAACCGTGCGTAATCTCCAGGGTTTCGTGCTCCTGGTGCTCGGTCGGAAGCATGCCGTCGATGATGGTTTTGCTGCCCTCGATAGTGAAGTTGGAGTGCAATTCCACCATGGTGTTACGTGGAGGCACCAGATCCGAGCCGTAGACTTGGATTTCGTAGTTGCCCTGCGCGTGCGCCGCCGCGAGCGCCAGCGCGAAGAATACGGGGACGATACGCAATAGAACCAATGTAACGTAGACGCGGAGAGCGTGCGCCACGTCGGGTAAACTACAGAAATGGCCACACGCCGATCATTCCTGCTCTCCGCGGGGCTCGCTCCCGCCGCTTTGTCCGCCGCGCCGGCCGGTTCGCCGATCGCCCAACTGAAGAATCGGCGCGCCGAAGCCCAGCCTATCTCGATCAGCGAGCGCCGCACCCGCATCGAGCGCGCCCAACAATTGATGATCGAGAATAAGATCGCCGCCATTTGTCTGGCCGGCGGCACGTCGCTCAACTATTTCAGCGGCGCGCGTTGGGGCAATAGCGAGCGTTTGTTCATGATGATCATCCCGGCGCGCGGCAGCGCTTTCTTTGTCTGCCCCGGCTTCGAAGAAGATCGCGCGCGGGAACAGATCGCGGCCGGCCCGGTCACCGATGCACACGTCTACACCTGGCAGGAGGACGAAAGCCCTTACACCCTGGCGGCCGCCGGCCTGAAAGAAGCCGGCCTGATCGGCGGAACGATCGGCATTGAGGAGACCACCCCGTTTGTCTTCGCCGATAGCCTCGCGAAGGCCGCTCCGTCCGCGACCGTGGCCAGCGCCACGCCGGTTACAGCCGGGTGCCGCATGATCAAGAGTCCGGCCGAGATAGCGCTGATGCGGCTGGCTTCGAGCGTGACCATTCAAGCTTATGAAGCCGCCTGGAAATCCATGCGCGACGGCATGACCACGCGCGAGTTCAGCGACCTGATCGGGTCCGCCTACCAGGCGCTAGGCTTTCCCGGATATGCCAGCGTGCAGGTGGGAGAATATTCCGCGCTGCCGCACGGTTCGCGCCAGCCGCAAGTCATCCGCGAAGGATCTATCGTGCTGATCGACGATGGTTGCACTGTCGAAGGATACCAGTCCGATATCAGCCGCACGTTTGTGCTGGGAAAGCCGGCTGACAAGATGAAGCAGGTCTTCGACATCGTGCATCGTGCGCAGAGTGCGGCGCTGGCGGCCGCTCGTCCGGGAACGCCATGCGAAGCGGTGGACGCCGCCGCGCGCAAAGTGATCGTGGATGCGGGCTATGGCCCCGGTTACAAATACTTCACACACCGCGTGGGCCACGGTCTGGGGATGGACGGGCATGAGTGGCCATATCTGGTGCGGGGCGACAAGCTGCCACTCGCGGCCGGCATGACTTTCAGCGACGAGCCGGGTATCTATATCCGAGGGGAGTTCGGCGTGCGCCTCGAAGACGATATGCACATTACGGAATCCGGCGCCGAGCTGTTGACCGCGCAGAGCCCGTCGCTCGAACAACCTTTCGGTTAGCCGCCCGCTATCTTAATTTGACCGAATGGCGGCAACTCTCAGTATCCTGCGGGCTATCCCACGGCCAATCTTTTGATTGGCGCTCCACTGTTAAGAAACGCGGGATAATGAACACTTCTCTTGCACATGCCGCCCTTAGAACAGTTGTGGGAAGAGCGGAACCGAACTCCTATACTGGCCATCAGCGCCGCCATCGTCTTGGTAGTCGCCACTGTGGACTGGTGGACGAAGCCTTACGTCTCACTCGGTTTTCTCTACTTGTTCCCCATCATGCTGGCTGCGGCATTCCTGCCCCGATGGCTCGTGGCGATACTGGGATTTGCCTGCGCCACCCTGGCAGAAGCGTTCAGCTCACTAGACCAGTCATTCGTTCGATTGGGGTTTGAAACGTTGGCGCTGGCCGGCTGTGGGCTGTTTGTTGGCGAGTTGATTCGCAACCGGCGCCTGAGTACCGAAGGGGAGGCGCGGCTGAAGGCGCTGGTGGAGACCAGTCCGGCGGCCATCGTAACGGTGGACGGACGCGGTTTTATCGAACTTGCAAATCGTGCGGCTGTCGATCTAATGGCGCCTCGAGACGGACATTTGATTGGCAATCCGATTGCCGCGTTCCTTCCTGAGTTACACCACGCCCTCCGGTGGGAAGAGGCTCCGCAGTTTCGGGCATCCATGCAATGCCGGGGCCACCGCGGCAATGGCGACACATTCACAGCGGATGTTTGGTTCTCCACTTACAAAGAAGGCGCCACGCCAAAAGTAGCGGCAATTATCGCGGATGTTACCGAGGAGTCGGGTGCAGACAACCCGCATACCGCTTCCGGGGATCAGCCGGAACTGCCGGTATTGAATACGCGCGAAACGGAAGTGCTGCGATTGCTGGTGCAGGGATTGGCGAACAAGGAGATAGCCGCCCGGATGGAAATTTCCGAAAGCGCGGTCAAGAACGCCATTCAGCAGTTGTTCGGAAAGACCGGCGTGCGTACGCGGAGCCAACTTGTGCGCGTCGCCCTTGAGCAGTACCGTAGCTCGCTGTAACGTGGCGTACGCGCTCGTGCGCGCCGCGTCAAAGACTCATCTCGACACCGCTGCCGGCGGCAACGACCCTTCCAGCGCCACGCGCACCAGTTGCCCGCGTTTGCGCACGCGGGCCTTGCGAAACAACTGCTGCACCACCCCTTTTACAATGCTCTCGGAGACGCCGATGTCTTCTCCGATTTTCCGATTCGTGAGGCCTCCAAGTATTCCCGTAAGTACCTTCTCCTCTCTATCGGTCAGCCTATTTCGCGACGTTCGATAGTCGGGTTGGATTCCATCGGTGAGCTGATCGGCAAGAAGCTGCATGACTTTGTGATCCACCCAGACCGCGCCGCTGGCGACCAACCGGATGGCCTGCACCAGACGGTCCAGCGATTCGGATTTCAGAAATACTCCGGCAGCCCCCCGCTTGATCGCGGCGGATAGCTGACGCGCATCCATCTTTCCAGCAAGAAACAAAAACCGGCCTTCGTAACCGGCGCGCCGCGCAGCGGTTATAAGATAGTCTCCTCGTTCGGTGAGTAGATCTAAGTCCGAGAGAACCACATCGACCGCCGAAGTATTCAGCGTTTCGAGTGCTTCGGCCGCAGTGCCACACTCTCCCGCAAGTTCGAGCCCTGGCTGGCCGGCCAGAAACCGGGCCAAGCTCGCCCGAAGCAGAGCTTGTTCCTCGACTAGCATCATCCGAATTCGATTTTCCGCTATCTGTTCGCACATGCGGGTCTCACGTTATCTTAATAGCGCGAGTTACTCCCGCCAAGTACTTCGCCCGAAAGATAGCGCGATTGTCGTAAAGAGTACCGGCGGATCGCACGGCTAATCGGCGATTAACTGAAAGACCGCTGGCGTTACGGCAAAAACTCTGCCTTATTGGTCTTATTACAGATCTTTTTCGTTCTATGAAGATTGTGACGCCAAACACGGTGTGGCTCGGGATTGTCATCGCCGGCTTCCTACCGGCCGCCATATTTGGTCAGACCGCCCAGACCGCCTTCACCTGGCAGCAGATCAAGGAGAAGTTCGAGGCTGCCAACCCGACGTTGAAGGCCGCCCAACTGAATATCGACGAATCCCGCGCCGCCGAGATCACGGCTTACCTCCGCCCGAACCCGGACATCAGCGGAACCATCGACCAGATCAACCCATTTTCAAAACAGCCCCCGCCGGCCGGAGGCCCGAACGTCTATAGCCCTTTCGCCTACGCGCAGCCTTACGGCTCGATCAGTTACCTGCACGAGCGGGAGCACAAGCGCGAGTTGCGGCGCGACCAAGCCAGGGAATCCACAGTCATCGCGGAATCGACTTACTTGGACCAGGAGCGCGGGCTGGTGTTTAACCTCCGCAGCGCGTTCGTGCAAACATTGCAAGCCAAAGCGGTCCTGCAGAACGCGAAAGATAACCTGGATTACTGGGATAAGGAACTGGACGTGAACCGCCTTCGCTATAAGGTGGGCGACCTCGCTCTTGTCGACCTGAACCGCCTGGAGCTGCAGCGCGCTCAATTCGAATCCGATTTCGAAGGGGCCATGGTGAATCTTCGGACGGCCAAGATCCAGCTTCTGATGCTGCTGAACGACCGGACCCCTATCGAACGGTTCGACATCTCCGGACCGTTTGATTTTACCGATGCGTTAAGGCCCCTGGAGGAATTCCGGAACATTGCTATGGAAGCACGGCCGGACCTGAGGGCTTCCGTGCAGAACGTGGACCTGGCGAAGATTACATACCAACTCGCGGTTGCCAACGGCTCGACCGATCCGACGTTCAGCGTTGACTTTGCCCGCAATCCGCCCATCCCGGTTTACATGGGTGTGAGCGTCTCGATTCCGTTGCGTATCTTCGACCGCAATCAAGGCGAGAAAGCGCGCACCCAGGTCGACATCGGCCGGAACGAGCGCTTGCGGGACGCCAACGTGGCGCTGGTCTTCAGCGACGTCGATTCGGCCTATTGGACGCTGGTTCAAAACGTGAATCTGCTGAAGCCATACAAGGCCAAGTACTTGCCGCTGGCGATCGACGTGCGTGATAGAACCTCCTTTTCCTTCAAAAACGGAGGCGCCTCGCTGCTCGATTATCTGGATGCCGAGAAAGCTTATCGAGACACCGAATTGGGCTACTTGAATCTGATTGGTTCGTACTTGACCGCCGCGGCGCAAATGGATATGGCAGCGGGCCGGGAGGTTGTGCAATGAATCGCTTACTTGTTTTCGAAGCGGCCGTGTGCTTAGGTTTAACGCTTCTCGCCGCCGCATGCGATAGAAAGGTGACAGCCCAGCAAGTCCCGGATGCCGGCACGGGTCCCGCGCCCACAACCGTGCAATCCGATTTGGATCCCAACAACTTCAAGGTGGATCACCCGGAGCAATTCCCCCTTGCGGCGGCTGGCGAGCACGTTGCCACTCCGGATCTGAACGTCACCGGCGTGGTGAATCCCGATGTCTCCCGCCAGGTGCCGGTACCGTCGCTGGCCACCGGCCGCATTGTGGAAATCGACGCCCGCCTCGGCGACGAAGTAAAGAAAGGCCAACTTCTTTTCAAGGTGCGCAGCAACGACATCGCGACCGCGTTCTCCAATTACCGCCAGGCCGTGAAGAACGAGGAATTGACCAAGATCCAACTTGATCGTGCCAATATCCTGTTCAGCCATGGGGCGATTCCCAAGAGCGCGCAGGAAATTGCCCAGAACGCCGAAGACGACAACCTGGTGGTTCTGGAGACGGCCAAGGAACAACTCGGGCTGCTGGGGGTCGATCCCAGCCATCCCACGGGCATCGTGGATGTTTTCGCTCCCGTATCGGGCGCCATCACGGACCAGGAGATCACCAACCAGTCGGGCGTGCAGGCGCTCACCCCGCCAAACCCGTTCACCATTTCCGACATGTCGCGCGTCTGGATTATTTGCGACGTGTGGGAGAACAACATGTCGCAAGTTCACATCGGAGAATACGCGGACATCCATCTGGTCGCCTATCCGGACAGGGTCCTCAAAGCGCGCATCAGCAACATCCTGCCTATCGTAGATCCCAACATTCGCACCGCCAAGGTTCGCCTGGAAGTGGAAAATCCAAACCTCATGCGGGTGGGGATGTTCGTCACCGCGACATTTCACGGCGCGACGACCGAGCGGCGCGCGACGGTGCCGGCCACCGCGATTCTGCACCTGCACGACCGCGAGTGGGTCTATTCGCCGCTCGGAAACGGCCACTTCCAGCGTCGGGAAGTAGTCGCCGGGAATACGCTCCCAAACGATATGCAGGAAGTGGTTTCGGGCCTGAAGCCGGGCGATCGAGTGGTCGCGCGCGCACTGGTCTTCCAGAATACGGTGGAGCAATAAACAAATGATTCGCCGAGTAGTCGACTTTGCCCTGGACAAACGCCTTTTTGTATTAGCCTTCGCGCTCCTGCTGGTAGTCGGGGGAATCGCCGCGTTCCACGCTCTTCCCATCGAGGCTTATCCCGACGTCGCGGACAACTACGTGGAGATTGTCACGCAGTGGCCGGGGATCGCCGCCGAACAGATGGAGCAGCAAATCACGGTTCCGATCGAGATCGTAATGAACGGCATGCCACACGTAACCCATTTGCGGTCGTTCTCTCTATTTGGCCTTTCCGACATCAAGCTCATCTTCGACGACGAAGAGTTGAACGCCTGGGACCGAGAGCGGGCGCTCGAGCGGCTCTCGCAAGTCACTCTACCGCCTGCGGCGGTGGCCGCCGGGGTGTCGCCGCAAATGCAGACGGACTGGAGCCCCGCCGGCCAGATCTTTTTTTTTACATTGCACACCACTAACCCGGCGTATGACGTGATGGAGCTCAAGTCCATTGAAGACTGGGTGGTGGAGAAAAATTTCAAGGCCGTTCCCAATATCGTAGATGTTGCCAGCTTCGGCGGACCGACGCGCGAATATCAGGTGCGCGTGGACCCCGACAAGCTGATCTCCTACGGACTCAGCATCGGCCAGGTGGAGCAACAGATCGCCAACAACAACGCCAATGGCGGTGGCAGCTTCATCGAATCCGGCCTGCAACAGATCAATATCCGGGAAGTGGGTCTGGTGCGAGATGTCAAAGATATCGAGAACACCGTCATTTTGACGAAGAACGGTACACCCCTCCGCATTAGCGATATCGCCGTCGTAGCACAAGGGCCGAAGATACGGCTGGGCCAGTTCGCGCGGGCCATCCGGCACGAGGACGGCCGGGTGGTCGATAACGACGACGTGGTCTCCGGCATCGTACTGTTGCGCAAGGACGCCGAGGCGGATGCGGCATTGAAGGGCATTCATAAGAAAGTAGCGGAGTTGAACGATCACATTCTGCCTCCCGGTGTAACCATCTATCCGCTCATCGATCGCAGCGATCTGGTAAAGTTCACTACCGAAACGGTGCTGCACAATCTGACGGAAGGCTTCATCCTGGTCACGCTTCATCCTGGTCACCATCGTTCTGATGCTGTTTCTGGGAAATGTGCGCGCCGCCCTGATCGTTGCCATCACCATCCCCTTCTCTCTGTTGTTCGCCTCCATTTGCCTGCAACTCAAGGAAGTTCCAGCGAACCTTTTATCGCTGGGAGCCTTGGATTTCGGGATGGTCGTGGATGGAGCGATTGTGATGGTGGAAAACATCGTCCGCCACTTAGGCCACGATGAACGGGTGACTAAGTCGGTCCGCGACAGAATCCGCGACGCCGCGCATGAGGTGCAGCGGCCCGTATTCTACGCCATCACCATCATCATTACGGCATATTTACCCATTTTTACTTTGCAGCGTGTGGAGGGCCGCCTGTTCCGGCCGATGGCCTGGACCGTAGCATTCGCGCTTTTAGGCGCGGTCATATTCTCCATGACAGTCGCGCCGGTACTGGCAAGTTTTGCCTTCCGCAAAGAGACCCGCGAGTGGGAGAATCCGGTGCTTGTCTGGCTTACAAAGGGATACCGGCACGCCGTCGCCTGGACCGTACATCACCGCTGGGTGATGGTGGCGGTATCGGTGGCCGCCGTGTGCTGCAGCCTCTGGCTCTTGCAAGGTGAAAGGATCGGGTCGGAGTTTCTGCCGCACTTGGATGAAGGCGCGTTGTGGGTGCGCGGCACGCTGGCTCCCAGCACCGGACCCACCGAAGGGATTCGGCTATCGAACCAGGCGCGGCTGATCCTGTGCTCATTTCCCGAAGTTACTCAATGTTCCAGTCAGACAGGGCGTCCTGACGACGGAAGCGACACCACCAGCTTTTTCAATACGGAGTATTTCGCCGATCTGAAGCCCAAGAAGCTGTGGCGTCCGGCGTTTCACCAGAGCAAGGATGCAGTCATTGCGGCCATGAACCGCGAGTTGTCGAAGCTGCCGGGCGTAGTCTGGGGATTCTCCCAGCCGATTGCCGACAACATGGAGGAAGCGGTTAGCGGGGTCAAGGGACAGCTTGCCACCAAGGTCTACGGCGAGGACTTGCGGGTTCTTGAGGACAGAGCCGAACAGATCGTCAACGTCATGCGTACCGTTAGGGGAATTACGGACCTGGGAGTTTTTCGGGTTACCGGCCAACCCAACGACAACTTCATAGTCGACCGCCAGGCAGCCGCCCGCTACCAGATCAACGTCGCGGACGTGCAGGACGCGATCAATACCGCCGCCGGAGGAAACGCGCTTACGCAGGTATTGCAGGGCGAGGCGCGCTACGACCTGGTTATGCGCTATCTCCCCCAGTTCCGCGGCACCAAAGAGGCCATCGAAAATATCCGCTTGCTGGCGCCCACGGGCGAGCGGGTTTCGCTGGCCCAGCTTTGTAAAATCGAAGAGCGGGACGAGGGTTCCGAAATCTATCGCGAATCGAACGAACGGTACGTCCCAATCAAGTACAGCGTGCGCGGCCGTGACTTGGGCGGCGCCGTCAGAGAGGCGATCGAGAAGGTAAGCAAGCAGGTTCAGCTTCCGCGCGGCTATCACGTCAACTGGGAAGGTGAATATGAAAGCGAGAAGCGCGCCGAGGCGCGGCTGTATATCATCGTTCCTCTGACTATCTTCTTCATCTTCCTGATTATCTACGGCGCGTTCGGCTCCGCCAAGTGGGCATGCTTGCACTTAGTCAATGTGGGAGTGGCGCGCGTAGGAGGCCTGATGGCGCTATACATCACCGGGACGCATTTCAGTGTCTCCTCCGGAGTCGGCTTTATGGCCTTGTTCGGCGCCTCCATCCAGACCGGCGTCATTATGGTCGAGTACATCAATCAGTTGCGTTCCAGGGGGATGCCCATCGTGGAGGCCGCGATTGAAGGCGCCACGCGCCGCCTCCGGCCGATTACTATGACCATGCTAGTAGCCACACTCGGCCTGTTGCCCGCCGCCCTATCCCATGCGATCGGCTCGGATTCCCAGCGTCCCTTTGCCATCGTGGTGGTGGGCGGGCTGATCGCCGACTTGGCCATGAGCATTTTCCTGCTGCCTACTTTCTACGTGTGGTGGGCGCGCCCTACAGATCATCTGCCACCGGTGGAAGAAGCCCGCAGCGTATACGAATCGGGTAATGGCACACATGAGTAGGTTCCGTATGACCATTCAAATATTGGCCGTGCTTGGATTTGGAACCGGTTGTCTACTGCTGGCCGCCGACGAACCCAAGCAGAAGGTCCCCGTGAGCGGTACGCAGCGCATGGACCTTCCGCCGGACGGCACGCTTAGGCTAACGAAATCGACTGGCCTGCTGACCGTGGAGGCATGGGACCGGCCCGACGTGGAGATCACCACGATCAAGCTCCCAGGTCAGGTGCCGGAATGCCGAATCAAGGCGTCGGCTAACGCCAAACTAATCGTCGATCATGACTTTGGTGACGTGAACATCGACGGTCTGGCGGGCGACATACAAGTGACACTGCTGCAAGGCGAAATTTTGCTGCATCTCCCCCAAGATGGCCGTTATAACATCCATGCGAGGAGTCACTTCGGAGCCGTCAACTCCGACTTCCCGGGACCGGAGAAGCGCCGCTGGTGGCTGTTCGGCCATCGCAGCTTAAGCCGTGATTCACAGGCGGCGCACAAGCTGAATCTAAGGGTCGCATTCGGGGATATCGTGATCCTCAAGACCCGCGTGCCAACGCCGCCTGGGCCGCTGATTTCGGCGTCGAAAGCGGATGGCGTATGAATAAGCAGGAAGTCCGGGCGCGCATAGAGGAGATCGGGATCGTCCCCGCGATTCGCCTCTCCTCGGCTGAGGATGCGTTGTTTGCGGTAAGGGCGGTAGCGGACAGCGGTATTCCCATCGCGGAGGTGACGATGACGGTGCCGGGAGCGATCGATGTGATTGCGGAGCTCGCACGCGGACGGTCCGGATTGATTGTGGGCGCCGGCTCCATCACCGACACGGAAACTGCGCGCCGTTGCTTAGGCGCCGGTGCTATGTTTCTGACCAGCCCGGGGCTCGATCTTCAAATTGTGAACTTTGCGCTGAATCATAATGTGGTGGTATTTCCGGGCGCCTTGACGCCCAGCGAAATCATGGCCGCATGGAAGGAAGGGTCGGACTTCGTCAAGGTTTTTCCATGTTCACGCCTGGGCGGCGCCGGTTACATCCATGCCCTCAAGTCGCCCTTCCCGCATATACCGATGATCGCCTCCGGAGGCGTGACTCAGGGTAATACCGCCGATTTCATTCTGGCGGGAGCCATCGGAGTTGGAATTGGCCGGGATTTGATTAATCCGGAGGCCGTCCGCCGACGTGAGTTGGATTGGATTCGCGAACTGGCCGACCGTTTCCTGCAGATCGTCAAGCGGGCGCGCAGTCAGAAGGCGGGATGAGCGGATTGGATAGACGCGTGGCCCTGGTTGCCGGGTTCGCGCTGCTGGCGGCGCTGGCTGTCTGGTGGCACGCCCGCAGCGAGGTGGATGCCGTGCGCCGGGATCTGCAGGCGGAAACCGCGGCTAACGTATTTCTTCGGAAGACCTTAGGCGATATGACGATCGCCATGACGGGAAGGGATCGCGAGATCGACCGGCTTGAGCAGGCCCCCTGCGGGGACAGCAAGGCTCCTGCCCGGCGCGGCGCGGAGTAGAAGAATGGCCTTGGCGACCCAACCAATTACGGCGGCGGAGCGCGCGCGGCGCACACTGATCTACGAAGAAGCGCTGGCTTCCGTACGCCTCGAAGGATTTGAACTCGACGAGCAAACTCAGGCCTTGTACCGGCGGTACATCCACGGAGATCTGACGCTGGCTGAAGTAGGGAGTGCGACCGATGAGCTCGACGAGCGGGAATTCGGACCCGTACCGGTATCCCGGCACAAACGTCCTCAAGAACCTTCGCGGTCTCACTGACCCGGATCTGCTGGAACGCTTTGAAGCCCGCCGCACACACCGGCGCATCGCGGAAATGATCGATACTCCCGTTGCGGGGCGATTCGATGTCGCGCATCTCAAGTCCATTCATCGATATATCAATGCTGCGAGGTTTGGCGGGCGCGCCGCTTGGTTTCTCGGCGAGATCAATGCCGCTCATCCTTTTCGAGAGGGCAATGCCAGAACGCAACGCGAGTTCATTCGCGAGGTCGGGTTGCAGGCCAGGCCACTATGTTGATTGGAGGGCTACGTCTCGCGAGGAGATGACTGCGGCGTCGCAGTTGAGCCATGTGAGCGGCGATGGGTCGCTTCTTCGCCAAAGTGCTGCGCGTATGCATGCGCGGCAAACCGTGAACGGCTGCGTCCTATCGGCGTCTATCCGCGTTTATCGGCGGCCAATTCGCCGTTTCCGCCCTACAAAAACGCCATCGTCTTAACGCCCGATATATCGAACCGCTTTCTACACCGCAGATTCTTGCACGCCACCTTGTCGTCCAGCAGCACCATATAGCTCTGCGACTTGGCAAAGCGCGCGCGGTCGCGCTCGTCGCCGCCCGGCGGCAGCCGGTCTTTCTTCTTGCGCACCATCCAGCGCAGGTCGTAGGTCTCCGCGGTCCTGCAAAACGGGCAGTTCAACGACATCGGCTTGGTCGTCGGAGATTCGGTGTAATAGGCCTTCTCGTCCATCAGCGTTGATCCATGGGAATCCATTTCATGCCGTCCGGATTCCCCTTATACTCCGCGCGCGGGCGGATCAGGCGGTTGTTCTTGTATTGCTCCAGCGTGTGCGCCGTCCAGCCCGACATGCGGCTAACCGCGAAGACTGGCGTAAACAGATCCACTGGAATGCCCAGTGAGTAGTAAGTCGAAGCCGAGTAGAAGTCCACGTTGGCGATCAATCCCTTCTCCGCCTTCACGGTCTGTTCCATGGCTTGCGACATGCGGAACAGCTTCTCGTGTCCCGTGCGCTTGCCCAGCTCTTCGGAGAGCACTCGCAAGTGCGTGGCCCGCGGATCTTCGGTGCGATACACCCGGTGCCCGAATCCGGGGAGCTTCACTTTGCGCGCCAGTGTGCTCTTTACCCGGTCGACGGCCGCTTCCTCGCTCGAAAGCTGTAGCAGGATCTTGATCACGTCCTGATTCGCGCCCCCATGTAGCGGGCCTTTCAGCGCGCCGATCGCCGAAGTGATCGACGAGTATATATCCGACAGCGTGGCGGCCGTAACGCGCGCGGCAAAAGTGGAGGCGTTCAGCTCATGATCCGCATGCAGGATCAAGGCCACGTCGAAAACGTGTTCCATCACGTCGTCGGGCCGCTTGCCCGTAAGGGTGTAAAGAAAGTTCCCGGCGAAGCTCATGGTTGGGTCTCCGCCTATCACGTGCAGGCCCTTGCGCAAACGGTCAAATGTGGTGACGATGGTCGAGATCTGCGACATCAGGCGCAGAGCCTTGCGGGCATTGGCGCCCGGCGTCATGTCCGGCGTTTCGGGGTCGTAAATGCCCAGCATGGATACCGCCGTGCGCAATACGTCCATCGGACTGCCTTGCGGCACGGTTTTCAGAAAGTCCACGACGGCGGCCGGGATTCCGCGGTTGGCGGCCAGGTCCTTCTTGAGCTGGTCCAGTTCGGCCTGCTTGGGCAGCCAGCCATTCCACAACAGGAAGATGACTTCCTCAAAGGTGGCATAGTCGGCCAGCGTGTGGATATTATAGCCGCGGTAGCTCAGGATGCCCGCGTATCCATCGATGAAACAGATCTCGGACTCGCCGGCGACCACGCCTTCCAAACCCGCTGCTGTTGTGCCCATGCTGCTCCAGTCTCTCTTCTATTCCTATTCTACGCCGCGCGCCGCGTTAAGCCTTACATGGTCCGTCATGCTCCGGTCTGGCACACCGGATACGGCGAAAAACCGATCGTCTGGTCGCTCCGCTGCACCCATAACGCGTCCTCCTGGTTATGGCCGGAATCTACGGTCACAATCACGCCCGAGCCGCAGGAACGGCTCTTCGCAATCGTATATCCAGCGGCGGCGTGTGCACTGTCCGGCCCCCAGTCCTTCATGAATTCTGTAAACGGGTAGTCTTTGCAAGGGTGCGCGTCGGTGCAATTCCACAGGGCGTACGCTCCCTTGTAATCCCGGTGCTGCAAAAGGTCGAAGAAATTCCTGACGCGGCTTTCCTGCCGGTGATTGCGCAGAACCTGCGCCAGCCGGGCCACGGGGGCGGCGCGCAAGACTTCCGTTTTGTCCCAAACGAAGAAAAAGAACCACAGGAACAAGACCAGCAGCGCGCAAACGGCCAAAGCCAGAAAGAGCTTGTTGCGTTTCTCGCGCCGCTCGTCGCCGGCTCCGTAGTTATCGAGATAGCCAGCCATGGCGGGCGCCTATTTTGCCGGATAGGCCTTATCGTAGGCGGCGATGGCTTCGGCCGTCAGATCCATCGCGGGCTTGAAGAACAAGGTGCTCTGCTCATCCACGATCATGTCGACGCCCTTCTCCTCCGCCAGTTTCTGTACGATTTCCTTCATTCTCTTGCCGCTGGTACCCAAAATTTCGTTGCGCTCGGCGGTGACGTCTGCCTGCAGGTCGTCGTTCAGCCTCTGCAAGTCGCGCTGTTTGCGCTGCCCTTGGGCGTTCAGGTCCGCCTCGGCTGCCGGCGTGAGCTTGCCGGCGTTGGTCTGCAATTGCTGCTTAATGCCCTCCAGCTCCCTTTGCAATCTTTCCATCTCTTGCTGGCGGGGCTTGTACTTGGCCTCCATGGCGGCGGAGGCCTGCTTGATTTCGGCGCATCCCAGCACCGCCCGCTGCAGGCTGACAACGGCCACCTTAGTCTGACTGAGACCGGCTTTTGAAAGCGAAACAAGGGCGAGGCAGGCCATGGCCAGCCGCAACCCAAACCGTACTGACATGCGAGACGAACTCCTTTTAAAGGTTGTGAAGCATTAAGGTTAGCACATCGTAGGACGGGCTTCCGGGCCTGTCCCCGGCTCGCCATTACAACCAGTATTGCCACTGATCGAAACGCAGCACATAGATCGCCAGCAACGCGTTGGTGACGGCGTGCGCCAACATGCAATCCGCCAGGTTGCGCGTGCGCACGCACCACCAGTTGTAGGCCACGCCCGCAATCAGCCCAACATCCCAGTACGGCCCGTGCTCCGAGCCGAAAAGCGCGGCCACCAGCCAGAACGAAAGCGCCGTGTATTGGCCCACGGGCACGCTTTCAAAGTCCGGGCGGATTGTCCAGCGCATCACCCAGCCGCGCCAGAAAAGCTCCTCCGCAACCGGGACCAGAATGGCGCTTTCCAGCACCCGCACCGCGATGAAGAACACGTTCGACTTCAAAGCCGCGGCCAGCGTACTCCGCGCGGCGCCCGTAATGCCATTGTGGAATAGCCAGAAATTGCGGTAGCCGGGCCAGATCAAGTCGGGGGCGATCCAGATCGCCAGCACCACCGCTCCTAGCAGCATGGAACCTATGGGGAGCGCAGCCCGCCGTGGAATCACCCCGCGCGAGAATACCGCCAGCGTGGCTGCCACCATCACAAAACGGACGGGCGCCAGCCACTCGGGCGGGAAGGGAAGCCAGCGCAGCGCGATGAACACGGCAAATGGCGCGACGTACGCAACTGCGGCAGGCAGTCTCAATCCCAATATTTCTCGCCTTCCGCGAGGTTGGCCTTCACCACATCCGGATTTAATTCAACGCCCAGGCCGGGCTTCCGCGGCACGGCGATGTAACCTTCAGCCACCAGAGGTCCTTCATGCACGATCGTGTCGTCCATCCAATTCCGGCGCCCGACGGCTGTCTCCGCGGCCAGGAAATCCCGCACCGAGGCAGCCCACTGTACAGTGGCCATGGTATTCAGCGCGCTCCCGGTACTATGCGCAGCCATGGGTAGATTGAACAGTTCCGCCAGGCTGGATATCTTCTTGGACTCCAGCAGGCCCCCGGCATTCCGGATATCGAGTTGCACAATGTCGCAGCCCTGGTTCAGGATGAAATCCTTGAAGCCCTGCCGCCGCGCCAAGTTTTCGCCCGTGCCGATGGGGACCTTGGAGACTTGCGCCAGGCGCACCCAGCCGGGAGAGAAATCCGGCGGCATGGGGTCCTCCAGCCACAACGGCTTCACTGGATCCAGCGCTTCGGCAAGCTGCATTGCGGTGCGCAGGTCGTACTCGCCCGCACAACGCACAATCAAGTCGCGGTCCCAGCCGATAGCATCGCGGCAATATTCGAAGGCTTGCCGGATGTCCCGCAATTCATGCGACGTGAGCACCCGGTTGGCTGGGTCGCGCACGCTATCCAGCTTGGCCTGCGGAGCGCCGTTCGCGCCCGGCGGAGTGACGCGGAACGCGGTCCATCCGGCGGGGTCGCTCTTCATCTTGTCCGCCCACTCGTTGCAACTGGCGCGGTCCAGCATGTTGGTGGGGCCTTCGTCGCGGTACACCCGCACGCGCTCGCGATAGCGTCCGCCCAGCAGCGTGGCGGCGGGCTGGTTCAATAGCTTCCCTGCCAGATCCCAGAGCGCGATCTCGATGGCGCTGACCGCCCGCACTAACATGTGCGCCGAACCGTCGATGCGGTTGCCCAATCCGTTATAGAGCGTTTCGATTTCGAGCGGGTCCTTGCCCAGGAAATACGGGCGCAACTCCCGCACGCCCGCCTGGATGCCGACGCCCGGGCTGCCGTATCCTTCGCCGATCCCATAGACTCCGGCGTCGCTGACGACCTTTACCAGAGTGTAAGTGCGCGGGCCTTGCAGCACCATGGTGCGGATATCGGCGATGCGCGCGCGGCCGCGTTCAGGCTGCGCCAGCGCTGCGAAACCGGCAAGCGATGCGGCTGCGCCCAGGAAGCCGCGCCGCGAAAGCGAAAGCATAGAATGCCGCATTCTAGCAGACGCGCAAGAAGCTGTGGCGCAGGCACTGGGCGTGCCGTCGAGACTCGTCTCGCCACGGTTCTATCGCGCGACGGGATGTTCCATTGCCTGGCCGTGCGGGCGGAAATCGTCGGCCGGGTCCCCACTCCAAACAGATAGAGTACTGATTACAGCGAAAGCGCTGCCGTAGCCCCCGCCGATGCCATATAATCCGCCTCTATCAGACGCGCAACAAAACCACGCGACAGGGGTTTTTAATTGCAGCGTGGGTCGTTGCGCCGTCGGAGAATGGCAGGCTATCCCAGCGGAATCCCGCAGATGGAGCGCACCGTGCGGTGCTCGGAGGCGGTACGCTCCACTCGGACGATGGCGGCGTCGCGGTTCGAAAAAAGGGTAGTGGGTCAATTTGGATTTGGAGGGCGGGCAATTCTGCCCGCAGCCGGCTTTTCAGCCGGCTCTGGCCGCCTCTCCAGAAACTGCTGCCGCTAATCCGGCAATCGGCCCGTGTTTTGGCTGTTCGAGTTAGGCGGCTGGCTCCAGGCGATAGCCGAGCGCAGCGGCCTTGCGGAGCAGGGCCTGTTT
>JBEKTJ010000189.1:0-12942 GCA_049516155.1 Bryobacteraceae bacterium
TTCTCATATTCTCCGACGTTCGGACCGTCCGCGCTCTGGTCCAGTTTCAGAGCCTTTGGAGTGTGCCCCCGGCACGTTCCCGTGCTGAAAGGCGGCTGCGGGCAGGATTGCCCGCCCTCCAAGGGCGCTAGACTGGCGTTAGGTGCTCCGGAACATCCTGATATCGGCTGGCGAAGCTTCCGGCGATCTCTATGCCGCTCTGTTGGTGGATGAGTTGCGGCGGATCTGGCCGGACGCGCATTTCTTCGGCTGCACAGGTCCGCGCATGCGGCAGGCGGGCGTCGAAACCGTGGTGGATGCCGCCAGCCTGGCGGTGGTCGGGCTGGTCGAGGTGATTTCCCACATTCCCCGGATTTACGGGGAATTCCGCAAGCTGCAGGCCGCCGCGCGCCGGCGCCGGCCGGAACTCGCGATCCTGACGGATTCGCCGGATTTTCACCTGCGCCTAGCCGGAAAACTGCACAGCCAGGGTGTCCCGGTGGTATACCTGGTAGCGCCGCAGGTATGGGCTTGGCGCAAGGGCCGCCTGCCGGGTATGCGCGGCACGCTCCGTCACGTGCTCTGCATTTTTCCCTTTGAAGAGGAGTTCTTCCGCGGCCACGGTCTGCCTGCCACCTACATCGGCCATCCGCTGGCGGGCTTGGTGAAGCCCAGCCTGCCGCGCGCGGAATTTTTTCGGAAACACAGGCTTCCTCCGGGCCGTCCATTGATAACAGTGTTGCCTGGGAGCCGCCGGGGAGAAGCCGCCCGGCATTTGCCGCCGCTCCTGGACGCCGTGCGGCGTCTTTATCGCGACCAGGCCGCCAGTTTTGTTCTGCCGGCATCGGCGACGGCTGGTGTGGATTTTTTTCGGGAACGCATCGGTGGCGCTCCCGTGCAAGTGGTCGACGGGGAAAACTGGGATGCCATCGCGCACGCCGACCTGGCGCTGGCCGCCAGCGGAACGGTGACGGTGGAAGCCGCCCTGCTCGGGACCCCGCTGGTTACCTTTTATAAGGTGACGGCCGCAAGCTGGATGTTGGGCCGCATGCTGGTGCGGGTACCTTTTTATTCGATGGTGAATTTAATCGCGGGCCGCGCCATAGTGCCTGAATTGATGCAATCGAACTTTACCGGCGAACGTCTGGCGGCGGAAGCGCAGCGGCTGCTGCGCGACGATGGTGCGCGCTCCCAAATGCGCGCGGATCTGGCCACGGTGGCGGCCGCGCTGGCAGGTCCCACGCGACCCATGGCGCGCGCCTCCGCGATTATCCAAGAAATCATGGAAGGACAACCCGCTCATGTTTCGTAGCAATAGGACAGGCTTCCGGTCTGCCGTTTTCGCCTTTCTGGTGTCTCTTTTCCTCGTTGCCAACACGCAGGCGCAGGACCGCCGCGCGCGCATTCGAGTCGAGAATTACACGATCGACGCCGAAATTCAGCCGGCCACGCAGGCACTCATCGCCACCGTCGAGGTGCGTTTCGTCCCCCTCGACAACAACGGCAGTTCGGCGGCGTTCGAGTTGAACAATGCACTGACGGTATCGCGCGTGGTGGATGGCAAAGGCGCACAGATCAACGACACGCGCAATCAGCAGGATTCCACGGTGCGGCTGAGCTTCGATCCGCCCCTGCCGAAAGGCGAACCCGCCACGCTGAAGTTTACTTACGAGGGGCGCTTGAGCGGCGCCGAGGACTCTCCGGTTTACGGCATCAAGTTCGCGGCGATTCACCCGGACTACGCTTTCCTGCTGTATCCGGCACGCTGGTTCCCCGTTAGCGGCTACACTACGGACCGCTTCACGGCGGACTTGCACATCACGGTTCCCTCAGGCTTCCAGGTGGTGGGCAGCGGCCTGGATTCGCACCAGGCGGCCGGCGAAAAAGTAGTGTACAGCTTTCATTTCGATCACCCGTCGTTTCCCGGAAGCATTGCGGTGGTGCGCGAGCCAGGAGCCAAGGTTTCCGCCGAGGGTGTTACTACCACGCTGTACTTCCGCGGCGACGAGAAGGCCATGGCGCAGCAGTATGGCGAGCAAATCGGCCAGATGATGAGTTTCTTCACGGGCGATTTCGGCTTGCCGCCTTACGCCAACCTGGCGGTGGTGGAGACGGAAAATGGCGCGCCCAACGGATATGCCGCGCCCGGTTTGATCTTCCTGAATCCGCATGCCATCGGCAAGCAGGTGGGCGCCAAATTGTTAGCCAACCAAATTTCCCGGCAGTGGTGGGAAGCGCTGGTATCGCCCGCCACGCGCAATCATCTGTGGCTGACCAATGGCTTCGCGGCGTATTCGGAATTGCTTTGGGCGGAGCACACCGCCGGGCCGGCGGCACTCGAATCGGGATTCCGCGACGATGCCGTGGAAGCTCTTACGGTGGACAATGTTCCCGTGATTCAATCCGCGCGCATGGAGGACTATTCTCCGGAGCTATGGGCGCTGACCGGCAGCAAGGGGGCGGCCGTGCTGCACATGTTGCGCTTCGTCATCGGCGATCAGGCCTTTTTCCAGGCTTTGAAGGAATATGCCACGCGTTACAGTTGGAAATCGGCCACTACCGAGGACTTCAGGAAGGTCGTACAAGACGCCTCCAAACAGGACCTGGGTTATTTCTTCATCCAATGGATCGAATCCAGCGGCGCGCCCGAATTCAAGCTGGAGTACACCATTTACCGCACGCAAAAAGGCTTCCGCGTGATGGGTAAAGTGGCGCAGGATATGGATACCTTCCGCATGCCTGTGGATCTGAAGATCGAAACCGAAGGCAATCCCGAAGAGAAGCGCGTGGAAGTGGTGGGTACGTCTTCGGAATTCAGTGTGGACACGTTCGGCAAGCCCAAGAACGTGGTGATCGACCCGGATCGCCGCGTGCTGCGCGTGAACAACCAGGTGCGCACGGCGGTGGCCATCCGCCGCGGCGAGCAGTTCATGGAGGTGGGTGAATACGGCGATGCGCTGAAGGAGTATCAGAAGGCGCTGGAGAACAACCGGCAGAGTTCGATGGCGCATTATCGCATCGCGGACGTGTACTTCACGCAGAACAATTATCAGGCGGCGGCCAACGAATTCCGCGAGGCGCTGAACGGGGACCTGGAGCCTAAGTGGGTGGAGGTGTGGGCGCACATCCATCTGGGGATGATCTTCGATATCACCGGGCAGCGCGACCGCGCGGTGAATGAATACAACCTGGGCGTGCGCACCAAGGATAATACGCAAGGCGCGCAGGAAGAAGCCGCGAAGTATTTGAAGACTCCCTACGAGCGCAAGAAGAGTCCGGAAGCGGACCAGTAAGCAACATGCATGGCGTTCGGCGCAAGGCCAGGCACGTTAGTGTCGTATCGATCGCACTGAGCATTGCGGTTGGGTTTCTTAGCAACTCCTTGCAGCGCCTTTCAGCGCAAGATCGGACCGCGCGGATGGCGGACGGCAAACAATGGACGACAAACAATCTGGACGTCAAGAATGTTCCGTCCTACTGCTACGACGATGCGGAAATCAATTGCCTTCGGTATGGCCGTTTGTACACCTGGGAATCGGCGCAGCGTGGATGTCGATCGTTGGGAGATGGATGGCGATTGCCCACCAACGACGAATGGCGGCAATTGGCGAAGCCCTACGGTGGGGTCCGTGAGGATTCCGACGACAGCGGTAAAGCGGCGTACAAGACGCTCTTGACCGGAGGCAACTCCGGTTTCAATGCGTTGCTTGGCGGCGGCCGCTCCGATGACGGCCAGTATGCACGGTTGGAAGCCCATGGTTTCTACTGGACGGCGTCGGAAAGCGATCCGGCCAGTGCGTGGTTCTACAACTTTGGTAAAGGCGGGCTATCGCTCAATCGGCATAACAATGGCGAGAAGCGGAGAGCATTTTCGGTCCGGTGTGTCAGGGAATGACGACTGAACGGCGCGCCGGCTGCGTGGTAACGCCGTTGGACGTGACCGACGTGCTGGCGCCATTCAGCGTCAAGGGGATGCCTTTGGTGGCGTCCTGCAAGGATGTGGCTAATCCCCGCTGCTACCCACTAACTCCAGGCCGGTTTCGATCGGTACCAGCTTCGGACCGGGTTGCTCCTTCAGCACGACCTACCGGTAGAGCTTGGCCATGCGGAGGTGCTCTTCATCCAGTTTCATCCGTTCGGCGCGCGCGCAGCTTCTCCTCGCGGGCGTTCTTGGCGATACCGAGCTGATCGAGGTCGTGCTGCGCCTCGCTGGCGACGATCCCGTCTTTCAATACCAGATGGTGTTCCGTGCTGCCGAGGGTGACGCTCTTGCCGCCCGCGAAAATCTCATGCCGGCCATGCTCCTCGTACCACTTGGTCAAAGTGGCGGTCATATGCATTTTCTCGATGATGTTCCGCCAGCCCACTCCTGTGTTGTAGGCGCAGAATGAGATCTCGCCCTCCTGCGTGGCGTAGGGAATGATGCACTGCGCGGTCCTGCGGAAATCGTAGTTGAAAAGATCCTGGAACCACATGCCCGCCACGAACAGCAGATTCCAGCGGTCGCGCCGCCTGCTGAAGATGTCGTCCATCGTCCGGTTGCCCGAGACGTCGCCGTAGTTGCGCATGAGCGCCAGCGTCATCCCGGCGACCGAGATCCACTTGCCACGCGCCCAATCGTTGATCCTGGCTTGCGGTGACCGGGGTTTGTGGCTAGGCCCGAGCGGAAAGCTCCATCTGGAAGTGGAAGATGAGGCGGTGCATGGTCGCTACGACTGGCAGGGGCACGACTTATCGGGCTCGATATCAGGAGAGATTCGCACGGTTCACAGTACGAACGTGCATACGGGCCCCCTTCGTGGCGGCTGCATCCCATTTGGCTGGGAGTGGTCATTAACTAAGGAGCGTGGACGAGGGCTGTTTTACAATGTTGTGCTCGATGTCCTGATCGGCGGGTGGTGGATGGAACACGACCTGATCGATGCGAATGATCTGATGAGGACAAATGGAATGCCACCGAACCTATGGATTTTCCGCAGAATCCCAACGTGACACAGGCATTTCTAGCTAGAGGCCACTATTTGACGCCTAACCACAGCAACTGACGGCGCTTCGCGTCGCAGGTAATGCTAAACGTTAGACGCCGTAGGGCGCAGTCTCAATGACTCCGATCGAGTCACGGCTAATTGTCGGAATAAACGCGATGGTGATGAGCATCCGAAGATTCCGGTCGGAATACGCGCCACTCGGAAATTGGGCCGGTGGGTGGGTGGTCCGGATTGGGGGAAGCGCGGGAGCCGGAATCGTAGGTGGCGGCAAGCGGGACGGGGCGTCCCGCGCCCGGCAGCGAGCCTGTCCCACGGCTGTAGTTAATCCCCGCCGCTGCCCACTAGCTCCAGGCCGGTTTCGATCTGTACCAGCTTCGGGCCCGGCTGCTCCTTCAAAACCACCTCCCGGTACAGCTTGGCCATGCGGAGGTACTCTTCCTCCAGTTTCATCCGTTCGGCGCGCGCGCGCAGCTTCTCCTCGCGGGCGTTCTTGGCGATGCCGAGCTGATCGAGGTCGTGCTGCGCCTCGCTGGCGACGATCTCGTCTTTCAATACCAGATGGTGTTCGGTGCTGTCGAGAGTGACGCTCTTGCCGCCGGCGAAAATCTCATGCCGGCCATGCTCCTCGTACCACTTGGTCAAAGTGGCGGTCATATGCATTTTCTCGATGATGTTCCGCCAGCCCACGCCGGTGTTGTAGGCACAGAATGAGATCTCGCCCTCCTGGGTGGCGTAGGGGATGATGCACTGCTCGGTTCTGCGGAAATCGTAGTTAAACAGGTCCTGGAACCACATGCCCGCCACGAACAGCAGGTTCCAGCGGTCGCGCCGCCTGCTGAAAATGTCGTCCATGGTCCGGTTGCCCGAGACGTCGCCGTAGTTGCGACCGGTCGCCCCCAGACCTTTGTCGAGCTTCCGCAACAGGTCGGCGAAGCGAAAGTGGGTGGGCGTCCGGAAGGCATCGTAGTTGCGCATGAGCGCCAGCGTCATCCCGGCGACCGACATCCACTTGCCGCGCGCCCAATCGTTGATCCTGGCAACGTCTTTGGCGAAGCGGCCGGCGTCCAGGAAGGCGGTCACCGGGACCGCCTCGCGGGTGTGCTTATCCACCATGAGGGCCATCCCGATACCGCAGTTGGGATGGCACCCGCAAGCCACCTGTCCCCAAGCGGCTTCAGGGCCGTGTACCAGATCCGCCCAGTCCGAAAAGGTGCTCAGGAACGATAGCGGGAACCAGTCCCGCGTAGGCTCGCCGAGGTGCAATTGACCTTTCACATCGTGCGCCAGATGCGAGAGCGTGTAGCGTTGCGCCATGCGGCGCTCGTCGGTCACGGCCTCGTCGCGGCCGGTGAAGGAGACCGGCTGGAACGAAACCAATGCGACCCTGTCGGGATTGTCAAGCGCGAATTGCACGATGCGCCCTACCTGCTCGTTGTTGATCCCGTTGACCACGGTCGTCACCAGCACAATTTCCACGCCGCTCGAGTGCAGGTTTTCGATGGCCCGCAGCTTCACGTCGAACAGATTCCCGACGTTGCGATGGGAATTGGCCGGGTTGCCGATGCCATCGAATTGCAGGTAGGCGTAGCGCAACCCCGATTCCGCGGCCTGCCGCGCGAATTCCGGACTCTTGGCGAACTCGATGCCGTTGGTGGCCGCCTGCACGCTGTTGTATCCCAGTTGGCGGGCGTATCGAATGGCCTCCAGGAAGTGGGGCGACATGGTCGGCTCGCCCCCGGAGAACTGCACGGACATCTGCCGCCGCGGCTTGATCGAAATGGCGTTGTCCAGCAGCGTCTTGATGTCGTCCCAGGTGAGCTCGTGGACGAACCCCACCTGGTTAGCGTCCATGAAACAGGGGTCGCACATCATGTTGCAGCGGTTGGTCAGGTCGATGGTCAGAACCGACCCGCGCCCGTGCTTGATGGTGCTGCTGCCGTGGTTGTGCAGCTTCTCGTCGTTATGCGCGCGAATGTCGCGCCCGGGGAACATCCCTTCCAGATGCCGGAAGAAGGCGGGATCGATCGACATGACATCTTCGAAATGTCCATGAACGGGGCAATCCTTGACCATCAGGATCCTGCCGTCGCGCTCGATCACGCGCGCCTTGATTTCGCCGGGCTTCTCGTGCAGCAGTACGCGGTAATCCTGTTTGCCGTCGACGATTCGTTGCCGGATCTCCGGCACGCAGCGGGGACACAACGAATCGGTTTCGCGCGGCCAGCCTAGGTGTGGCTTCGACTTCTCGCGGGATTTCAGCAACGGCTTGTCCGACCACTTAGGCGTGAATGACGGATTCTCCGGAATGCGGTCGTTGATGAAACGAAATACCTGCCACGCACCATTGGCCGCTATCGACATCGCCTTGTCCAGGTATTTGATGGGTCTGTGCATTCCGCGATTTTCCTCTTAGCAGTTCGCCGGCTTGGCGCTCAGAGTGGAGCCGGTCACGATTTCGTCCACATGGTGAAAAGGACGATTCTGAAGAACGCTGTACATATCAACCAGGTCGCGATCGGTGTATCCGTTATCTCTAAGGACATCCAACGACCGCAGCAGGTGCGGTTTGTTATGCATGCCGAACCGCCTATGATACTCGATTATGTGGTCCAACATTTCGCCCCGCGGAAAGGTGGCAGTTCCGGTTGGCATGTCATGATATGATAACGCACCGTCCGCGAGGAAGGCGTTAGTATCCCAGCCCGCTTCCGCCGCCTGTTCGACGATCTCGCATCCCTCGTACCCCCGCAGGCCGAAGTGATAGGGAAGCAGCGATGGCATATGCAGGCGGGCCAAATAGTCGAGTGTCTGTTGGGCTTCGGCGCCGGTCTCCGTCGGAAAACCGTACATGGTGTTCACGTTGACCACCATCCCGCGATCCTGGGAATAGTTGACAATATCGGCGGCCTTCCCCAGGTGCATATTCTTCTTGACCAGCTTTTGAATGCGCGGACTTCCGGATTCGACTGCATATGTTACCCACACTGTGCCCGCATCGGCCATCAGGTCCACCAACTCCCGCGTCATGATGTCCGCCCGCAACCCGTTCACGAAATAGAGGCGCCAGTTATTACCCAGGCCGATAATCATGCGGAATATCGCCTCTGTGCGCTTGCGGTCCATGTTAAATATGTCGTCTACCACATAAAAGTCCTCGATCCCGTGGCCGCGGTACATCTGTTCCATCTCGGCGACGACATTCTCAGCCGACCGGAGCCGGGCCGTCTTACCGGCGAAGGTATTGCAATAGGTACACAAGAACGGGCAACCTCGGCTGGTGAGCAGCACGCCTTGCCGCCGGTGGTTGTATGCATAACTCAGGTGCTCTTCGTACCGCGCCAGATCGACCAGGCCGTAGTCCGGGAAGGGCAACTCGTCCAGGTTCTCGGCGGCGTCGCCGTCGCCCAGGTCCACGGTCTGGCCACCCTGCCGCAACACCAGCCCGTTAGTGGGGGTTCCCGCGAGGAGACGCGAAAACGTCCATTCACCTTCACCGACTACCAGCAGATCGATTTCAGGGATAGCCTTGAGGACGGCTCCCCGCCGGGCAGTGGCAATCGGGCCGCCAGCCACGATGGGGACGTCCAGGACTCGCCTGGTCAGCCCGGCGACACGCTTAAGCTCATCCTCGAACAGGCTGATGCTTCGGATTCCAACGAGGTCGGGGCGATAATCGAGCAGCTTCGCCACGAGTTCCTCGTCGGTGCGCCCATCGAGCGATGTTTCGAGAATCTCAATATGCACGTCCGGGTTGTGGAGCCGTGCGCTGCTGGCGATGTACATCAGCCCAACCGGCGGGATGTGCACCTCGGGCGCGACGCGGCCGCCGACCCAGCGCCGCTGATCGTTGGCCTCGATCAACAGAACGCGACGGCACTTCGACAATTTGGCCAGGATGCCGCCTTGGGCCTTGCGCGGTGACGAATCGATGGTATACAGCACGTCCTAATCCCCTTCGGGTTCCGGGCGGCGCGCCCATGGCCCTGTCGTCAGAGTGTATCAAGGCGCAGCCCGTCGCGACAACCTACCGTCCGATACCGCTGGACTCACCCTCGCCGCGCCGGACTTGACCCGGATTCGAAGCCCTGTATAGAATGGGACCTCCCCTTAACGAGAAACATCGCGATGAAGCGCCGGCCGGCATGGGTGATCGAGAACTACGCATACCGCGAGTGCCCGCACCCGCGCCGCGAGTTCGGTTATGCGGTTTCCATACACAACCATTCCTGCCACTCCGTGGAGAATCTGGCGTCGCTGAACCAGGTTGTCAAGCTGGCCTTCATGCGCCCTTTGGCGGGCGTGCTGCAGAGGGCGTTCGGCCTGCATGGCGTCTCCAGCCTGAATTACGCGGACATCGTTTATAACCCGCCATACGCGCCCGCCGAAGTATACGAAATGGAATCCGCCGCGGTCGCTCCTCTCGGCTTCAACGGCGTTCATCTGGCCATCACCGATCACGACGAATTCGCCGGTAGCCTTGCTCTGCTGCGCGGCCGGCCCGATCTTGACGGACGCGTCGCAATCGGCGAAGAAGTGTCGGTCTGGTACCTGGGCCATTTGTTTCACTTGGGCGTCAGCGGCCTGCCCGAGAGCGGCATCGAAGAAACGCACAGCCGGATTCAGTCCGCCGCGCTCGCGGGGCGGCACGACGAATTGTTTGAGACACTCGCCGCCACTGGCAGCCTAGTGGTGCTGAACCACCCCCTGGTCTCCTGGCGGGCGGATTCCGGGGCAATTCCAATCGCGGATCTGCTGACACGCTACGGCTGGGCGATTCATGCGCTAGAGGTGAATGGGATGCGCCGCCGTGATGAGAACGACCGCGTCCTGGAACTCGCCCGCCAGTGGCGCAAGCCGGTGGTTGGCGGAGGCGACAGCCATCTTCTGGTGGCCGGTTCCATCGTCTCCCTGTCTCAGGCGGCGAGCTTCAAGGACTTTATCGCGGAGGTGAAAGAGGGCGGCTCCGTACCCTTCGTCACGCCCGCATACTTTGCGCCGCTGAATTGGAAGCTCTTCCTTCGGGTGCTGTTCTTTATGTCTCGCTACCGGCAAATCGCCAGTTTCCGGGGACGGCCGGTGGCCGCCATGCTCGAACAGCGCCGCGTTTTGCTGGACCCGGTAGGGTCCGCCAGCCGGGCCTTTCTGGCGTTGGTATCCGCTCTCGGATTAGCTCGCTGACTCCATAATCCGCTTGCCGAGCGGCGAACCGGGCCGATGTAGTCTTGGTTTTTCGGTACAATGCCCGTATGAAGCTCTGTATAGCGCTCGCGCTGTTGCTGCCTTGCATGGCGGCCGCTCCGGACCCGATTCACGGCAACGCTCTGGGCGATCCGAAGGCCCCGATTACGATCGAGGTCTTCAGCGATTTCCAGTGTCCAGCCTGCAAGCGATTTCACGATGAAGAGCTGCCGTTGATCGTCTCGGATTACGTGTCTCACGGCAAGGCGTACCTGGTTTATCGATACTTCCCGCTGCCGCAGCACGCGTACGGCCGCAAAGCCGCCGAGTTAGTCTGCGCCTGTGCCCAGATAGGCAAGTTCGAGCCCGCCGCCGACATTTTGTTCGCCAAACAAAGTTCATGGTCGCAGGATGGCAAGCTCGACGAAACCCTCTCGGCCGTCCTCTCGCCCAACGAACAGAAGGCGGTGCTGGCGCTGGTCAAAGACCCGCGCGTGCAAGCCCCCATCGAGCACGATCTGGCCGAAGGCTGGGCGCTTCCGCTGGCCAGCACGCCCACGGTGCTGGTGACTTACAAATCCAGGCAGTTCAAACTCTTTGGCGAAGGCCTGTTCAATTACAGACTGGTCAAGGCGACCTTGGATGACCTTCTTAAGCAATAGAATCTTACGTCATAGGACTCCCGCCGGCACGGCTGCACTCATCCTGCGAGTTGTATTGGGCGTCATATTCCTGTATGCCGCCTGGATGAAGCTGCGGGATCCCTGGGCCCTCTTCGCCATATCTATCGATTCGTATCAAGTCCTGCCATTTTGGGCGGTGGAACTCGCCGCGCACTCTTTGCCATGGTTCGAATTACTGCTGGGCGCGTTGCTCATCGCAGGGGTTTGGCGGGGCGTCCCGGCGGTTGCCGCGACGCTGCTGCTGGGAGTATTCTTCGGTCTGATGGTCAGAGCGATGGCCAAAGGCATGCAAATCGACTGCGGCTGCTTCGGGCCTGGAGAGCGACTTTCCTGGGTGACATTGCTGCGGGACGGCGCGCTGTTGGCAAGTTCGGTGTTCGTCACCGCTATGGCGTTCCTGCCACGGCGCGGCGCGCGGCCAGTTCCCTCTGAATAGCGTACACGGTGCGACGGTTCAGGCGATAAGGAAAGATTATGAGCAACGAGAGCAACATCAGCGCCGCCGGAACGGCGCCATACAGAATACCGAGGTAAGGGGTGGCTGCCGGAGCGCCCTTGGGAGCGCCGTGCGACAGTTTTCCGAAGAGACTCAAGAGCGCGCCGGATAAGAGTATCCCGCCCCCGCCCGCGACCTTCTCGCCGAAATTCGAAATACCGAAATAGATACCCTCACGCCGCAGGCCGGTTCGCAACTCGTCGCTATCGGACACGTCGGCCACCATTGACGGACCGAGCACCCAGACCGCACTGGCGAACATCCCCCCTATCGCGCTCCCCACGATCAGCGGCAGCGCGTGGCCTGTGCCGAAGAGCCGTCCCTCTCCGACCAACAGTGTGGCCATCAGCAACACCGTAGCCGTCGCCGCAAGCGCCACTATTTTCAAGGTTCGTTTTTCGACTCGCCGGGCCAGCGCCAGCCACGCGAACACGCCCGCCAGCGCCCCAACATAAAAGCAGGACTGTATGGCGCTGAAGGCTCCGCCGCCGCGGATGCGCGCATACCACGTGAAATACTGGATAGCCAGGCTGGTGCTCAGAACCGCGGCTAAAAAGAATGTGGTCGACGCTCCCCAAAGCCGCCGGTAATCGGCGTTCCGCATCGAAATCCGTAAAGCGGAAAAGAATGGAGGCGCCGTGGAAGACCTGGCCGCGCCCGTGGAGCGATGTCCCAACGTGCCGAAACAGCCGACCAGGCCACTGACGGTCATCAACGCCCCGTAGGCTAGTCCGAGGTGCGGATAGCTCTGGTAGTGCAGCTTGGGCTCGGAGCCATCCGCGGTGGCCGGAAAGAATAGCCAGAACGAAAGTCCCGCGGCCGCCAGCGTCCCCACCAAACCGAAGATCGCGCGCACCGCCACGATGCGCGTACGGTCGTCGTAGCCCCGGCTCAGTTCGGCTCCCAGGCCCAGATAAGGAATCCTGTATATCGCGCTGGTGGCGCGCAACGCAACCATCGAGGCCAGCAGCCAAAGAAACAACCCGGGACGTCCCAGGGTGCGCGGTGGACTGAACAGCAGAAAGAAGCACACCCCCATGCCGAGCGCGCCCGGTAGCATGAAAGCGTGGCGGCGGCCCAGGCGGTGGCGGCTGTGGTCCGATCGGTGACCGATCCACGGATCGATCACCGTATCGAGGGCCAGGCTGGCAAACATGCCAATGCCCACCAGAGTGGCCGGCAGGCCCATCACGGAGTTGTAGAAGAACAGGACAAAGAGGCCAGTCAGGACCATCAATACGGTGATGGGCATCTCACCCACGCCGTACAGCAGCTTGGCGGAAATCGGCAACGCGCGCGGTTCCGCGTCCAGCGTCGACGGTAGGGAAATCACCGGAGTGTTCAACTTCTTCTATTTAACCAGAGGGTGTGCGCGTGTCAAGCGTATTCAAGTATTTACGGTACTGGGTGCTTTGGATTTGAGTACGTCTGGCAGGCGGTTCCGCCAGCCAAGGCTAACGAAGCTTGGCCGCGCTGCCAAAATGCCGAATCACCAGCCCACCATCATCCGACTCACCGGCAGATCCTGGGTCTGTTCTTGGCTCTGCTGGAACTGGTGGAGAGTCATATGCAGATCCTGGAGAAGAGCATCGGCCAGGGGTTGCAGGCGCATCAGGAC
>JBEKTJ010000190.1:0-12926 GCA_049516155.1 Bryobacteraceae bacterium
CGCCGCTCTTTCGCCAGGCGGTGGTCGGCGGTAGACTAGACCCATGATCCTCGGTGCTCACATTCTTCTATATAGCAACGATTCCGAAGCGGACCGCGCATTCTTCCGCGATGTGCTGGCGTTTCCCTTCGTGGATGCCGGGCATGGCTGGCTCATATTCAAATTGCCTCCCGCGGAGGCGGCTGTGCATCCCACGGAGGCGAGCGGTTCGCGAAGCCAAGCCGGAGATTCGCCGCAGGGCGCGGAACTTTACTTGATGTGCGACGATCTGCAAGCCCAGATCGAATCGCTGGCGGCCAAGAACGTCACGTGTACGCCAATCGATAAGGTGCGCTGGGGAATGAAAACCACGATTCGTTTGCCCGGCGGCGGCGCGATCGGGTTGTACCAGCCCCTACATCCGACCGCGCTCGGGCTTTGACACTCCCAGAAACGGCGGTCACACATCCCGCTTTTCCCTGCGCCCCATCAAAACAAACGCCCACCGCCAGCCGGTCAATCGAATTCCGCCAACCCACGTGCTACCCTTACCTCGGGAAGGAACGCTCGGCACAATGAACACAAGCACTTATTGGCTTCGTTGGTCCAAAAATACTCCAGCCGCATCGACGCGCGAAAAGCACAAAAGGGCACAAATGCGCATAAGAATGCACAATCCCAATGCACCCGCCAGGCGATATGATGGAGTCGGGCAGTCGAAGGTCTGATTATGAAGACCATGGCTGAACAACTCTCGCAGCAGGTCCGCGAAGGGGAACTCTACGGAAAATTGGATTCAAACCGGGTGCGCTGCTATGCCTGCGGCCACTGCTGTCCGTCCCCGCCGGCTTCGCGGGTGTCTGCAAGGTGCGCTTCAACCAGGGCGGCCAGCTCTACGTGCCCTACGGTTATGTGAGCGCGCTGCACGCTGATCCCATCGAGAAGAAACCGGCCCGAGCAAGCCGGCCAGGGCGTTTTGCATCGGACTACACGGCGCCACGCTGGAATGCGGAGGCCGATAGGCGCTGTTTTACTGCCGCAGCTGGCGCGCGGCCGCGATCTCAGCCCGGACCAGTTCCAGAGCGCGCTCTCGGTGAAGGCCGGACTGGGAACTGAGGATATCTGAGCGCGGGGGCGCGCCTGAGTGTGTTCCAGGCGCAGGTCTTCGCAGTGTGAGATACTCCCAAAGTGTCGGTTCTGTTCCGTAACTCGCGCGTCTTCGATGGCGATTCCGCAGTGCTGCGCGAAAGTCTCGATGTGCGGGTGACGGGCGGCCTCATCAGCCGGATTACTCCGGCGGGCGAAACCCAGGTCGAAGAAAAGGATTCGTTGGACACCGTCGATTGCGCGGGCCGCGTCCTGATGCCCGGCTTGATCGATGCGCACGTACACGTTTACGCTGCGGGACTGAACTTCACGCGCATCGCGCAGTCGCCTTTCTCGTACCTGGCGCATTATGCCGCCAAGTTCATGCGCGCCAGCCTGGATCGCGGCTTCACCACGTTGCGCGATGTAGGCGGCGCGGATGTGGGCCTGGCTTCCGCGTTGCGCGAGGGCTTGTTGGACGGCGTTCCCAGGCTGTTCTACGGAGGCCGCGCCATCAGCCAGACCGGCGGCCATGGCGACTTCCGCCCAGGCGATCATGGCTGCGGCTGCCATCTCGATACCCTGACCGTAATTGCCGATGGCGTGGACGCGGTGCGGCGCGCCGTCCGGGAAGAACTGCGCCGCGGGGCGTCGCACATTAAGCTGATGGCCTCCGGCGGCATTGCTTCTCCCACCGATCCGCTGGCATGCTGCCAGTATGCGGAGGACGAAATCCGCGCCGCCGTCGATGAAGCCACTCGCGCGGGATCCTACGTCGCCACGCACTGCCATCCGGCGGAGGCGGTGCGCCGATCGGTGGCCTTGGGTGTGCGCTCCATCGAGCACGCCACCTTGATCGACCGCGAGACCGCGGACTTCATGGCCGGGCGCGGCGCTTTCGCCGTGCCGACCATGGCCACGCTCGCGGCCCTGGCCGAAGAGGGCGAACAACTCGGCCTCCCCGCCGTCAGCGTGGAAAAACTGCGCCGCATTGGCGATCGCGCATTCGCGGGTCTGGAAATCATGCAGCGCGCCGGCGTGAAAATGGGCCTGGGAACCGATTTGCTCGGGGCTCAGCACGTGCGCCAGACTACCGAGTTCACGCTGCGCGCGCAAGTGCTGCCGGCCATCGACATTCTGCGCTCCGCTTGCGCGGTGAATGCGGAATTGTTGGGCCAGCCGGGGCGCCTTGGCGCCATCGGCGAAGGTGCGGTGGCGGATCTGCTGCTGGTGGACGGCAATCCGCTCGAAGACATTTCGCTGCTGGCGCAAAATGGCGAGCGCCTCTTGGTCATCATGCAGGATGGCCGGTTTCACAAGCGCGCTATTGTGTAGCGAGCCAGTTTGCCCTGAGGGGCGGCCAGAGCGATCAACGGCGCTTCAAAGCTTCCAACTCTTCCAGCGTGCGCGGCCAGTCCTTGCCCAGCAGGCGCGAAAGGCCCCGGTCCGCCAGCACCTTGCCGCTGGTCTGGCAACGTGCGCAGTAGTTCGTCTCATTGCCTGCGTAGCGGATGCGCAGCACCTTTTCGCCGCAGCGTGGACACGGCTGCCCGTAGCGCCCATGCACCGCCATCCCGCCGCGGAACGCAGTCACCTTCTCCGGGAATTTCTCGCGGGCCTCGGCGCATAACCGATCCAGCCACAGCGCCAGCGTCTCGCGCGTCGCGGCGTACAGCCGCGCAATCTCTTCCCCGGTAAGCTTGCGTGTCTGCGCGATGGGCGACAGGCGCGCGGCATGCAGGATCTCGTCCGAATACGCGTTGCCGATGCCGCTGAAAGTCCGCGGATCCGTGAGGGCCCGCTTCAAGGTGTGATTCTCAATAGTGAGCGCCTCGCGGAAGGCCGCCAGATCCACCGCGAAAACATCGATGCCGCCGGGATCGAGAGAACGCAACCCGTCCTCCCCACGCACGACATGCAACGACGCCCGGCGCTGGCTGCCCGCCTCGGTGAGCGTAAGCGAGCCGTGCGCGAAATCGAATGCGGCCAGATTCTGACGCCCTCCCAGCTTCGGATGCGGCGGACGCCAGTGCAGCCGGCCCGCTATCATCAGATGCAGCACCAGCCAGACATCGCCTTCCACGCGGATCGCGATGCGTTTGCCGACGCGGCGCAGCCCGGCTACAATACGGCCTTCGGCGCTGGCCAAAGGCGGTTCCAGCGTGCGTAACAAAAAGGGATTGCCCAACCGGACTCGCTCCAACGTCCGGCCCATCACGCGTGGCTCCAGCGCCTCGATGTACGCGGCGATATCCGGCAGTTCGGGCACTTACTCCTTCCCCAGCCAGCGCAAGCGCGCCTCATAATGCCGTCCTTCGCTGCCGTAGAACGTCAGGAAGTTTGGCGACTCCAGCGTGTTGTTCACTACCGTCGGGTTCCTGTGATTCGTCAGGTTATCGATGCCTCCCCGGAGGCCGAAGCGATACTTACGCAGCCGGAAACGCCATTCCAAGTCCAGGTTTAAGTTCAAGTAGTCGGGATAGCGGTAAGTGTCCGGCGCGCCGATTAGTTGACCATTATCGTGCTGGATGGAAAAAGGAAACCCGGTCCGTTCCTCGAATAAGTACGCCACCGCCCAGTTCTTCCACAACGTGGGAAGATATCCCCAGCTTAGGAATCGGTTGGGCGCGTCCCAAGGCAGCGGCCCCGCGTTATCCGGCCCCAGCAACAGCGTCTGTTCGAGCGAAGGGTCCAGCACCTCGTTCGAGTGTGTCCGCGAACGGGTATAGCTGGCCATCCACTCGTAGCGTCCCTTTAGCGCCTGATGCACGATCGCCTGCGCGGCGTCATATTGATCGTGCCGCGCATTGGTAAGCGTGAATTGCTGCTCCACATACGATGCGTGGTATAGCTCGGCGATCTGCGGCGGAGCCGCAATCGGCGCTGCCAAGGTATTCAGATAGGCGAATCCATCGCCGCCCCGTTTCCGGTGCAGACTCACTCCCGCGCGGATACGCCAGGGAAACTGATGGTCCACACCCAAGCTCCAGTTCTGGTAGAGTGGCGCCTTCAGACGCTCGGTTGGAAGCGTGTAATACGACAGCGCGTTAGGCAGCAGCAGCGTTCCGTTGGACGCATAAATGTCGGTGAGCGTGTATTGGTCGTACGGGCGGGTGAAGAGTTGAATGATGGTGGGGTCGTATAGCACCGCAAAGCCCCCCGATACGCGCGTGTTGCCATCGCTGAACGGCGAATACGAAAACGCGGCGCGCGGCGAGAACGACCAGCGCCGCAGGATTTCATCCCAATCCTCGCGTACGCCCAGTTCGAAAAACAGATTTTTCCGCGCTTGCCAGTGGTCGGTAATATAGGACGACAGCGTAAGATTGGGACGGCTAAGGTATCCGTCTCCTTCGAACGTGACTGAACGGAGCAAATTCGAGTTCACGCCGTAAAGATCGTAACCGGTGCGGCTGACACCTTGCGCGTAGTCGATGCGGTCCACGTCGACGCCCATTTTCAGATTGTGCGTGCCGGCCAGATGCCAGGGAGGCAGGAACAGATTGGTCAGGAATTGGCCGCGCCGCGAATGCTCCGTCGAATTGATAAAGTTATTGCCCTGGTCGCCGTCGGGGGTAATAATGTAGACACCCGTGCCAAAGGGAACCAGCCGCGCCAGCGTGAACATCTCGGCGAAGCCCAGTTCCAGCAGCGTTCCGCGCGCTACATAGATCTGGTCCTTCAGACCCAGGAACCAGGTGCGGCCGCGTTCGTCGAGCGTGGTGGAAGGTGGCGTCAGCGCGCCCAGGCCATACTCGGAGGCCCGCTGATAGTTGAACAGGAAATCCGTGTAGAGGATGTTCGCCGGCGTCACATTCACCTGTGTGTGCAGCATATTGCTGGCCTGCAGAGTGCTGGCGGTATTTTCGCCGCGGGGCAGGCCGGGGATCACGTTGATGTTGTAATCCGCATCCAGGTTGTCCGCGAACCAGGCGCGGCCCTTGACGATCGGTCCGGAGAAATTGAAGCGCGGCGTCCAGTCGCCCAGGTGCAAGCCCTCAAAAGTACTGACGCCCGGAATGAAGTTCGTCGCCGAGTAGCGAAACTGGTCGTCGCCGGTCTGGGTCTTGATCTGCAGCGTGCCCGCCGACCCCTGACCGTACTCGGGCGAATAGCGGCCGCTCAGATAATCGAGCGAACTCACCGCCTCAACGCTTACGGTGGCCACCAGGGTTCCGGTAAGCGGGTCGCTTATATTGAAACCGTCCAGCAGATAATTCGTCTGATTCTCGCGCCCTCCGTCGAAATGCAGCCCGCCGGTGGCGTCCTCCACCTGGCCCGGTATCAGGGCCATAGCTTCGCGCAGGCTGTGCGTGGATGGATAAGGGATGTCCATGATCTGGATGCCGCTGAGCACGCGTTCCGACTGCGTTTGCTCCACATCCACCGCCTGCGGCGACGCGTTCACGTCCACAGACTGCAGAACTTCCTTGGCGTGGTTCAGGATCACCGTAACCTCACCCATACCCGCACGCACATCTACGGCCAGATTCTTCACGGGAAGATATCCGGCTTGCGTAGCGGCGAACAGATACGCGCCTTCCGCGGGAACGGTGAGCTTGAATCCGCCGGTCGGGTCTGTGGTGGCGCGCCATTGTTCACCGGCCTGATTGCGGATGGTAACTTCGACTCCGGCAACGCCCGCATCGTTTTCATCGATGGCGCGGCCGGCCACCGCGGTTTGGGCGGCCTGCAAGGAAGAAAGGGCGAGCCAGGCAAACAACGCGAGCCCGAAAATCCTCACGGCTGGTCCTCGGGCATAATGTAAATTGCAAGCCCCACGTAACAAGGTTACCGGAAATGGCGGAGCCTGACGCCGCGGTCGCCATCGTGCACGCGCGCGCAGCGGCGAATTCGGTGCTGCTGATACGGCGCGCGGAGCGGGAAGCCGACGCCTGGTCCGGACATTGGTCGTTTCCCGGTGGACACCGCGAACCGGAAGATCGCGACCTGTTGCATACGGCCCTGCGCGAGCTCCAAGAGGAATGTGGCATCGGTCTGGCGCGTGAGCGGCTGGAAGCGGCGCTGCCTCCGGCGACGGCGCGGCGCAGAGTGGGCCCGTTCTTGCTCGTGGCGCCGTTTGTGTTCAGTGTGGATGCCGAACAGCCGGTGACGCTCGATCCGCGGGAAGCCGTAGAAGCCGTGTGGGTACCGTTGAGTGTGTTGCGCGACCCGGGCCGGCACGCGCTGCGGCCAGTCCCGGGCCTGCCGCGGGAGGTGCGGTTTCCGGCGATCGATCTGAACGGCGTGCCATTGTGGGGATTCACTTATCGGCTGATTACCGATTGGCTGGACTTTAATCCGAGGCTATCGCATTGAGGCGGCAGGTAGTAGGGATTGGTTCGCCCGCCAGCCCAGTCTCGATGTCGACGAGACGCACATGCGCCGTTCTCCAGCCAGTTTCCTGGAACCGTCCAGCGCACGGTAAACTGAGGACACCGGAGGCGATATGGCATGGCGGCCCATTCTGTTTGTAACCATCGCGCTCCCGTGTCTCATCGCCGAGGTGCTGCCGATCCGATCTTACAACACGGCCGACGGCCTAGCGGCCGACAGCATCAACCAGATCGTGGCCGATTCACACGGCTTCGTTTGGTTCTGCACGCCCGAGGGACTCTCGCGGTTTGACGGTTACCGCTTTCGTCAACTTTGGCGTGGCGGAGGGACTTCCGCACCGGTCGGTAAGCGCGCTGTTGGAGACTCGCTCCGGCGAATACCTCGTCGGGACGGCACGCGGCGTTGCCAATTCCAGCCGGAGGGCCGCGGAAAATTCACCACATATCTGCCCGGAAACAGTCGACCCGAGAATAGTGTCACCGTTCTGATGCAGGACTCCGCCGGCAGAATCTGGTGCGGTACAGGTGGAGGACTGTTCGAAATGCTGAGCGGCCATCGGTTCCGCCGCCAACCGTTGCGTGCGCCCTCATCCGAATGCCCCGCTGGCGGCACCAGCTAGGATGCGCCGCGCGGGCTAAAGACCAGCCCATCACGGACAGGCCGGGAGGCCTGTCTCACCCCCACTTTCAGATGGCGCTCGCGATCTTCCGCTTCCGGCGATGAATCGTAGGGCCGGACCGGGTTCGCGTGGCGGGTCTCGCCTTTGAGGAGCACGTCATCCAGGTGGCGAAACCGTCCCCTTGAGGTAGCCGCCCTTCAAGAGGCCGTTCCGGGCGCCTTGAACGCAAAGGCGAAGAACGCGGCCAGGCCAAGAAGAACGAACGCCACAAGATAATTCCACGCGAGTTTCTCCTTCAGGAACGTCAGCGCGAATCCGGTGAAGACGACCAGCGTGACAACCTCTTGAATAATCTTGAGCTGGAATCCGGAGAACCGGCCATAGCCGAGGCGATTTGCAGGCACCGCCAGGCAGTATTCGAGCAGTGCGATCGCCCACGAGACCAGGATCGCTTTCCAAATCGGCCAGGTATGACCGTATTTCAGGTGACCATACCAAGCGAAGGTCATAAAGCAGTTCGACAAAAACAGCAGCAGGACTGTGCTCATAAGTTTGGACCCAGGAATCGATTATCGCGTGTCTCCGGCATGCGGAAGTAAAGGATACCAAATGCGGCCGCCGCGACCGCGGCCAGGAAGAGAAAGCCTGCGTTGGAACCGAAGCGATGTACGATGGAGCCGGCGATAACCTGGCTGCACGAAGCGCCCATGCCCACCGCCGTGCCGATGGCCCCGAGGGTGAGATTAAAGCGGCCCGTGCCTTGCGTGAGGTCGGCGATCACCAGGACCGCGACAACCCCAAATATCCCCGCCGCCACACCATCCAGGATCTGGATCGCGATCAGTTCCCCGGGGTTGTGGGTGAGCGTGTAGAGAACCCCGCGAACCGGCAGGACTCCGAAGGCGATGAGCAATAGCGGTTTTCTGCCCCACGTCCCCGCTTGCCGCCCCCACCAGGAAGCCAGCAACGCGATGACAAGCTGCGTGGTCACCACGCATGCCGACATGAACATCATGGAGTTCCGGCCTTGGCCCTTGGCCAGCATCTCGCCCAACAGCGGCAGCATCGCGGCGTTCGCAAAATGGAACATCACGGCGCAGACCAGAAAGACGACCAGCGGGCGGTCCCGGAAAAGCATCCGGATTTTTTCCGCTTGGCTGCCCTTCCCGCCTTCGCGCCCGCCACGCGCCCGCTCGTAATCGATCTCATCGGGGCGGATGAGGAGAAGGGTTAGGATGGTCGGGAGGGCGCAGACCGCGACGAAGAAAAAGATACTTCGGTTGGAAATGAAGCGGCCCAGCAGGCCCATCGACACGGCGGCGGCGACGTTGCCAGCCGAGTTGAAGGCTTGGTTGCGTCCCTGACGGCGGTCAAGAAGCTTGTGTCCCACGACCCCGAGCGAAATGGCGCAGAGGGCGGGACCGAAAATGCTCGATGTACCGCCAATCAGTACCTGGGCCGGCATGATGGCCCAGAACGTTGGGACGAACGCGATCAGCAACGATCCCGCAGCCAGCCCGACGATCCCGGCGGTCATCAACGCGCGTTTGGATCGCAGGCGGTCGACCAGCGCGCCCGCCGGGGTCTGGGTTAGGATTCCGGCAATGCCGCCGACAGTGAGAGCGATCCCCACACGCTGCTCGTTCCACTTATATCCCGCGAGGTAGATGGCGAGGAATGGTCCGACTCCCGTCTGGACGTCGGCGAGAAAAAAATTCAGCCAGTCCAGACCGCGCAACGTTCGGGCGGAGGGCGTCACTTATGCCCGCACGCCCGCCGCCACCGCCCGGTTCAGCCGCACCACATTCTTCATCAAGTGCAAGCCGCAGTCGCCTTCGGAAGTTAAAATCGACTCTGGATGAAACTGCACGGCTTCCACTGGCAGTTCGCGATGCCGCAGCCCCATGATGATACCGTCATCCGACTCGGCGGTCACTTCCAGGCACGCGGGGAAAGCTGCGCGCACGGCGAACAGCGAATGATAGCGGCCCACCTGAAAGCGCTCCGGCAGTCCCTCAAAAACGCCCGCGCCGGAGTGGCGCACCCACGACGGTTTGCCGTGCATGGGATAGCCGAGCACTCCCAGCGCACCGCCGAAGGCCTCCACCACGCCCTGCAATCCGAGGCATACGCCGAACACCGGAACACCCCGCCGCACCGCCTCTTTCACCAGAGCGGGCACGCCGAAATCGGCTGGGCGGCCGGGTCCCGGCGAGATCAGGATCAAGTGCGGCGCGATCTTCGCGATCAGCTCCGGCGGAAATCCGGCGCGGTATGTGACTACCTCCGCGCCGGTCTGCCGCGCGTAGTTCGCCAGCGTTTGAATGAAGCAATCGTCGTTATCCACCAGCAGCAGACGCGCGCCGGCTCCCACCGGCTCTTCGACCGATACCTCCACGTCGGCTTGGCCCGCGCCCAGCGTGCGGAAGAAGCCGGTGGCTTTCAGGTGGCACTCGCGATCTTCCGCTTCCGGCGACGAGTCGTAGAGCAGCGTGGCGCCCGCCGGATAACGGGCCACGCCGTCGCGCAGATACGTGGTGCGAATCAGGATGCCGGTATTCATATCGCCGTTCAGCGAAATCATGCCGACCGCGCCGCCGTACCAGCCGCGCGCATCCTTCTCCAGGCTCTCGATGGCCTGCGCAGCGGCCTTCTTCGGCGCACCCACCAGCGTCACCGCCCACATGTGGCTGAGGAACGCATCCAGCGAGTCGAAGCCTTCCTTCAGAAAGCCTTCCACATGATCCACCGTGTGGAACAAGCCTGCGTACGATTCGATCAGGCGGCGGCCGATCACTTTCACCGATCCCGGCTCGCACACGCGCGATTTGTCGTTGCGGTCCACGTCCGTACACATGGTCAGCTCGGATTCTTCCTTGGTGGATTTCAGCAACTCGCGTATGTTCTCCGCGTCGCGCATGGGATCGCCCGTGCGCCGCGCGGTGCCCGCGATAGGACACGTTTCCACGCGCTGGCCTTCCACGCGCACGAACATCTCCGGCGATGCGCCGATCAGTTGCTCGTCTCCCAATTGCAGCAGAAACTCGTACGGGCTGGGACTGGCGCGCTGCACGCGCTCGAAAAGCTCCGAGGCTTTGCCCGAGTAAGGCGTGCTGAACGTCTGCCGCAGCACCACCTCGTAATAATCGCCGCAACGCATGCCCTCGCGCACTCTCTCCACGCCGGCCATGTACTCTTCGGGGGTGTGGTCGGAGACGATTGGACCAGGCTCGCGTGCGGGCGGCGGCGGGATCGGCTCTGCGGTGCGCTCCAGACCCAGCGTCGATAAACCTTCGCGCTCGAAGTCGTATTGATACCGCTCGATCTGTTCCTTCTTGCGGTCCATCAGATAGATGTCGTCGCACAGAAACAAGTGCAGGTCCTTGTGTCCGTTGCGCGGCAGCTTCTTTTCGATCGGGTCGAACTGGAATAGCAGGTCGTAGCCGAAGGCCCCGGCCAGCGCCAGCCGGCAGTTCTCTTCGTTGCGGAACTCTTCGATCAAAGCGCGCAGGATGGAGAACGTGGATGGTTGCTTGCTGCGCTCCTCTTCCGGAAACAGCGCCGGAAGCGGCTTCAGGCGGCCCGTTAGCGCGCCATCCACGCAGGCGAACGTTTCCCAGTGTGGGTGGCTCTCCAGCACCGGCAGCAGAATCTGATTCAGGATTTCGCCGCGAATGCTGAGCGGACGGAATTCCACTTTCCGGTCGTACGAGACGATCTCCAGCGGCGGGCGCGCGGAGGCGATATCCCAGCGCGAATAACGTCCCGGATATTCGTAACCGGAAGAAAGGTAAATGCCGCGATGACCGTCGAGGTCGTGCAACACATGCCCCAGACCCCTGCGGTATCCGCCTTTGGTAACTGTGCGAGTAACTGCGATTCCGTGCGGAGTTGTAAAACTGTATTCGCGCATGTCGTCACCCAATGCGAGACTATTGGCTCAGAATAGCATGGGGCGATGGCGCTTCGATGGTCACTGCGCGGCAACACCGCGTGGTATTCTGGCATTCCATGAGGCGAAAATGAATGAGGCGAAAATGGTTGGACGCCGTGAGCTTCTGAAGGCTGGCGCCGCGCTGGTAGCCGACGCTGCGCTTGCCCGGCCGCAATCAAGCGCGCCGCCCAAGGCCAAGGTCACCAGCTCGGTGATGCTTTGGACTTTGAAAGGCTCGTTCGACGAGAAGCTGGAGACAGCCGCGCGCGCCGGTATGCAATCCGTCGAGTTGATCGGCGAATACGCGCAATGGTCCGACGCGGACATCGCGCGCGTGAAAAAGACCGCAGGCTCGTTCGGGCTTGGCATGGACGCTTTGCTGGGTTCACCGGATTGGGGCAAACGGCCAGTCTCGATGGTCGATCCCACGCATCGCGAGGCCTTCCTGGCGGACGTACGCAACGCCATCGTCTACGCGCGGAAGCTGGAGATCCCGCAGATCATTTTGATGAGCGGCAACGCCATCGCCGGCCGGACGCACGAAGAGCAATACGCCAGCCTGCTGGAAGGCGCCAAGCGAGCCGGCGATTTGGCGGCGGAGGCCAAGCTCACCATGATCGTCGAGCCGCTCAATTCGCTGGTGAACCACAAAGGCTTTTTCCTGACGACCTGCACAGAAGGGCTCAAGCTGATCCGCGAGGTGGACAATCCGCACGTGCGCTTGCTGTTCGATCTGTATCACGAGCAGGTGCAGCAGGGGAATGTGATCCGCACGTTGACCGAAGCTGCGCCTCAGGTAGCCGTATTCCACGTGGCCGATAATCCCGGACGCAACGACCCCGGCACCGGAGAGATGAATTATCCGAATATCTACAAAGCGATTCAGAAGACGGGCTTTGGCGGTTATTTGACGATGGAGTATCTGCCGCTGGGCGATCAGGCAGCTAGTCTGACAAAGGCTGTGGATGGCTTCCGCGCCGCGACGGTGAGCCGGACCGCACCGGTCCCCAGCTCCACTTAGCAATCCGGCGTGATCGCTGGATTATCCGTGCCCGTTGCCTGCGCCCCTGGAGGCGTCGATGAACCTCACCAGCCTGTCTTCCAAAACCTGCATCTTCTCCTCGGTAATGAGTTGTACCGCTGCCAGCTTCGTGATGTATTCATCGAGCGTCTGGCGGCGCCGTTCGTTGCGCGCCTCGGTCACGGCCATGCGTATGGCGCGGCGCAACGTTTGATTGAGTGCGGCGTTCTCGCGGTCCGACTTCTCCGCCTGCCTTGCGAGTCGCTCCGACAACTCGCTCCTGTGAGATCTAAGAAGTTCGACCGATTGTGTCAGAGCTTCATGGCGTTCGGTTAACCGATCCAGCCGCTCGTCAATCGTCATCGAATTTGGGCCTCAAGCGCGAGTCTAGCAGATTCGCCAGTCCAGGCGGCGCCGGTTCATCCACGCACGGGTACCGCGTCCCACCGTACCGCAACCTTCTCGATCCGCGCCACAGCCTCCATCAGGTTCGCCAGCGAATTCGCATAACTAAATCGGATATACCCTGCGCCGGACTCCCCGAACGAGCCGCCATTCAGGCATGCCACGCCAGCCTCTTCCAGCAGAAAATCGGCCATCTCCTTCGATGGCATGCCGGTCTCCTGCACGTTGGCATAAGCATAAAACGCGCCTCCCGGAACGGTACAGCGGAAGCCCGGAATCCGGTTCAGCCCTTGGCAAAAGGCATCGCGCCGCCGCCGGAACTCGGCGATCATGGCGTCCACCGGCTCCTGCGGACCGCGCAGCGCCGCGATCCCCGCCCTTTGCGTGAAGCTGGCCACGCAAGAGCAAGAGTTCACCATCAGTTTGTTCACGGCATCCACCAGCCACGTGGGCATTACGCCATATCCCATGCGCCATCCGGTCATCGCGTAGGTCTTCGAGAAGCCGTCCAGAATGATGGTCTTCTCCAGCATGCCCGGATAGCA
>JBEKTJ010000191.1:0-12869 GCA_049516155.1 Bryobacteraceae bacterium
CGGCGCGGGCGGCAGATCCCGCTGGCTCAGCCAGGCGCGTACCGGCGGCAGATTCATCACCGCGGGCGCGCTGCGCAGCCACTTGCCATTTTCCGACGGCGCCATGCTCGCGGCCGCCATCGCCGCCATTTCATAGATGCGCGGATGGCACATCACCCACGCCCAGATCTTGAACGCCAGCCGCTCCAGGCGGTTCCTGCCGCCACGCTCCTCAGCCTGCTTCACCTCGGCGCGCAACTCCAGGAGCACCCTGGGAATGTCGATCTTCACCGGACACACTTCCGCGCACGCGCCGCACAAACTCGACGCGAACGGCAGGCTGGGCTCATGCTCGATGCCCATAAACTGCGGCGTAATGATCGCCCCGATCGGCCCCGAATAAACCCACGGAAAGCTGTGCCCGCCGATTTTGCGGTACACCGGGCAATGATTCAGGCAGGCGCCGCAGCGGATGCAATAGAGCGATTCCCGCTTTCCGCTATCCGCCAGCAGTTTGGTGCGTCCGTTATCCAGCAGCACCACGTAGAACTCCTCGGGACCGTCGATCTCGCCCGCGCGGCGCGGCCCCGACAGGAACGAAGTGTAAACCGTAAGCGCTTGGCCGGTGGCGCTGCGGCCCAGCAGCTTCAGAAACACGGCCAAGTCCTGCGCGCGCGGAATCAGCTTCTCGATGCCCGCCACCGCGATGTGAATCTTGGGCGCGGAAGTGGTCAGGCGCGCGTTACCCTCGTTCTCCACCAGCACCACCGCGCCCGAATCGGCGACTAAGAAATTGGCCCCCGTGATGCCTATGTCGGCGGCCAGAAACTTCTGCCGCAGCACCCCGCGCGCGATTAGCGTCTGCTTCTCCGGCGCCGTCTCGTTGGCCACACCCAGCGTGCGCGCGAACAGATCGCCCACGTCATACCGGGTCAGGTGCAGTGCCGGCGCCACAATGTGGTAGGGGCGCTGGTGCGCAAGCTGTAAGATGTACTCGCCCAGGTCGGTTTCGACGGATTCGAGGTCGTGATGCTGCAGCCGCTCGTTTAAGTCGATCTCCTCGGTGGTCATGGATTTCGATTTCACGATAAGCTGCGCGCCCCGTTCCTTCGCCAGCGCCAGCACGAAATCGGCCACCTCGGTCGCGTCCTGGCAGTAAATCACTTTGCCGCCATGCGCCGCCACGTTGCCTTCGAACTCTTCCAAATAGCGGTCCAGATGATCGATGGTGTGGCGCTTCAGGGCGTTTGCGTGCGTCCGGAGCTCCTGGTAATCCGGCAGCGCGGTAGCCGTAACGGCATGCTTGCGATGATCGATCAGGCGCGCGGTGGCGCCATAGATGGCCAGTTGCAGATTGGCGTCCGCCAGCGTTTTGTGGACCTTCTCATCGAATGCGACAGACATGGATTTAGCGGCTCGCCAGAACCTCCGCCAAGTGCATGGTGCGCACCGGCAGCGCAGCGCGCGCCAGAGCCCCCTGGATCTGCATCAGGCAACTGGAATCCAGGCTGACCACGGTCTTGGCCCCTGTGCGCACAATGGAATCGATCTTGGTGCCCGCCATGCCGCCCGAGATCTCCGGAAATTTGACGGAGAATGTGCCGCCGAAGCCGCAGCATTCCTCGGCGGCGTCCATCTCGCGCAGTTCCAGTCCACGCACATTCGCCAGCAGACGGCGCGGGCCATCCCGGATGCCGAATTCGCGCAGCGCGTGACAACTGTCGTGATATGTAACTACGTCCTCCAGCCGCGCGCCCACGTCGTCCACCCCCGCCACCTCCAGCACGAACTTGGAGAACTCCCAGACGCGCGGGGTTAGTTCGTTCGCGGCGCGCTGCGCCTCGGCATCGCCGGGAAACAGATCGTGGAAATGATGCGCGATCATCGAAGTGCAGGAACCGGAAGGCGCCACCACATATTCGGAATCGCGGAAGACTTTCAAGAAATGGCGCGCCACCTGGCAGGCTTCCGCGCGATAGCCCGTATTGAAGGCTGGCTGGCCGCAGCACGTCTGATCCTCCGGAAAGTCGACTAAGTAGCCGAGCCTCTCCAGCACATCGGCCATCGCCAGACCCACCTTGGGGAAAAGCTGATCTACGATGCAGGTGACGAATATCGAAACCCGCTGCGCCATGAACAAGGATTGTAACAGAGTGGTCCGGTCACACCTGCCGCAGAAACTCTCCCGCCCGCCGCACGAACTCCGGCCGGCGTTCCCCGCCGATCGGCCCGTGCCCGCCGCCCCGTACAATCCACAGTTCCGCATGCGGAATCGCCGCCGCCATTTCCTCGGAGATGCCCAGCGGATAGAACGGATCGCTATCGCCCTGGACGATGAGCGTACGCGCCGTGATCCGCGCCAGATCCTGCGTGGTGAAGTTCAGGTCGTCGTAGCTATCCGCGAAGGCCCTAGCTTGCGCGAACAATCGATCAATCTGCGGCGCCCCGCCCGGATGCCGTTGCCGCATCTTCTCTCTCTCGATTTCCGGCAGCAGGTCGATCGAGTAACTCCGCATGATCGTCCGCGCCTGCTCCGGAAAGTGCGTAGTGGCGCTGATCAGCACCAAGGCCTTCACCCGCTCCGGATATCTGGTCGCGATATGCAGCAGAACGTTGCCGCCGCCGCTCACTCCCACTCCCTTGAACGTGCCCACGCCCATTCCGTCCAACAGAGCCACAATGTCCCCGGCCGCCTCATCGTGCCGGAATGTCGACAGCGGGTTCACGCTGCGGCCGTGCCCGCGTAGGTCTGGCGCGATCACGCGGAAATCGGCTGCCCACTCCGCCGCCAGGCTGGCCCAATCCGAACCGGCGCCCGCAAACCCATGCAGCAACACCAGCGGCTCGCCGCTGCCATAGACGTCGTAATGGAGTGGCACGGGCGTCATCCTCAATTAGTCTAACCAAGGTCAGTATGGTCTGCGGCGCCGGTACGTGTCACGATCGGGTGAGTATGAGGCGATTCGGTAAGATCTTCCTTAGCGAAGACGCTGGCCAGGATCTGGTCGAATACACGCTGTTGATGGCCTTTGTGGCGCTCGCCAGCGCGGGCCTGTTCTTGAGCAGCGGAGCGAACGTCGAGCAGGTTTGGTCGTCGGCGAACAGCTTCCTCACAGCGGCCACAACCTCGCCGGATGCTTCTAACGGGGACGGCGGCGATGGCGGCCACCATTAACCGACGTCCGGCCGAAGACAACTCCTATCGAGGTCGCCTGCGTTAAGCTCAAAGCTTGGCCGGGACCACAGCCTGCAAAATCTGCGGCGGCGAGACAGTCGCAATTGGGAGCAAGCGGGGCGCCTTCCGGCCCCAGGTGTTTTACTTCCGGCATTGCCCCGCCTGCGGATTCCGATTCGTCGCGAATCCATTGGCGGACCGCGACGACATCTATTCCGACGACTATTTTGCCGGGCGCGGCGCAGACCCATGGGTGGATTACATCTTTGAGCTGGAACACCCCGCGCAAACCATCCGCGTCTATGAATGGCGCGGAATCCTGGAGGCGGTCAAATCCCTGATCCATTTCGACAACTCCACGCGGTGGATGGATTTCAGTTGCGGCAATGGCGGGCTGATCCGATACTGCCGCGAACGTACGCTCTGCCAAATGACCGGCTGCGAGGATGGATCCATTGCCCGTAAGGCCGCGGCAGCGGGTATTCCACTGCTGGACAGCGGCCAACCCGACTCTCTGGGGGGCACGTTCGACGTGGTGACGGCCATCGAGGTTCTGGAACACGTGGCGGATCCCGTGGCAACGCTACGCCGGATTCGCGGGCTGTTGAAACCCGGTGGATTGTTCTTCTACACGACCGGGAATGTCGCGCCACAGGGATCCCGATTTCTAAAGTGGCGCTACGTGTATCCCGAGGTGCACATCAGTTTCTACGAACCGCGAACCTTGCACCGGGCGCTGACCGAGGCCGGTTTCACCCCGCAGTTTGCCGGTTATCTGCCGGGCTTCACCAACATCATCCGATTCAAGGCGTTGAAGAGCCTGGGTGTCCGTCGCCGTGCGGCGTGGGAGCGCATGCTGCCGTGGAGCCTGCTCGCCAGGATCTTGGACGCACGGTTGAAGGCCACCGCGCATCCTATCGCCTGGGCAAAACCGGCCGCCTACTGACGTGTGCCCCTCAATATCTCCCGAGCCCGCCGGAACACCGCCTCTAGCATCTCCTCCGTTAACTTGCCAGTGGAAGTGTTCTGCTGGCTGGGATGATACGAACTGATCAGCACCGGCTGGCCGGGCGCGGTTTCAAACACGCGATCGTGTCCGAACGCGAAAGCCGCGCGGCTCCGCACCAGGCCGCGCTTCTGCAAGATGCCTAGATAGTTATCGAACGCCACACGTCCCAGCGCCACCACCACCTTTACGTTCCGCAATAGATCGATCTCACGCTCCAGGTACGGCCGGCAATTGGCGATCTCCTCGCGCGTGGGCTTGTTGCCCGGCGGCGCGCAGCGTGCCACTGCCGTGATGTAGGCGTCGATCAGGCGTAGCCCGTCGTCCCGCGAGACGCTTCCAGGTTGGCTGGCAAAGCCCGTCTTGTGCAATACGCGATACAGCACATTGCCGGACATGTCTCCCGTGAACAGGCGACCAGTGCGATTGGATCCGTGCGCACCCGGCGCGAGGCCCACAATTAATAGCCGCGCGCGTGGATCGCCGAACGCGGGCACAGGCTTGCCCCAGTATTCCCAATCGCGATAGGCACGCCGCTTCACGCGGGCCACCTCGGTGCAGTGCGCGATCAGCCGGGGGCACCGCCCGCACGCGACGATTTCATCCTGCAGAACCCGCATGGCGTTAGAATTCAAGCGATGCATCTTCCTTTTCGTGTGGATGGGCGCAAAGCCCTGGTAACCGGTGGCGCCAGCGGCATCGGAGCGGCCACTTGCAGGGCGCTGCACGCCGCGGGCGCGCAGGTCATCGTCGCCGATGTCGACCAACCGGGCGCCGAAGCCTTGTCGCGGGAGTTGTCCGGCGCATCGTTCCTCATACTTGATATTACCGATGAAGCGGCCGTGCAGTCCGCCTTCGCGGGCATCGCCGCGCTCGATATCCTGGTGAACAACGCCGGCATTGGACTCGTGGGCGGCGTGGAGCAAACCGAACTGGCGGATTTCGAGCGGCTGTTCCGGGTGAACGTGCAGGGCATGTTCCTGGTGACACGCGCCGCCATGCCGCTGTTGCTGGCATCCCGCGGCTCGATTGTGAACATCGGATCGGTGGCGGGCCTGGTGGGAGTCAAAAAGCGCTTCGCCTACTGCGCCACCAAGGGCGCGGTGATCGCCATGACTAGGCAACTGGCGGTCGATTATCCCACGGAAATTCGCGCCAATTGCATTTGTCCCGGCACGGTCGATACGCCTTTTGTCGAGGCCTACCTGGAGAAATATCATCGCCACGAGAAAGAGCAAGTGCGCGCCGAGCTGGACCAGCGCCAGCCCGTCGGGCGCTTGGGACGTCCGGAGGAGATCGCCAATATGGCGCTCTATCTATCTTCGCCCGAAGCCGAATTCGTGACCGGCTCGGTTCTTACCATCGACGGCGGTTGGACGGCGGCCTGACTTGCGTGCGCGGACCTCCAGAACCACTGGTTGCAGTACGCTGACTTGGAGGGAACTTGATCCGCGAATTATTTCCGCTGTTGACGGCGCTTACAGTAGCCGCGGTGGTGTACGCGATGCGCGAACAGCGCAGGCGCAGGATGCGGATCGCACCGCCGCGGCCGGATCTCGCTATGCGCGAGGTTAACCAGACACCTGCGTTGCTGGAGATCGAGCGGACGTGCCTGGCCGCGGACGATCCGAGGGTGGCATTCCGGCGGGCGGCGATCGAGAATGCAGTGGCGGGTCTGTATCTGGAAACCATCGCCGAGTGCGGCGTGCAGGACACCGGCGAAATGCTGCGCGCGCATACAGAGATCTGGCGGGCGCTGCGCGAGTATCTGCGGCTGAAATACGACGATGCCGTGGCCGACGACTGGTTCGATCATTTCGCCAGCGTGGCGCGGCCGTACATTCGAGAGAAAGTGCGCCTGACGCGCGAGTTCGCTCTGCATTTGGATGAAGGCGCGGAGCGTTACGCGCGAATCTATGACGAACTGTTGCGGGAGTTGTTGCAGGAAGCGCTGGCAGCGCCTCAGAAGAAGTCGTTCGTCCCGCCGGACTTTTCCCATTCCTGAAGCTCGGCGCTGGCCTGTTCGAATTCGCCGGCGAGGCGTCCGTTGATCCGGTTATAGCGCCCCACCACCTCGCGCGCCCAGCGCACATATTCAACGCAGCGCTCGAAGGTCCAATTGGCTGGCGGACTGGCGGCGATGCTGCGCACGTTAGCGGTCTTGTCGGCGGCGCCCAGGGCCTGGGCGCGGGGCGATTTGTGGGGCGCGCGCTCGATCTGTAGCGCTTTGCGAGTCTCCTTGGAGAGCGATTTGTCGTCGGTCACCTCGGCGACGAGTGACGCTACGTCTTCTCCGAAGCGGTCCGCGATTTCTTCGCGGGTGACGTCCACATCTTCGATGGCGTCGTGCAGCAGCGCGGCCACGATCAAGTTAGTGTCGAGATCGTCGGCGGTGCGCGCGAGCAGTTCGGCGACTTCGAGCAGATGATTCACGTAGGGCTCCGCCGTGCGGCCTTTACGCCGTTGGGCGGCGTGGCGCTCAGCGGCGAAGTGAGCGGCGGCCAGGATCTGGCGGACGGCATTTAGACAGTCGGACATCAAGGGGACCTGTTTTCATTATGCCTTTGCCGCGGGGTAGTCCTCCAGGGCGGGCGACGCGCTGCTACTCTTATGTTAGGCGGCTAGTGCCAGAAAAGAACCTGCAACTCCTGATTGAGACGCTGGAGATCCTCTGGCGTCATTCGCCATGCAACAATCGGAATCCACGGCTGGGGGCCAAAAAATGACTCGGCGCGCATTGGCCAAGCTGTTTGGGTTGGCGCTGCTGCCTCCTTTGATGCGGCGGGGCAGGGCGGGTACGGGCGATGTCAGCGCCGATTTCAGCAAGGAACGGCGGTATCGCGCGGACGCCCAGATTCTGGTGTTGTCGCTGCCCATTTTGCGCCGTTCCGGTGTGGGCGGCGGTAGTGTGGTGTGGCGCGAATGGAACGATCCCGCCGGGTTGAACCGGCTACTGGAATTCACGGGCTACTCAAGTCCGGAGCGTGCCGCCGGATTGAACCGGCTGGGGCTGATCCGGGAGACGTCCCGCGGAGAGCACACCGCCACCCGCGAGTCGAGCTACTTCGGGGTGATGACGGCATCGCCCGAGGAGAGCGCCGCAGAGGCGCACGAGGCGCTGCACTCGTCCGCCACCGAAGCCACCTACACCGCCATCCATGGGCGCATCGCGGGTGGGCAAGTGGAAACCGCGACCGCGCTTTTCCGGGGACCGGCGCGGCTCTCGCCAGAGCGCCGGATCGATTTGTACGCGCGCGCCGAGCAAGCCCTTTCCACCGCGCCGAATAAGGCGCCCGAGTTTCACGCCAACGGCGCCATTCCGTCGCTTTTTCTGCACGCACTGGCGGATGCCCTACGTAATCCCGAGCGGGACCAAACGCAATACGTGTACAACGGACGCTTGTACCGGTTGTGGCTGCGGCAAGCTGCCGATGCGCACCTCGCAGCTTACTTCCGGGAGCGGGGATTGATCCGCGCGGGCGCGGGCGTAGTCCGGGTGGCCGGCAAAGTCAGACGCGAAGCGGGCGGAAAGGAAACCGAATTCCGGCTGTGGATCGAACAGGGCGCCGCGCAACCCGTGCCCCTGCGCATCGATTTCCAGCCAAAGGCGTATTTGCGGCTGGTTTTCGAGGCGGAGGGCTGAGCGGCGTCAGCAAGCCTGTTTGCGCGCCAGCATCGGGCGAATCACCAAGGTCACGAGCACCATAATCACGGATGCGATGGGGATCACCAGGAGCGCGGTCTTCAGTTTGGACGGATCGGTTCCCGCGATCGCGCCGATAATACGGGAACTGACTGCCAGGCCGATCCAACCGCAGGTGATGGCGAGCCCCATGGCGGTGGCCGTCATTCTAGGGAAGGCGTCGCCCACCATCGCCAGAGTAGTTGGGAAGACGGGGGCCATCGCCAGCCCGGCGCAGAAAACCAAAATGCCGGCCAGGAATGCGTCCGTCGTTTGCAGCATGGCGTAGGTGGTGACCGCCATCAGAATGGATGCGCCCAGCGTGACGGTGGGCGAGGAAACCTTAATACAGATGCGGGAGACCACCACGCGGCCCACCAGCAGGCCCAAGGCGAAGCCCAGTGAGAGAATGCCGAGAGCGCGCGATTCAGGGATGCCCTGCGCGACCAGATGCCGAGGCAGCCAGTTCCATACGCCCACTTCGCAGGTGACGTAAAGGAACAGCAGTAAAGAGAGAAGGAACAGAATGGGCCTGCCCAGAAGCTGCCCGGCCTCGCTCAATTTGAAGCCGCGCTCTCCAGTCGGCGGAGGCATGGGCGTGGCGGCATGGAGCAAGAAGGTTCCGACTGTCAATACCGCCACCAGATAGCACAGCGCGATAGTGTTGCCGGCAAGCACATAGGCGCCGACTAGCGGAGTGACTAGGCCGCCCAAACCGAAGAACAGGTTCAGCAGATTGAGCGTCGTGGCCCGCCGCTCCTCGCTGATATCGCTGACCAGCGCGTTTGCAGCGGTCACGATAATGCCGCCGCCGACCCCCAGCGCCAGAAACACAGTCGGCAGCGCGCCGGCCGGGGATCTCGGCACGATGAACAACGACGCCGCGATCAGCCCCAGACCCAGCAGCAGCCCGGTTTTCTTGCCCTTGTTATCGATCAGCGGGCCGACGGCCAGAGAGGCGATGATGAGCCCGACGGCTTGGGCCAGGGCGATGCCGCCATTCTGGTCCGGCGTGAGGCCGTACTTGCGCGAGAGTTCGGGAAGCAACGTCCCAAGCATGGCCGCAATCAGACCGTACACGAAAATAGCCAGAATTGCGGCGGGAATCAGGCGGCCTTTCGAAATGGGTGCGCTCATAGAGAAGTCATCGTATCAGAACCCAGGCCGACCCTGTGCCCTTATTCTGCGATGGTCTACGATGGCGCGCGCGGCGCGGGACTAGCGATGCGCGGTGGAGAATGCGGCTTCCGCGGTTACCGAAGTGGTGACGGGATCGCCGATGCGCATTTCCGCCCAATTATAACCAAATTCCTTGCCGCAATCTAAGCAAACGACATAGGTAGAGTGGCGTTGGCCGGGAGCCGTTGAAAAACCAGATCTCCGCGCGGGAGTGATGGGGAACGTCGTCCTGCGGTGAGAGCACCCCAAGAATATATTCAATAAATTATTTAACATAGCCGCGAACCCCTTCACTTTGCTTAGATACGAAAACATGGCTCTTGGTTTCAAATACGCGGTAAGCATTGGAATTGGATTTCTTGGAACTGGTACTCGCCACACATAACCGCTCACATAAGATAGTGAGACTAGCGGCCCAAATGTTTCACGCGAATAGTTTGGCTGCGACGGCGTCCGCAATCTGTTTGCCGTGGAAACGCCCGTTTTCGATGAAGATCTCGTTGGTATGCATGCCCGCTACGATCACGCCCGCCAGGTAAATGCCAGGCCGTTCACTTTCCAATGTTTGCGGGTCGCTGCGCGGCTTCTGAGTCTCGGGATCGAGCGAAATCCCTATGGAATTCAAGAAGTTGAGGTCGGGACTGTAGCCCGTCAACGCGAATAGGAAATCGTTTTTCAGAAAGACGTCGCCCTCGGGAGTTGCAACGACGATGGAGTCCGGCCGGATTTCCACAACCTGTGAATTAAAATACGCTCGGATCTCTCCGCTCCTGATGCGGTTCTCTATATTTGGTTTGATCCAGTACTTCACCTTTTCGGAGATAGCCGTACCACGATGGATCAGTGTAACTCGGGCGCCGGTCCAAAACAGTTCTAATGCAGTGATTGCAGCGGAGTTCTTGGCTCCAATCACCGCCACGTCGTGGTTATAGTACGGGTGCGGCTCTTTGTAATAGTGAAGAACTTTACTCAACTCTTCGCCTGGAACGTTCAATAAGTTTGGTACATCATAGTACCCAGTCGCCAGTACCACCTTACGCGCGACATAAGCATGATGGCAACCTAGGCGGTCGGTGGTAAACACCTGAAACGCACCGTCAGGTCCGGCGATGTTCGTAACGCGTTCGTAATCGTGAATCTCCAGCCTAAAGTGCTCCGCCACGCGGCGATAATATTTCAACGCCTCATGCCGGTTGGGCTTCTCGTTGAGGCTGGTCATGGGGATGCCGCCGATTTCGAGCAGTTCCGGCGTCGTGAAAAAGACCATGTTGGTCGGATAGTTGTAGAGGGAATTCACTACGCAGCCTTTTTCGATCAACACGGTGCGAATGCCGCGCTGCTGCAGCTCAATGCCGCAAGCCAGACCGGTGGGCCCCGCGCCTACCACGATGACGTCGAACGACCGGCCGGGAGGCCTGTCGCACCCCGTGCCGGTCACAACTTGCTCTCGACTTCGGCGTAAGCGCGCGCGAGCGCGGCTGGCAGTGCCGCGGGATCTTTGCCGCCGCCTTCCGCCATATCGGGACGGCCGCCGCCTTTACCACCAACGGCTTGCGCCAGCGCGGCGGCGAGCTTACCGGCATGCACCTTGGAAGTGAGATCTTTGGTCACGGCCGAAACGATGGACACCGTGGAATCTTCGACGGACGCCAGCACAACAACGGCACTTTTCCACTTGTTGCGCAAAGCATCCACCAACTCGCGCATCTGCTGGCGATCCAAGCCGTCAGCCTGGGCTGCGAGCACATGCGAGCCGTTCACGGTATGCGCCTGGCTTTCCAGGCCGCTCGCCGCGGAATGCGCCAGTTTGCTTAGGAGGTCGCGCTTTTCATGTTCCAGGGCTTTCTCGCGGGCCAACATTTTTTCAACATGATCGACCAGATCGGGCTCGGAGGCGCGCAGCAATTCCGAAAGCCGATGCAGCGTTCCCGAAAGTTCCTGATACTGGCGCACGGCGCCCTCGCCCGTTATGGCTTCGATGCGGCGGACGCCTGCCGAAATGCTGCCTTCGTACACGATTTTGAAAACGCCGATATCGCCGGTGCGCCGCACATGTGTGCCGCCGCAAAGCTCCTTGCTGAAATCGGGCACCGAAACGACGCGCACCTGGTCGCCATATTTTTCGCCAAACAAAGCCATTGCGCCGGTGGCGACGGCCTGTTCGAGCGGCAGCACTTTGGTTTCGACGCCGCTGTTGCGTAGGATCTGTTCATTCACCAGGCGTTCGACTTCCTCGATTTCGGCCTTGTCCATGGCGGCGTAGTGCGTGAAATCGAAACGCAGGCGCGGCGGCTCCACCACGCTGCCTGCCTGCTTGACGTGCGTGCCCAACACCTGCCGTAGCGCCGCGTGCAGCAGATGCGTCGCGGTATGGTTGCGCATGGTGGAGAGGCGCAGCGGCTGAGCAACTTCCGCGAGCAACTCGTCGCCCACGCGGATGGGCGCAGTGGTGAGAATGCGATGGACGGTGAGGCCGGGCACTGCTGGATACGCCGTCAACACGTCGGCGACTTTATCGCCGTTCAGCGCGAACAGGCTCCCGCGGTCGCCTACCTGGCCGCCGGTTTCGGCATAGAAAGGCGTGCGTTCGAGAACCAATTCGGCCTCCACGCCGGCGCCGATTTCGTTGCGCAGTTCGTGATCGACAAGCAACCCTCGCACGCGCGAGCTGGCGGCCAGTTCTTCGTAACCTATGAACTGCGTGCGGCCTTGCGCGACCAATTCCTGATAGGCAGGCGCGGCTATACCCTTGGCGCCCTTTTCGGCGCCTCTCCAGCTTGCGCGGGCGCGCTCTCGTTGACCCTCCATTTCGCGCTCGAAGCCCTCGCGGTCGATGGCCAGGCCGCGGTCCCGCGCCATGTCTTCCTGTTCGTCGAGAGCCAGCCCGAATGTGTCGTAAAGCTTGAACGACAGGGCGCCGGGAATCACGTGGCCGGCCAGCGATTTCACTTCGTCGTTGAACATGCGCTCGGCTACCAGGAACGTGGTCGCGTAGCGGTGCTCTTCATCCTTCACGATGCGGGCGATGCGCTGCACGCTCTCCATCAGCTCCGGATAGGCGGGCCGCATCAATTCGGCCACCTCGCCGGTCATCTTGTAGAGGAACGGCTCTTCGACGCCGATCATGCGGACATGCCGCATGGCGCGACGCATGATCTTGCGCAGCACATAGCCGCGGCCGTCGTTGGCGGGCAAAACGCCATCGTGAATCAGGAAGGTCGCGGCGCGGCTGTGGTCGGCGGCGATGCGCAGGGCCGTATCGACGCGCGCATCCGCTCCATAGGACACGCCGAACATATCGGCCGCACGCACGATGATGGGATGGATCAGGTCCGTATCGTAATTCGACAGTTTGCCTTGCAGCACCGCTGCCACGCGCTCGAGGCCCATGCCGGTATCGATCGAAGGGCGCGGCAGAGGCGTCAGAACGCCGTTGGAATCGCGGTCGAACTGCATGAACACCAGGTTCCAGATTTCGACGAAGCGGCCGCCGGCGTCACTGGGAAAGACCTCGTGTTCATGGCCCGGTTCGGAGGCGCCTGGTCCCATGTCGTAATGAATCTCGGAACACGGGCCGCAGGGACCGGTATCGCCCATCTGCCAGAAATTGTCCTTCTCGTCAAGGCGGAAGATGCGCTCCTTGGGCACGCCTGCGACCTGCTGCCAGAGCTGCTCGGCATCGTCATCCTCGCGGAAAACAGTGACGTAGAGGCGATCCTTGGGCATGCCGTAGTCTTTGGTAACCAGGTCCCAGGCGAACCGGATGGCATCGGCTTTGAAGTAATCGCCGAACGAAAAATTGCCCAGCATTTCGAAGAAAGTGTGGTGGCGGCGCGTGTAGCCGACAT
>JBEKTJ010000192.1:0-12643 GCA_049516155.1 Bryobacteraceae bacterium
CCGTGATCTTTCCATCACCGGCGCGGGGCGGCCTTTGCGTGGCCGCCTAGAAGAGCACGTCTTCATTTTTCCATACCCGGTAAATTTTGTCAACAGCAGGAAAGGCGGAGCTTTGCCCAACTGCTCAGAAGTTCCCCTTGGGGCCAGCGTCCTAGCTTAGTCGGCGCGGAACGCGGACCCCAAGGGCATTGCGGCGTTGGTAGTTCAATTGGCAGAACAGCGGACCAGTATTCCGCGTGCTGCGGGTTCGAACCCCGCCCAACGCCCCAAACTTTTTTTGGGGAGAGGTACTGGCCGGTGCCAGGGGACGCCTTATAAGCGTCAGATCCTCGCAAGGGATGGCGGTTCGACTCCGCACCTCTCCGCTCAAAACGCATAGACGCACGTATCCATCGGAAAGTTGTCTGCGAAACTTTAACTTCCGGTGAGCGTCAGTTTATCGGTGTCGGCCTTCGGGCGCTTCTCAGTGTGCTCACAACTAGCACATTTGCACTTTAGATGCATTTGCGCAAATATACTTCGTTATCAAGTTATAACACAACAACAACGGAAGTAAACAGCAATTGAAGGAATTCTCAAGATTATTGACGGTCGTTAGCTGGCGTTCGAGTACTAGGGTATTTTCCCTATTGATTCGTTTGGCAGATTTCTTGACGGGGCTGATGCCCGGTTGCTTTAGCGAAATCCGCACAAGCCCATGACCGGCCTGCCACAACCCATTGTGTGCTATTCTTGTCATTGTTGTCAAGTAGTTAATCACGAGCCGTTCCGTCGTTTCGCCAGGGCGATAGACCTAGACTGTGCGCGTCGTAGGATCGATCAGCCAGCCCAGCTTAACGCCGTTGTCCATCCATTCCCGCATCTTGGCCTGTACTCGCGGCAGCCGGTCCGTCGGTGGGCGCAGCTCTACAACGCGATCGGGACACAGCGGCAGGAATTCTTTCTTTTGCTTCGGCGTCAGTGTCGCGAGCCGGGATTGCAGAACCCAAGAGGCATCCGGTGAGCGTGCCGCGCCGCTGGGCAAAATGTACTCCACGTTGGAGTCAATGTCCTTTCCGCGGCCCTCGCGCCTGGCCCAATTGTACAATTGAGCCGTCAAACCGGCGGTTGCGGTGGGAGGTCTCGCCTCCGGTGGGGGGCATAATGACGATCTCTCCTTTCGCGGTCCGCTCGATGCGGAAGCCTGGGTTGGCCGCGCAGAAGGCATAGAATTCCTCGTCGCTCATTCGCCGCGCCGGTTGGAAGCGGATCGTCGAGTCCTTCTCGATGTCGTTCAGCACCATTTCGCACGGTGTCGCAGGGCCGCCATCGGACGGCCCCGGTAAAGGCGGGGGGGCGGCGACGGTGTGGGTGCCGGTATCGGGCCGGGTAGGGTCCATGCCTAGGGCCAGGCGACGGGTGGCGATATCGGCGGGGGATTGCGCGGGTCCACTGGCGCGTTCACCGCTCCGCAAGTGCTTTTCAAGGTGGAGCCGGAGTTTTCGGAAGATGCACGCAAGGCCAAGCTCCAAGGCGTCGTGATCCTCTATGGCGAAGTGGATATCAACGGCCGGCTGCGGAACATCCAGATGACCCCGGGACTGGGGTTGGGGCTGGAGGAGAAGGCCATCGAGGCGGTGAAGCAGTGGCGCTTCCGTCCCGGCACCCGCGACGGAAAACCGGTGATGGCCCCAGCATCTATCGAAGTGAACTTCCACTTGTTGTAACAAAAGCGCTAGAATGGCAACCAGACACCCCCTGGGAGGGGGTCCGGATGCTTCGCCTGGATTCCGATAAACCGGTCGAGTTTTGCGATGGGCTGCGCCGCCGAGATTTTCTGCACGCGGGCGCGCTCTCGCTGCTCGGTCTGGGCCTGAACGATCTGTTCGCGATGAAGGCGCTGGGCGCCGTCGATCAGAAAAAAGACACCAACTGCATCATGCTGTTCCTGGTGGGCGGGCCGTCGCAGCTCGATACTTGGGACATGAAGCCCAACGCGCCGATCGAGATTCGCGGGCCCTACAAGCCGATCAAGACGAACGTACCGGGGATCGAGATTTCTGAAAACTTCCCGCGCATGGCGAAGCATGCCGACAAATACGCACTGATTCGCAGCGTCTATCATACGGCCGCCGCGGTACACGACACAGGGCACCAGATGATGCAGACCGGCCGCCTGTTCCAGGGCGGCGTGGAGTATCCGCACATCGGATGCGTGCTCTCGAAGCTGAAGGGGCCGAACGGCGACGTGCCGCCGCATGTGCTGCTGCCGCGGCCCATCGGCAACACCGGCGGCAACATGCCACACGGGCAGAACGCCGGGTTTCTGGGCAAGACCTACGATCCATTCGTGCTGAACGCCGACCCTTCGGACCCAAATTTCAAAGTCCCGGACATGCTGCCGCCGGATTATCTCTCGGCGCTGCGCGTGGACCGGCGCAAGAATTGGCGGGAGATGGTGGATCATACCGTCAGCAAGTTCGAAACTTCGCAGGACGCGCGCTTGTTCGACGCCACCTTTCACCAGGCTTACACCCTGATGTCGTCGCAGAAGGCGCGCGAGGCGTTCGAACTTTCGCGCGAGCCGGAGCAGGTGCGCCAGAAATACGGGCAGAACCGGTTTGGGCAGAGCTGTCTGCTGGCGCGGCGGCTGATCGAGGCAGGGGTGCGCTTCGTGACCGTCAACATGTTCGAGACGGTATTTGACGAAATCACCTGGGACATTCACGGATCGAAACCGTTCAGCCCGATCAGTTGCTATCGCGATCTGGTGGGGCCGATGTTCGATATGGCCTACAGCTCGTTATTGCAGGATCTGCAGGACCGCGGGTTGCTGACCAACACCATGGTGCTGGCTATGGGCGAGTTTGGCCGCACACCGAAGGTGAATCCGGCGGGTGGGCGCGACCATTGGCCGCAGTGCTGGAGCATTGTCATGGCGGGCGGAGGGGTGAAGGGCGGGCAGGTGATCGGGGCTTCCGACGATATCGGAGCGACACCCAAAGATCGTCCCACGAGCCCAGCGGAAGTGGCGGCTACGATCTACGAAGGCTTGGGAATCTCGCTCGAACTGGAACTGCCGGGAGCGCAGGGTCGTCCGATCCCGCTGGTTGAGCGCGGTGTCGAGCCGATTAAAGAGCTGTTTGTCTAGGTAGCACATGTATCGATTCTTGCTATTCTTTCTTGCCGCGACGGCATTCGCCTCCGATCTCGCCATCCTGCCCGGCCCCGTCAATTTGGACGGGCCGGAGTCCTACCAGCAACTGCTGGCCGAAGCTTCGCTCGATAATCACCAGGAAGACTGCACTCGCACCGCGCACTGGACCTCCTCCAAACCCGCCGTGGCGACCGTAGATCAAACGGGTATGGTGCGCCCCGCAGCCGATGGCGAAGCCACCATCACCGCATCCGCGCAAGGGCGCACGGCTTCGATCGCCGTTCACGTGAAGAATGTGCAGGCCCCACACATCTGGAGCTTTCGCAACGATGTCATCCCCGTGATGAGCAAGGTCGGCTGCAATTCGGGCGCGTGTCACGGTGCGGCGGCCGGCAAGAATGGATTCAAGCTCACCCTGCGCGGCTACGATCCCGATCAGGACTACGATACTCTCACTCGCGAGTCGATTGGCCGCCGCATTTCGCTCTCGGAACCATCCCACAGCCTGATGCTGTTGAAGCCCACGTTCGCGGTTCCGCACGGCGGCGGCAAGCGCTTCAACACCGATTCGCTCGAATACCGGGTGATCGCGGAATGGATTGCGGCGGGCGCGCCACGTCCGTCCGACAGCGATCCCACGGTAACCGGACTGGAAGTTTTCCCTGCAACCGCCGTTTTGAAACCCGGCGCGGAGCAGCAGATCGTGGTGCGCGCGAAGTATTCCGACGGGCGCTTGCGCGACGTAACGCGCTGGGTGCGCTATGGATCGAGTGACGAAGGCGTGGCCTCGGTGGACGACTCCGGGCACGTGAAGATGAACGGCAGCGGTGAAGCGGCCATTACGCTGTGGTACGCCAGCCGCGTGCTCTACGCGCGCATGGGCGTGCCGTATGCCAACCAGGTGGACGCCTCGGTTTACACGAAATTCGAGCGGCATAATTACATCGACGATCTGGTGCTGGCCAAACTGAAGGCCTTGAATATCGCGCCTTCGGGGCCGGCTTCGGACGCGACCTTCATCCGGCGCGCGTACCTGGATGCGGCCGGCATTCTACCGACTTCGGAAGAGGTCGAGGACTTTCTGGCCGATCCGGCGGCGGACAAACGCGCCAAGCTAATCGACCGGCTGCTGGAGCGCGACGAGTACGTGGATTATTGGGCATACAAGTGGTCGGATCTGATGCTGATCTCCAGCCGCAAGCTGCGCCCCAACGCCATGTGGTCGTTCTACAACTGGATTCGCGACGGCGTGAAGGACGACAAACCCTGGAACAAATTTGCGTACGAGATTTTCACCTCGTCGGGAGATACGCGGCAGAACGGCGCCCTGAATTACTACGTGCTGCACAAGGATCCCATCGACTTGACGGAGACCGCCACCGAGGCGTTCATGGGCAACCGTGTGACGTGCGCGCGCTGCCATAATCATCCGCTGGAGAAGTGGACGCAGAAGCAATATTACGAGCTGGTGAACCTCTTTGCGCGCGTGGGGCTGAAGAACGGCAATGAACCGGGCGACATCGTGGTGTATGCCAAGGACACCGGCGACGTGCTGCATCCGAAGCTGCTGAAACCGTTGCCTCCCACGCCGCTGGACGGCACGCCGATGTCGCTGGATTCGACCGACGACCGGCGCGTGCATTTCGCCGACTGGCTGGTGAGCCCGCAGAACACTTATTTCGCGCGCTCGCTGGTAAATCGCGTGTGGGCGAATTTCATGGGCCGCGGCCTAGTGGAATCGGTGGACGATGTGCGCGCCACCAATCCGGCTTCGAACGAGGAATTATTCGCCGCGTTGAGCGACGATTTCGTGAAAAGCGGCTACGACGTGAAGCGGCTGATCCGCACTATCATGAATTCGGGCGTCTACCAGCTTTCGGCCGATTCGAATGCGGCCAACCAGATGGATACGAAATATTATTCGCGCTATTTCGTGAAGCGGCTGCCTGCCGAGGTCCTGCTGGACGCCATGTCGCAGGTCACTGGAGTGCCCACGAAGTTCACCGGATATCCGGTGGGCATGCGCGCGCAGCAGTTGCCGGACGTGCAGGTGCAGTCGCAATTCCTGAGCTCGTTCGGGCGGCCGAAGAGAATTATTTGCGATGCGGGCGAGAGGTCGAGCGAACCGAACATCGCGCAGGCCCTGCACGTGATAAACGGGGACACGCTGAATAAGAAGCTGAGCGACACGAATGGGTATGCGGCGCTGGCGGTGAAGTTGGGGCTATCGGATGCGCGCATTCTTGACCACTTATTCTTGTCCGCCTTCAGCCGCTATCCGACGGACGCGGAGAGGCAGCCGTTGCTGGATGCGCTGCGCGGGGCGCGGGCGTCGGCTGGGTCGCCGGAGGTGCGGCGCGAAGTGCATCGGCAGGCGCTGGAGGACATGATGTGGGCCATGCTAACCAGTAAGGAGTTTTTGTTCAACTATTGATAATTCAAACCGCCGACCGCGGCCACTGGAGGGCGGGCAATCCTGCCCAATGCCGCCTTCCAGACGAAACGCGATTCTGCAAAGTGGGACGGCGGCCAATCTCGGCCGCGGTCGCCATTTTAGCCCAGGGGCGTGCTCCAAGAAACAAGAAACTGCTATGGGCCCACGAAAAATCAACGACTTGCTGGAGCAGCAGGGCATCCCACTCGGTAGTCCGTCCGCCGGCAAGAGACGCGTAGCTGTTCACGCATGGCGGGAATCATTTTGGTCACATCGTGAGTCAGAACAACGCGGCCGTTCCGAGCGGCCCAATCGAGGATGACGGTATCCGCTTCGCCCGAAATCTGGGGAACGTCCTGCGTGCGGACGAAGTCGAATCCATACGAGCGGCGCAACACACCGCGGATGATTGCACCCCTGAGATTCTCGTCCGCCAACCACTTCACACACTCTTCCGCCGGGCCAGCAAGCGCTCCCGCAGTCCCTTGGGCGACCACTCTTCCCGATGAGCGTCGAGCAGTTCCTTCTCTTCGCGCTCGCGTTTCTCGAAGTATGCAGCCAACTCGGCGCCGTGCTTCAAATAATAGCCGATCACCTGGGAGACCTCGGGCAATCGCAGACTAGAGAGAACTCCTGGGCGATCTCCTCCGCCGTGGCGCCCCGATTGAAAGCGCGCACCACGAGATCCAGCGTGACGCGCGTTCCGCCGACGCGGTAGACGCCGTGTGCGTCTTTCGCCAGGGGAATCGCGTCAACGAGTTCAATAACGGCCATACCGTGATTTTCACTCTAGCGCGCGGGCGGCGCAAGACCGCGATGTCTGCTCGAATATCCCCATCGTGCAAAAGCTGGCCGACGCCTTCGGCGCAGAATTGGCGGCATCTCGGCCCATCTGCGACTCCGGCTGGCTCCCCATGGAGCGGCAGGTCGGCAGTTCCGGCCAAACCGTCGCCCCCAAGATGTACCTGGCCGTTGGCATCTCCGGCGCCATCTAGCATCTGGTCGGCATGAAAGGCTCGAAGATCATCGTGGCTATTAATAAGGACGCCAACGCGTCCATCTTCGAAGTGGCCGATTACCGCATTGTGGGCGACTTGTTCCAAGTGGCGCCCGCGCTGGTGGAGGAGATCGAGAAGGCCAAGGGGTGACGCGCGCCACTCGCACAAGGCCGCGAGGATGAAGTCGCGTTCCAAGTCTTCAACGACGAGGATTCAGGCTGGCTCGTGGCGTCATGGAACGCGCCAAACCGCGCGGGCGGCATCACGACGCACGGGCGTGACCTTCGGGATCTGCAACGGCAGGTCGGCGAGGCGGTCGAAACCCATTTTGATCGGGGCCAAGTCCCGCAGCATCCGGCTGCATTTTCGTTAACGACCCGGTTCCGATCCAGGCATGAAGCTGTCTTGGGACGTTACCGGCGCAGCAGCCAGCCGGGCCTTGCAACGGCTCGGATTCACGGTCACCAGGCAAGTCGGGTTCCACGCGCGGCTGGCTCGCGGCGACTGCCGGGTAACAGTTGCTATGCACGGCGCGTTCGCTCCAGGCACGCTGCGATGAATCTTGCGGTGAGCGGACGATTGCACCCCTGAGATTCTCGTCCGCCAACCACTTCGTGAACTGTTCCGCCGGGCCAGCAAGCGCTCCGCGCCTACATGGTACAACACCAATATGTCCACATTCCGCGTAGAAACGCCGCCCGTCGCCTATGACGCCGTGGTGGAGCGCGGCATTCTGCAACACGCCGCGCGCTATCTGCCCGCCAACGCCGGCAAGATATTCGTCGTCTCCTCCGAAGATGTGTGGGGCCATCAGTGCGCGCGCCTCGAACATGCACTGACCGCCATACCGCACGAAGTGCTCTTTCTCCCCGGCGGCGAAGACCAGAAGCGCCTGGCGCCCGTCGAGCGGCTGGCCGACGAAATGGTCCACCGCGGCGCCGACCGTTCCAGCGTAGTCGTAGCCTTCGGCGGCGGTATCGTCACGGATATGGCAGGCTTTCTGGCGGCCATCTTCATGCGCGGCATTCCTGTAGTGCAGATCCCCACTACCCTGTTGGCTCAGGTCGATGCGGCCATCGGCGGCAAGACCGGCGTCAACCTCGCAATCGGCAAGAACCTCATCGGCAGCTTCCACCAGCCACTGGCCGTGCTCATCGATCCGAGCGTGCTCGAAACGCTGCCTGATCGCGAATACCGCGCGGGTCTCTACGAGGTTCTGAAAGCAGGAGTGATCCGCAGCGAGCCGCTCTTCCGCTTCCTCGCGGAATCCAGTGCCGACGTGCTGTCGCGCCAGCCCGACGCGGTGGACCGCATCATCGCGGAGTCCGTCGCGATCAAGGCAGAAGTGGTCTCCGCCGACGAGCGCGAGGGCGGACTGCGCCGCATCCTGAATTTCGGGCATACCTTCGGCCACGCACTGGAAGCCGAGACCGGCTACACCCGCTTCCTGCATGGCGAGGCCGTGGCGTTCGGCATGCGCGCCGCGGTTTACCTGGCGCAAATGACCGGCCATCTTTCTGCCGAAGACACGGTGGACATCCTGGAAGCCATCCGGCTGTACGGCCCGATTCCTCCGTTGACGGGGATCCCGGCGGAGCGCTTGTTGACGCGCCTGGCGAGCGACAAGAAAACTATTCAGGGCAAGGTGCACTTCGTGCTGCCCGAGCGCATCGGAGAGGTGCAAGTGGTGTCCGGCATCGGGGACCAAATGGCGCTGGCCGCCATCCAGGCTGCACTGGCATGAGGCTGGCATGACCGGCGCCACGCCGCAGGGCGCGCACAGCGAGCGGGAAGCGGCCGCATGGGTGCGCGCCATGTTTGGCCGCGTGGCGCATCGCTACGATCTGGCCAACCATCTGCTTTCGTTCAATATGGATCGTTACTGGCGCGCGCACACGGTGGCGCGGGTGCGCGATGTGCTATCGCGTCCCGCCGCGCGCGTGTTGGACATCTGCTGCGGCACGGGCGATCTGATGCGTGCGCTGCAACGCGGGCATCCCGGCTCGCAAGCGATGGGATCGGACTTCTGCCATCCCATGCTGGTTGCCGCGCAAGCCAAAGTGAGCGGCCCATTATTCGAAGCCGACGCACTAAACCTGCCCTTACCGGACGCCTCGCTCGATCTGATCACAGTCGCATTCGGCTTCCGCAACCTGGCGAATTACGCAGCCGGCCTGCGCGAGATGCGGCGCGTATTACGCAGTGGGGGAACCGCGGCCATTCTGGAATTCTCGCAGCCGCCCAATCCGCTATTCGGCGCATTGTATAACTTCTATTCGCGGCGCGTGCTGCCCCTGATCGGCGGCGCTCTATCCGGATCGCGCGACGCCTACAGCTACCTGCCGGATTCCGTGCGCAAATTTCCCGCGCCGGAGGAATTGGCGGATATGATGCGCGCCGCCGGCTTCGCCGCCGTGCAGTTTGAGCGCCTCACCGGCGGCATAGTAGCCCTGCACAGAGGTCGCGCGCATTAGTGGCCGCCCTCCAACTCTCGACTACTGCTTCGCCGCGCTAAACGGAATATTCATAGTTGCCTGGTACATCGCCTCCAGCAAGTCCTGCGTCGACCCGTCGTAGTCCGCATCGAGCGACCACATGAACCCGCCGCCCAGGCCGCGCGACCACTCCGAATACCAGATTTTTGTATAGGTGGAAAGCGCGTCGTCGTAAGTAATGAACCCTGGCTGCCCATCCGTGCGCAGCAGGTACGGCACCATGGTTTCCTCGTCGAAGTATGACGTCCATCCCATCGCGTTGATGCGCTGCTTGATGAACGTGCCATAGTTGTACGACGGAACCTCGCTGTAACCGCACTCGCCATAGATCAATGGAGTGCAGTTGCCGTACACCCTGCTAAGGTTCAAATACAGGTAGCCGTAAAACGGCGTTCCCATGTTCAGCTTGGCCGCCGGTATATTCAGGTCGTTCATAAAGACGTTAATGGCCTGCTCGGCGCTGCCCCCAGGCTGGCATTCCCAGGGTTGCGGATTGTTGGGGTCCGGAAAGACGGGCGAGTTGAACTGCCCGTCGTCGGTCCAGGGCCCCGCGCAATCGTACATCATGATGTTCCAATAATCGATCACGGGTGTCACATTCTGGTAATCGTAAGCAGTCGATCCCCATGGTGGAACATCTACGGAAAGCAGATATTGCGGGCTGGGAAAAACGGAGCGCAGTCCCGTCATCACGCGGTAGAACATCTGCGTATCCGTAGTGGAGCTGGGATACTCCCAATCGATATCCAGGCCGTCGTAGCCGTTCGTGGTAATGAACGTCTGCAAATTCGCCAACAAAGCCGTGAGGCCACCGCTAGTAGTTTCGAGCCCCGGAAAATCGCCGCCCAACAGCAGCAGCACCTTCACGCCCGCCGCGTGCGCACCGCTGATCAGCGCCGGCTCCAGAAAGCCATTGGGCGGAGGGGGTACCGTAAGGCTGCCGTCGGCATTGAAGCTGACCCCGGCGTGGTTGATCTGCGTCAGCTTGTGGAACGGGATCTGCGCAGCGCTGTAAGGCGGAGTTTGGGTCTGGCTCCAGTAACCGTAGTCGGCTACCAATCGCTTGGGAATCGGCGGCTGGGCATGCGCCGGCAGCATGGCCAGCCCACACCCGATGCAAAGTCCCAAGCCTGTTGAAAATCGAATCATGCGGAACGCCTCCAATATTGTGTAATGTACACCCATTCGGGGCCGGGATGCCACAACGCAGCCGCTGGACGCGCAGTGGCGCTTCGGCATCGCCCGAGGCGCTAAACTGTTTCGCAAGGGGTCGTCGATGCGTTCCGCGGCTATATGTTGGGCCCTGCCAGGCCTTGAGATTAGGTACGATCCAGCGACGGTCGAGAAAGCGGCAGTGCGATCCAGGATCTGTACGGCGCGGAGACGAAAAGTTCGCGTGGGCTGCTCGACTAGCCATGGCCGAAGTGCATCAGCCAGCCGATACCGACAAGAGCAGCCATGAAGCAGCCGAAGACGTATACACCGTAGCGCAGCCGTTCCTGGTCGTCGCGTTTCGTCACCACACCCATCACAATCGAGGTGAAGAGGGCGAACAGCAGGGACGCTTCAAAGTGGGAAAGATTCATTTTGAACATCAGTTTTTCCTCCCCGCCGCGATTTCAAACGCGTCGACCATGGCCAGAATGTTGAGCAAGCCGGCCGTGACCAGAAACTTTGTGCCGTAGTCGTGCACCAAGCCGGCGACGTCGGGCTGAGTGTAGCCCAGCCACACAGTTAGCAGATACAAAATGCCGGAAGCCAGATCGCCAATGAAGCCGCCTGTATTGATCAAGATGGTCAGCAGGTCGCCGGTTTGCGGCTGGAACATGGCCCCGCGCATCATCAATCCGCAGAGATACATCAGGGTGATTGAAACCAACAATAGCGCGGCCCGGCCAGGACGCTTGAGCAGGAAATGACCGCCGCCGGGGACCAACCAGCCGAGCGCGACCGGCCCCGCCCAGACACTCAGCGGCGGCAGGGGCTCCTTGGGTTGCTTTTGTTTTGCCATTGCTCCGATTTTAGCAGGTCGCTGAGCCCGGCGCGGTCAGAGCAACAGCGGGCGGGCTCGAATTGCGATACCGAAAGGCCTTGGACGCGGCGGCTCCGGTGGCTGGAGGGGCCGCTGGTCTGGTTGGGGCTGCGCGCGCCGGGCTACCCAAGAAGGACGCCGTCGCGCTTCAGGCGTTTGAGTAGTGGGCCAGTTTGGATTTTGGAGGGCGGCCAATCTTGGCCGCAGCCGCCTTTGAGGCGGCCAGAGCCGGCTGAAAAGCCGGCTGCGGGCAGAATTGCCCGCCCTCCAAATCCAAATTGACCCACTACCGGCGTTTGGGCACCTCGCCCCGATTCCTGCGCTGGTTCCTCTGGGCTCAGATTCTGCTCGGCTGGCTGCTGGCCACGCTTTTTGTCGCCGGGTTCACCGTCCCTAAGAACTAGGCGAGGCGGGGGGGCTGGTCTACGCCTCTGGCCGGCTACCTTTCCACGGAGGGCGCTTGCGCACTGCCTTTGGCAGCAGCCCGCGCGAGTCCTTTCACCGAGGGCGTTCGTCTGGGCGTTCGCAGCAATGCCTCCTCGAACGCCGCGGCAGCCTCCGCCGGCCTGCCCGCGTCCAGCAACACCTCTCCGTAGAACTCGAGCGCCGGTTTGATCGGTTCCGGCGGCCCCGACGGCGCAGCCAATGTCGCTTCGATGTCGGCCGCCTGCTTCGCCAGGCCCACCGCCTCGGACTTCTGTCCACGCGCCAGTTCGACGGCCGCGCCGACCTCGTTTTCCATGATGGCGAGCGGCTTTGCGGCGTATGCATCGCCTGCCGATTCCACGTCCTGGCGCATCGCGGAAAGCTTGGCGCGCGCCTGATCGGCTCGCTCCGGGTCGCCAAGTCTTGCTGCACCAAGGCCGGCGATGAATATCCACGCTCCGCTTCCGGTGTACCCCGGACCTCCGGCTGGCATACCAGGCATACCAGGCATCGCCGCATGGTCGGCCGGGGCTTCCATAGAATCCTCCAGCGGGATCTTTTCCCACTTGCCGGTCTCCAGGATATAACGCGCCAGCATGGTGTGATATTGCTGCGCGATATTCGGATTCTGAGGACTTCGATCGGCGGCCTGCCAGGCGAGATCTACGTTCTTTCGCGCTTCGTCAAACTTCCCGAGCATCAAGTTCCCATACTCCAGCCAGGAGAGCGTATGAAAATCCTCCCGCCCTTCCGGCAGGTGCATGCGCGCGATCAAGTCGACCGCTGCTTTATAGGCTACGACGTTGGATGCCACCACATCCTGCCACATGCCGAGTTGAACGAAGATGTGCGACGGCATATGCAGCGCGTGCGGCGCCGCCGGCGCGATCCTGGCATACATGCGCGCTGCTGGCAGCGCTAGAATCGCATGATCCGGATCGTCGAACGCATGGATGATGAAGTGCGCGGCGCCGGGATGGCTAGGGTTCTCCTGAAATACCTTCAGGGCGATGGAAGCCGCCAGCGCCTGGCGCCGGAACCCTTTGTCCGTGGGCCGCACGGTGCCGAGCAGCGAGACGGCATAGAAAATTGAGATCTCCCGATCGTCCGGCCACCGGTCGT
>JBEKTJ010000193.1:0-12545 GCA_049516155.1 Bryobacteraceae bacterium
CTTTTAAGCGGCGCGATCCATAGCCGCGCAGCAAGCCACCAGCGTCGGCGCAGTGCTCGCGAACGAGTTGCGAAAGCTCGTAGAGGCCCAGGGAGGCTATGCTCAGGCCAAGTCCCGCGCTCTGGCGCAGCGGGATTCGCCCTTCCATCTTGGAGGGCGCGGCATCCGGAATCGCGAGGATCTGCATGACCGGCACGATCTGCGTTGATTCGAATATCCTGTAGCGGCCAATTTGGGCTCTTGCGAATTACTTTTCATCGATCAATAGCGATTTCGGAATCCTAACCCGCTCGAATCGAGGCGTAGATCTATTTGTGGCACGCGGCATGGCTGCAATTAGTATCGCTTTGAGCTCCGCCAACCTCTAGTCGCGATTGCCGACCGCATCCGCCACCGCAAACGCCGAAAAGTAATCCCAATGAGCGTAGTACTCATCCGTTACCTTTTTTGAGTGATCGTGCGGGCGGCTAAACAGCCTGGTGACCCTACCGACGTAATAAAGCTCGTCCCCTTTGTAGAGCACGTACACTCCCTGCCCCTGAAGCTCTTTGACCTGTTGATCAATAGGCGGCCGTCCTTTTTTCTCATGAACAGGCTACGAGGCCACATTCGAAAGAATTTGAAACTTCTCAAACCTATATTGGCCGCTGGTGGCTTCACTTATCCCACGCGCTCCGCGATAGACTTAGCCTGCAGAAACAAAATCATGTAATCCGGACCTCCGCCCTTCGAATCCGTGCCCGACATATTGAACCCCCCGAACGGGTGCGCGCCGACCATGGCGCCGGTACACTTGCGGTTCACATACAGATTACCCACGAAGAATTGTTGCCGGGCGCGCTCGATGTGTTCGGGCACGTTGGAAAAAATCGCTCCGGTCAAGCCGTACTGCGAATCGTTGGCCAGCTCCATGGCATGCTCGAAATCGCGCGCTTTGGTCACCGCCAGCACCGGCCCGAAGATCTCCTCCTGGAAGATGCGCGCTTTGGAATCCACATCCGCGATCACCGTGGGCGGCACGAAGTATCCCGCCCCGGGCGCCGCCACGTCGACCGGCAGCAGCCGGCCCTCCCCCTTGCCGGTTTCGATGTATTGCAGTATTGTACGCCGCGCGCCTTCGCTGATTACCGGCCCCATATAGTTCTCGATCTTTTCCGGCGCGCCCACCTTGATCGTGGAAACGCGCGCCTGCAGCTTTTCCAGGAACGCATCGTAGACCTTGGAGTCCACGATCGCGCGCGAGCAAGCCGAGCACTTCTGCCCCGAGTATCCGAACGCCGAGACCGCTACGCCTTCCACGGCCTTGTCCAGATCGCAATCGGCATCCACCACAATGGCGTCCTTGCCGCCCATCTCGGCGATCACGCGCTTAATCCAGATCTGGCCGGGCTGCGCCTTGGCCGCCAATTCGTTGATGTGCAGGCCCACATCGCGCGAACCGGTGAAGGCCACGAAGCGGGTCTTAGGATGTTCGACGATGGTGTCGCCGACCGCCGCGCCGCTACCGGTGAGCAGGCAGAAGGACCGGTCCGGGAAGCCGGCTTCCAGCAGCACTTCGGCGAATTTGGCCGCGATGGTCGGGGTTTCGCTGGAGGGCTTGATCAGGGCCGTGTTGCCCGCCACCAGGGACGCCACGCTCATCCCCACCATGATTGCCAGCGGAAAATTCCATGGCGGAATGATCACGCCGACGCCCAGCGGCAGATAGCGCAATTCGCCCCGCTCGCCTGGCAGTTGGACGGCAGGCTGTTGCGGCCCGCTGAGGCGCTGCATCTCGCGCGCGTAGTACTCGCAGAAATCGACCGCTTCAGAGACGTCTGCGTCCGCCTCCGGCCAGGTCTTGCCGGCCTCCAGAACCAGCCAGGCGTCGAACTCCAGCTTGCGGCGGCGGATGATGCCGGCCGCGCGCACCAGCAGCCGAATGCGCTCTTCGGCGGGAGTAGCGGACCATTCGGAAAAATAGGCATAGGCCGAATCCACCGCGCGGCGCGCCAGTTCGGCGGTGGCGCGATGATGCACACCGATTACCTCCGCCGGGTCCGAAGGGTTGACCGAGCGCAGCAGATCTCCAGTCTTCAGCCGCTCGCCGGCGATCAGCAAATCGTACTCGCGGCCGAGTTGCGCGCGCACCGCCGAGAGCGCCTCGTCCATGGCCCGCCGGTTTGCAGGAGCGGAGAAATCGGTGTAAGGTTCGTTTTGAAATGCCGGCAGTTTTTCCATAGCTCCATGGTATCCGATGGAGAATACCGGGAGCCGCCCGCGGATTCGCGGATGTCACGATCGTTATTCGATCGGAAACTCCGTGGAGGGCAGCTTGCAGACGTAATCCTCGCAGACGTAGACGGTAGCCTGGCCGCCGATTGCGGTCATGTCCGCCACCGTGGGAAGGTAGCGGGCCAGCGCTGCACGCGATTCACCGTTCACCAGCAGCACGATGCGATGCGGATCGAACCGGGCGTGCAGCACGGCAAGGATGCGGCGGGTATCCGGCGCATCGCGCTCGCCCACGAGGATGATCTGCTTAGGCTTCGAAATGCTGAATTCGTAAGCCACCAGCATCTGCGGAATGCCTACCGGCGCGGCCACCATCCGCGAACCAAAAGCTTCCAACGCGCGCGCGGCGGAGGCGCGAAAATCCTGGCGGTCCGTCATTTGTGCGAGCCGCAGCAGGTTCAGCACCGCGATGGAGTTGCCGGATGGCTCGGCGCCATCGTAATCTTCCTTGAGCCGCATGACCAGCGTGGGATCGCCCGCGGCCGTGCTGTAGAATGCGCCGTTTTCGGCATCTTCGAACAACTCCGCCTGCTTCTCCGCTAGGTTGATCGCCAGTTCCAGATCGCGCCACTCGAAGCTGGTCTCGTACAGATCGAGAAGCGCCTGGGTGAAGAAGGCGTAATCGTCCAGGAAGCCGGGGATGGCGGCTTCGCCGTTGCGGTAACGGCGTAGCAGGATGCCGGTCGCCGGGTCGTACATGCGGCTGGCCACGTGATCGGCGGCGCGCCGGCCGGCCTCCGCATAGCGGGGATCGGCCAAGATCGCGCCGGCTTTAGCGAATGCCGAAATCATGAGCCCGTTCCAGGCGGTCAGGACTTTGTCGTCCAGATGCGGGCGGACCCGCCGGTTTCGCGCCTCGAGCAATTTGCAGGAGGTTTCGAGTATCGCCGCTTGACGGGCGGGATCATCCTCCACGTTCGCCTGATAGAGGATATTCTTTCCGGTAAATTCCCGGTGCGGATCGTTGCTGACATTGCCCTCCCGCTCCACGCCAAAACGGCGGCAGAACCACTCTGCCGCGGGCTGGCCGGCCACCGCCTCGATTTCGGATTGCGTCCAGACATAGAACGCGCCTTCACCCTTCTCTTCGGGATGCGCTCCGTCGATCGCGCTATCGGCGTCCTCGGCGGAATAAAACCCGCCTTCCGGATCGCACATGTCGCGCAGGATGTAGTCCAAAATGCCGCGCGCGGTTTGGGCGTAAGACGCGTCGCCCGAAATCTGAAACGCTTCCAGATACGAGACGGCCAGTTGCGCCTGATCGTACAGCATCTTTTCGAAGTGCGGGACGAACCAGTGGGCATCCACGGAATAGCGGTGGAAGCCCCCGCCCAGTTGGTCGTACATGCCGCCCTTGGCCATTTCGCGCAAAGTAGCCGTGGCCATCTCGAGCGCTTCCTGGGTTTTGGTGCGCGTGTAGTATCGCAGCAGGAAATTCAGCGCAACCGGACGGGGGAACTTGGGCGCTTCGCCGAAGCCTCCTTGACGCGCGTCGAAACTACGGCGGAAGGCGTAGAAGCAGGCGTCCAGCGTGTCCTTATCCGGACGCAGCGTGGACCCCGGACCGGCGGGAGCCACGGCCGACCGTTCGGTCAACTGCTCGATGGCGGCGCGGCTGGATTCCTCGATGCGGTCGCGATCCTGCAGCCAAGCTTCTGCAACGCGCTCCAGGACCATCGGGAAACCTGGATGTCCGTAGCGCGACTCGGGAGGGAAATAGGTGCCGCCGTAAAAGGGCTTCAGCTCGGGCGTAAGCCAAACGGACATGGGCCAGCCTCCGCCGCCCGTGCTGGCCTGCACGAAAGCCATGTAAATGCGATCCACATCCGGGCGCTCTTCGCGATCCACCTTGATGGCCACGAAATGCCGGTTCATCACCGCGGCGATAGCTTCGTTCTCGAAGGATTCGCGCTCCATCACGTGGCACCAATGGCAGGTGGAATAGCCGATGGAAAGAAAGATCGGTTTACCCTCCAGGCGCGCTTTTTCGAAGGCCGGGGCGCCCCAGGGATACCAGTCCACGGGGTTGTGTGCGTGCTGGAGCAGGTAGGGGCTCTTCTCGTCGATCAGCCGGTTGGTATGCAGTACTTTTATCATAGCCCACTGTAACCTGCCTGGTACCGGGTGGGAAGTGAAACGATTTGCGCGCACGGATCACTATATTATTTAGAGCGTGAACGGCGTGTCCTAATCGCTGCCTGTAGCCTACCCCATTGCCGCCAGCATGATGTTCCTGCCCGATTTTCTCAGAATCCCGTTCACGCTCTGAAAGCCGGGACGGCGGGCGAAAACGGCCCGCCCTATTCCTTCAACTGACATACAATGACCATAAGCAAGGATGCTCACACAGCTTCAGGGCAAAGCGGGACTTCTACGCCAACTCGGATTCGTCAGCGCCACGGCCCTGGTGGTCTCCAATATGGTGGGTATGGGCATCTTCGCGACTACCGGCTTTATGGCGCGGGACTTGGGTAGCTCGAAACTCATCCTGGCGGACTGGCTGGTGGGCGCGCTGTTCGCTTTGGCCGGCGCGCTCAGCTATTCCGAATTGGGCATCAACTTTCCCAGCTCCGGCGGCGAATATGTTTATCTGACGCGCGCGTTCGGTCCGGCGTGGGGCTTCATGACCGGCTGGATTTCCTTTTTCGCCGGCTTCTCCGCGCCCATCGCAGCGGCGGCCCTGGCCTTCTCCAACTATTTGGGATATTTCTATCCTTCGCTGCAGCAGGAGCACGCGCGCTATGTGCTAGGCACGGGGGCCTTCACGATTCGCCTGGGCGGTGAGCAGGCCATGGCGTGCCTTCTGATTGCGGGCTTCAGCATATTGAATTGCCTGGGAGTACGGCGCACGGCCAGGGTGCAGAACGCGCTGACCGCCACCAAGATAGCGGTGATCGTCGGCTTCATCGCACTGGGATTTATGAGCGGATCGGGAAGCTGGCGGCACTTTTCCGAGCCTGCCGTGCGCACCGCGCCCACGACGCTGCCCGAGCAGTTTGTGATCAGCCTGCTGTGGGTGATGGTAGCCTACAGCGGCTGGAACGCCGCCACCTACGTGGCCGAGGAGTTGAAGCACCCGGAGCGGACACTGCCCGCTGCGCTGGCGGCTGGAACGGCTTTGGTCACGGCCCTATTCATCGGCCTGAACCTGATCTTTATTTACTCGACGCCGCTCGAATCCATGAAGGGCGTGCTGGCGGTGGGATCGCTTTCCGCCTCCAACCTGTTCGGCCCGCAGGTGGCGGGAACGTTCTCCGCTTTGATGGCGCTCTCGCTGATGGCTACGGTCAACGCCGAAGTGACCATTGGGCCGCGGGTTTACTACGCCATGGCCAAGAACAAGGCGTTCTTCAAGGCGGCGGCCAAGGTGCACCCGGTATGGCACACCCCGGTGACCGCGATCGTGAGCCAAGGCCTTTGCGCCATGGTGATGACCCTGACGCCCTTTCCGCAGCTTGTGTACTACATCGGCTTCAGCCTGACGTTCTTTACGGTTTTGTCCGTGGCGTCGCTGTTTATCTTCCGGCGGCGGCCGGGATGGCAGAAGCTGCGTCCGGTGAGCTTCTGTTTTCCGGCGATTCCACTGGCCTACATTCTGGTGGGCGCCTGCATGATCGCTTATGGCGTTATCTGGCAACCCGTGGCATCGGTGACCGCGCTGGCTACTATTGGCGCGGGTGCTGCGGTGTATCATTTATGGCTGCGCCCGCGGGAGGAGTGAGGGTGGGGGGGCGGGATTGGGCTTTTACATCGAGTGGAGCGTGCGCGGAAGTAGCGGATTCAGTGTCGTTTTTGCCCGCGCGATGCCACAGTAGCACGTCGGGATTTGGATTCGAGGGAAGCAATTTGTAGTCGGCGCTTGTTTTCAGAGGGATGCGGGTGGTCCCGGGCAGGGAATGTGGATGAGCATTCGTTTTGCCACGGCCATCCTGGTTAAGAATTCTAGCCGGGCGGCGGCACAAGCCGGCGAATGTGACGCGCACATTATTCCTGCAAGTACCGATATGCGGGACATGCCGGCAAAATTCGGCCTCCGACAAGAAAGGAACAACATCGTCGATCGCCACCGCAACCTTTACCGGCCCGGCCGCGGAGCCGCATGGCAAGCGTAACAGGGAGCGAGGACCCCAGCGCCGGCTTCTTCGAGACCGCGCGGGATCTGCTGCACGTCGCAAGTCCCGAAGGCATTTTCGTCACGGCCAATTCGTCATTTACGCGAGTGCTTGGCTACTCCGGGGCAGCGTTGCACGGAACAGCGTTCATCGATCTGGTGCCCCGCGACGAGGCGCCGGCAGTGGTTGCAGCCCTTCAGACACTTGCGGAAGGGAACCAAACCGTAGCCTTCGAGTGCCGCTGCCGGGCCGCGGACGGCTCTCATCCGGTTTTGCAATGGAGCGTGTCGAAGCATGCGGCGACGGGCGTCCGTTACTGGATCGGCCGGGACGTCACCGAGCACAAGCGCGTGGAGGCGCTGTTGGCGGGTCAGGCAAAGGCTATCGATGTTTCCCAAGCGGTGATCGAGTTTGGCATGGATGGAACGATCATCGCCGCCAACGAACGTTTTCTTGCGCTCATGGAATATCGCGCCGAGGATCTTATTGGCCGGCACCACCGGATCCTGGTTCAATCCGAATACGCAAACAGCCCGGAGTACTGCGAGTTCTGGCGAGCGCTCCGCCGGGGCCAGTTTCAAGCCGGCGAATTCCAGCGATTCACAAGGCACGGCCAGCCAGTCTGGATGCAGGCAACCTATACACCGATCCTGGGCCTGGACGGCGAGCCCGAGAAGGTGGTGAAGTTCGCGACGAGCATTACCGAGCGCATTGCCGCGGAGCGCCAGCTCCAGACGCTTAACGGCACGCTTTCGCGAAGCCTGGCGTTGTCGCGCCAGCGGGATGCAGACAATGCGGTTCTCTCGGAGATCACCGCATTCCTGCAAGCCAGTTTGACCGAAGATGAAGTTGTCGATCTGGTGAGGCGCTACATCGACCGGCTTTCCGGCAACGCCACGGCGGCCGTATATTTCTTTGCCGCCGTCAAGGAAGGCGAACGACAGGCAGCCGCGCGCGACACGGACGAACTGGGACAGACTCTGCTGCGTACCGATTGCTGGGCGCTGCGGCGCGGTGTGATTCACACCAGGCTGGCGGGGGCCATGGCCCCTATGTGCAAACATTTCTCCGCGAACGTGTCGTTCGAAGCCGCCAGCACGTGTGTACCGATATTTGCAAACGGCGTGCTGGCGGGGATGTTAACCGCCTTCTGGACCCCGCGGGAGCCGGACGAATTGCAAGCGGCCGAGCATGAGCGTACGCAGTCGATATACCTGACTCTTGCCGGGCGGGTCGGCTCCGCTTTCGAGGCGATCAGACTGCGGTCGCAACTCGAGGAGGAATCCATCCGCGATGGGTTGACCGGACTGTATAACCGGCGGTATCTGGACAATGTGCTGCGCCGTGAGCTAGAGCAGGCGCACCGGCTGCAAATGCCGGTTTCAGCCATTATGCTGGATATCGACCGGTTCAAGATGCTGAACGACACCTATGGCCACGAAATGGGAGACCGAGCGCTGCGGGCGGTCGCGCAGACGATTTCAGATACGGTGCGCCACGGCGATATTGTGTGCCGCTATGGTGGAGAAGAATTTGCGGTTCTGTTTGTGGGGGCATCGCTGGATAACGCGGCGATGAAAGCGGAAGCGGTTCGCGCCGCCGTGGCTTGCCTGGAGATCGGAGGCCACGGCGATGGGCCGATCATGTTGACGATCAGCGCCGGAGTGAGCGAAGCGGCCGCGCATCCCCTGGATGGCGTGTCCCTGCTGCGGCGTGCGGATCGCGCGCTTTATTGTGCCAAGGAAGAAGGCCGCAACCTGGTACGCGTCTACGCGGATCGCGAAAGGGACCATCCGGCGGCGCCTTCGGAGGGGGCGGCGGATACCCAGGCGAGAATGCTTAGCAACCTCTCTCAGGTCTTGGCTGGATAGCGCCGACAGACGTGCCGGCAAACTCTAGTAAACTGGTGCCATGAATGCAGTTAGACGGTTGGAGACGATCTGGCGGGATACCCTCTATGCGCTGCGCACTATGCGCAAGAAACCGGCGTTCACGGCTGCGGCAATTGTGACGCTGGCGCTCGGGATCGGCGGAAACACGGCTATATTCACGGTCGTCCGCGCCGTGCTGCTGAAGCCGCTGCAGTATAGCGATCCCGACCGGCTGGTGCGGGTTTCGGGAGGCGCCACACCCACGCGATTCGCGGAAATGCAGGCGGGCGCGCGCTCGTTCACGGCTCTGGGGGCGTTCGGCACCGAGGAAGACGTGACTCTCTCCGGCGGAGCCGAGCCAGTGGTGCTGAAGGGCGCGCGCGTATCGGCGAGTTTCCTGCGGATTCTGGAGGTCGATCCGGTGCGCGGGCGTGGCTTTCGCCCGGAGGAAGACGGGCCCGGCGGGGCGCCTGTGGCGATGATCGGCGAGGAACTCTGGCAGCGGCGGTATGCGGGGGATCCACAGATCGTGGGAAAGACGGTAACCCTGGACGCGACGCCCTACCTGATTATCGGCGTTCTGCCGCCGCGGTTTCAGTTTCCGTTTCCGGGCGTGGACCTGTGGCTGACAGCGCCGGCGGAATCGCCGCGCGTTCCTGCGCGGGCCAGGGCGTTGAGCCCCTTTTTGACCCTATTCGGCCGGCTGAAGCCAGGCGTAAGTATGGCGCAAGCCAACGCCGAACTGCGAGTGCTCCGCCGCCGATACGCCATGGCCCACCCCAGCATGCTGGACGCCAAGTCCAAGAATCCGCTGGAATTGACGGCCATGAAGGATCAGCTAGTAGCGGATGTGCGCTCCACACTGTGGATGCTTTTCGGCGCGGTGGGCTTCGTACTGTTAATCGCTTGCGCCAACGTGGCCAGCCTGCTGCTGGCGCGCGCGGCCTCGCGGTCGCGGGAAATGGCTGTGCGGGCGGCATTGGGAGCGGCGCGCAGCCGGCTGATCGGACAACTGCTGGCGGAGAGCGTGCTGTTGTCGCTGGCCGGGGGAGTGCTGGGCTTGCTGCTGGCGGCTTGGTGCCTGCGCGCGATTCCCGCCATCTCGTCATTCGATCTGCCGCGCGCCGCGGAGATTCATTTGGATGGGACCGTGCTCGGATTCGCCGCCTTACTTTCGCTCGCCACGGGCGTGTTGTTCGGATTGGCGCCGTCGTTGGCCGCCTCGCGGCCGGATCTGATGCGCGTGCTGCGCGCCAGCGGAGAATCCGGGAATCCCGCTAGCCATCCCCGCTATGGCGGCCTGAATATGCGCGGACTCTTGTTGGTGGGGCAGATCGCACTTTCGATTGTGTTGCTGATCGGGGCCGCGCTTCTGATCGAAAGCGTAAGCCGCCTGCGCGGTGTGCAGGTTGGGTTCAATCCCGCGCACCTACTGACCATGCAGCTTTCCTTGCCGCCCGTGCGCTACGACACGGCCCAGAAGCGCGTAACGTTTTTTCAAGAGCTGATTCGGCAGGTGGAATCGTCGCCCGGTATCCGCAGCGCCGCCGCCAGTATGACGCTTCCGATGCTGGGCTACGCCGGAACTCCGGTGCAGGACGCCGCCAAACCGCTGCTGAAGTTGAACGAACGCTTAATTGCGACTTACATGCCCGTGACGCCTGGATACTTCCGCACGCTCGATGTTCCGCTGCGCCGGGGCCGGGATTTTACCGAACACGATGCGGCGGATACGGAGCGCGTGGCGATCGTCGATGAAGCCTTGGCGCGCAGATTCTGGCCGGATTATCCGAACGGCGTCGACCCGGTGGGCCAGCGCATTTGGGTGGGCGGAGTGAATCCGAAGCCGGCGCAAATCGTGGGCGTCGCCGCCGCCGTGCATCAGAGTCTGGAAAGCACCGCCTGGCCGGAAACGGTATATGTCTCGTTCGCACAGAACCCGCTGCCTTCGGCGATGCTGGCCGTGCGGACGGATGGCGACCCGCTGCGCTTTACGGGTGGAGTGCGCGCGCAACTGCGGGCGCTGGACAAGGATCAAGCCACTTCGGCTGTTCGATCCATGGACGACCTAGTTGAGGAGGAAGTGGGGCAGCGCCGTTTGCTGGTGATACTGTTAGGATCTTTCGCGGGCGTGGCGCTGTTACTGGCATTAATCGGAATTTATGGCGTGATGGCTTACTCGGTGGCGCAGCGGACGCGGGAGATGGGCATCCGGCGCGCGCTGGGCGCACAGCGCGGCGACATTCTGCGGATGGTGGTGATGCAAGGCTTGCGGCTGGCATTGGCGGGAGTGGCGGTGGGCCTGGCGGGGGCTTATGGCTTGACGCGGCTGATGGAGTCGGTGTTGTTTCATGTGAGCGCCACCGATCCGGCGACCTTCGCGGGGGTGGCGCTGTTGTTCTTGTGCGTGGCGTTGGCGGCGAGTTACATGCCGGCGCGCCGGGCTACGCGCATCGATCCGATGGCGGCACTGCGGATTAACTGAGGTTGCGGTGGAGGGTTAGGGATGAGTGAGTTCATCGCGTAGCGCTTCCACGGCGGCGGCGAGGACGACCGGACCGACTACCTTCATCAGTTGGAGGCCCAGGATGCGCCCTTTAATGGCGCTATCCATCGGGTCCCCGGCGAGCGTCTTTCCAGCGCTCAGCAGTTCCTGTTGCTCAGTGTCGGACACATTCTGCATCAGCGCCAAGCAATACGGAACCAGGATCACCGATGCTTTCGCGAAGTCAACGCCCTGCATGAGTTGGGCGACGGCGATGTTGCGGGCATGGGCACGCGCACGGTCTACCTCGCGGTCGGCCGCATCCCGCAAGGTCTGCAAAAAGAGCCCCGGACCGACGTTCAGGTCCTTGTCGGCAGGGCGTACGGTGAACAGCGACGTGCGGAACAAGGCCATTGCGCCGATTCCAGCCAGGAACACTTGCGTCCAGCGCTGGCTGGGTCCGGTGGCGCCAAACGTCCAACCGTAGGTCCGTGCCAGCGCGAGGGCGAGCGCCGACGCCGCAACGTTCAAGAACATGTAGACCCATGCCGGGCGGGAAAGGAGTGCGCTCTGCGGAGCGTCCCGGTAGCGGGAAATCAGTTCCGTGCCGCCCACCAAAGCGCCCAACAGCGCGGCCACCAGGTAGTCGACCAGATCAGGCATCGCGCCTACGCGGGCCGCACCAGAGACGCTACGTCCGTCCCCAGCTCGGTCAATTGCGCGGATTCGCTGGCAGGAGGACCGGCTATGGTAATGTAGCCCGACTCCTGTAATCGCTTGATAGCCGCGGCGAAATCGCTGAAGCCCATGCCGCTGGCGGCCTGCAGGTCTGATAACGACATAGGTAGTCCGGCGCATCCGGCAAGCGAAGCCAGGACCGAAAAAGCCGTGCCGGGCGCCACCGGCGCAGCCTGTTTCTCTTTCTCCCAACGCTGCAGCTCTCGCAGGTACGTCGTGAAGCTATTCGTCCCGGATTGTCCCATACGTGTATTATAGGCCTGATGCCTCTGCTGCGCCTGCGCCAATTCGCCGAGGGGGAGGGCCGCTACCGCGTGGTGGCGGAATTCGAGAACGGCGCGGTGCGCAGGAGCGCTGAGTCCCGGTTTGAGTTACAGGTTAGCGCGCAGGATCAGGAGGATATTCGCTGGTATTTGGAAGATTTCCTGCAATATCCGATGGATCCGGCGCCGGCCATCGCGGCGCGTATCGAGCGGCGCATGGCGGAGATCGGCATGGAGTTGTTCACCAAGGCGCTCGGGAGCACGTCGGTGTGGCAGGAGGCGCGGCACGATCTGAGCGCCACGCGCGTCGAGATCGAGACCACGGTGAAAGATGCGACGGCGCTGCCTTGGGAATTGATGCGCGATCCGGAGGCGGATATGCCGCTGGCTTTGCGGGCGCGTACCTTTGTACGGGCCACGCACGATTCGGTGCAGCGGCCCACGCTGGTGCAAAGCGCGGGCGGGCCGATCCGCGTGCTGCTGGTGATCTGCCGTCCGCGTGGGCGCGAGGATGTGCCATTCCGTTCCGTCGCCCGCCGCATGCTGGAAGGCTTGCGGGGGAGCGACGCCGTGCGGCTCACAGTGTTGCGTCCGCCCACCTTTGAGCGGCTGGCTCATGTGCTGCGGGAGGCGCACGACTCCGGCGAGCCGTACCACCTGGTGCATTTCGATGGGCACGGCGTGTGGAGCAGCCACGGCTATCTCGAATTCGAAAACAGCATTTTCGAAGGTAACCGGCAACTTGTAGGTGGACAGGCGCTGGGCAATCTCCTGGCCGAGACGGGCGTCGCCGCGCTGGTGC
>JBEKTJ010000194.1:0-13613 GCA_049516155.1 Bryobacteraceae bacterium
CGCGCCGTCGATCTATGACGGGCTTCCTGTTGGGCGCCAATTTCTATCGGAGTTGCCGCGGCGCGCAGAGTTCTGAATTATGACGCTCCCCCCGGAGGTGTTGTTCCACCGCTATTTTCAAGAGCTTGGCCCGTGGGAGCGCCGGAAATATCACGGCAAGCACGACCTGAGGGGGCTGGAGCCGTTAGAGCAACTTCTAATTGGCATTCAGGACGCATTGAACGAGGGGCTCAATGAGGAGCATCGGGACCCTCAGCACTCTGACTGTCGTCCGTTTCATTTTGACTACATCGACTCTACTGTTCAGAATGCCCGCGCATTTCGCTACGGCAGCTATTTTTTCATCGGAATTACAATCCCGCTAGTCCACGCGCTGTGGAGTTCGTGCCATCTCCTGAGCAGGTCGGATTTGATCGCTTCGGCACTTGGCGTCCGACTGAAGGGCGAGGAGCGCGATGGACTGCGCACGGTCTCATTCCGAACCACGCTCTCTTTCTGGCGCTGCACGAGTGGACCCACCATGCTCACGGGCACCTGGACGTACACGGCTCGGAACCGACGTCGCTCGACGAGCTTTTGCACCGCGATCAGCCCGGCGCCTGGAACAACAGGCTTTGGAGGTTGATGCAGACGGCTACGCGGTTTTTCTCGTTTTGAATAACCTCATCGCAGGCAGCGCGCGGTTGTCAGCGGTAACCTTCCTTAACTTTGACGCGGAATCGGAAAGCGTTCAGGATGAAGTCCTTCTTTCCTGTTTTGTCGTGGCCGTCGGAGCGTGCCTCTATGCGCTGCCTCCGGCTACGGTGGATAGTGCTGAGATTTATGCCCGCGCGCACCCACCGCAGGCGGAAAGGATGAATCGTCTTATGCAGCAGGCGATGCGGTGGTGCCAACAAGTCCGACCGGACCTGGTAGCATGGATGACGCCACCCCGATTCCAAGAGTTGATGACGAGCAGTGCGGAAACCATTCTGGGAGACGGCGGCATGAGTTGGGCAGCACAAACCGCGTTTCTCACCTCCACAGCTGGCCGAGAATACAATCAGATGCTCGATAGCGTTTGCCAGGCGTATGTGCGGTCCTTATCCGCGGATGCCAAGGCCCCAGCCATGACCCGTGCGGGGCCTGAATAGCGGATTCGCGGTGCCTCGGCCGCCCATGGTCACTGCCCCCATTAGGTCTTATGGAAACTGACGAACTCAACACGCTTGTTACCGACGCCATCTGGCGGGCCGAGGAACTGGACGATGGCTGCAATGCTGCCGCGCCACAGGCTTGGGCCGAAGTTTCCTCCATTGAGGAGAAGCTGGCAAAGGCCTTTCCTGCGTCGGACGTCCAAGGGAAAATTGCGCGCCGTGGCGCTGTCCGCGCCGCATTCAAAGCAGGCGACCATGCTCGCGCGCACATATTGGCCGCCGCCTACCTCGAAGAGGAGAGTGCTCCAACGTCCTTCAAGGCATCGCTGCGCGAAATCCTGGCGCAGGGCGATCAATCCCCAGAAAATCTTTAGAACGTTTCCCCCCGCACCAGCGTTATAACAATCAGAATGCCTCTGGCAATGGCCGCCGGCCGGTTGACCGCGCGTAGCGACGCCGACCTGATTCAGGCATCCAAACGCGGCGATCTAACTGCGTTCGAGGAAATCTATGCCGCGCATGCCGGGCGCATGAAGAGCATTGCGTTTCATTTGCTTGCGGATCGCGCGGACGCCGAGGATGCGGTGCAGGAAGCGTTCTTGAAAATTTATAAGGCGGCGGGCGCCATCCAGTTCGATTCCGGCCTGGCCCCCTGGATCTACCGCATCCTGCTGAATTGCTGTTACGACACGGGCCGCAAGCGCAAGCGCCAGAACGAGTCGCCGCTGGCAACCGAGCCGCCGGCCATACCTAACAACGTGCCTCTGCAACTGGCTATCCGGCATGCGCTCGACCGCATCCATCCGCAGTACCGGATGGTGTTCTGGCTGTTTGAAGTGGAGGGTTTCCGCCATTCCGAAGTGGCTGCCATTCTGGAAATCCCGGAAGGCACCTCCAAGAAATGGCTGTTCGAAGCCAAACGGGAGTTGAAACGATTGTTGACGGAGAGCCGCGCATGACGTTCGATTGCAAAGATCTGGAGCGCGCCCTGGCTGTCCCGGAGCTGCTGCCGGACGCGCGCGAGCATGCCAAAGTTTGCGATGCTTGCCGGCGCGAGTTGTGGCTCTGGAGCGAAATGTCGTCCGTGGCGCCGGGACTCCGCGAGGAGTGGGAAACGCCGGACCTGTGGCCCAAGATCCATCAGACTCTGGCCGCGCAACAGAAGGCGGCCAAGCAGCATCGCTTTCCTAAGCGCTTCGACTGGCGGATGATGGCTGGGATTGCCGCTCTTCTGGCGGTCGCTGTTTCGGCTTTTGTCGTCATGTACTCGCGCTACGGGCCCACGCCTGCCGCGCAGCAGGATAGCGATTTCCTGACCGAGCAGACATTGAAAGAAGTCGAACGGACCGAGGCGGCGTACCGCGCCTCCATCGACAAGCTGTCGCGGCTGGCGCAGCCCAAGTTGAACGCGTCGGAAAACCCTGTCGCCATCTCGGCGCGGGAGAAGCTACTGCTGCTCGATTCGGAAATTGCCAATGTGCGTGCGACCGTGAACCATAACCGTTTCAACGCGCAGTTACAGACGGATCTGGCGATGTTGTACCGCGATAAACAAGACACCCTGAAGGAGATTTTGGAACGTGCTCAATAGTCGCAGTAATATCTTGTTCGGCCTGACGCTGTTACTGGCGGCACAGGCGTTCGCGCGGGACGAATACTCGCGCACCTTCGACAAAACCGTGACCTTGGCCAACGGCCAAAGCGTGCGCGTGGAGCATCGCATGGGTAACGTCAGCCTGCGCACGCACGCGGGCCGGGACGTGGTGGTACACGCTTCCATTCGCGTTTCGGCCTCCAACGACGCCGACGCCAAGCGCCTTGCGGACCAGATTCAAATCGAAGTCGCGCCGTCGGGCTCCGCGCTAGTCGTTCGCACCGAATATCCCAAGGAGGAGCACGATGGTTTCTTGGGCTTTCACCGCCTCTCTTATCTCTCCTATTCGGTCAATTTGGACGTAACTATGCCGGAGACCGCACCCCTCGAACTGCATAACAGCTTCGGTAGCGTTAGCATTGAAGATCTAAAAGCCAATGGCGATATCACCAACGCGAATGGCAAGCTGACTTTCCGTAATGGGCGCGGCACACAGCGCCTGGAGAACCAGTTTGCGGCCGTGGAGGTCACCGGCAATAAAGGCGACGTAGAGATTCGGAATAGCAACGGCAGCGTGGATGTATCCGAGGTCACCGGTATCGTGAACGTGAAGAACCGTTTTGCCAATGTCACCATAACCAATCCGGGGCGCGGCGGAACCATCGTGAACGGCAACGGCGCCGTCCAGGTTACCGGCGCGGGCGGCGATGTGCGCATTACCAATTCGTTCGGCAAGGTGACCGTTAGTGGAGTGAAGGGGAATTTGGTCGTCGGCAACGGCAACGGCGAAGTGGAGGCTAACAGCGTCACTGGCTCGGCCGAGTTGAATACCACCTTCGGAACCGTGCGCTTCGGAGATATCGGCAAGGTCCTGTCAGTACGCGCGACAAACTCATCCGTGATTGGCCGGAAGGTGGGCGAATCCGCGACCATCGAGAATTCTTTCGGCCGCGTGGATGTCAGCGAGGTGCATAAGGGGATTCGGATTGTGGGCGGCAACAGCCCAATCACGGTGGCGGACGTGGGCGAAGAAGCCTCGCTGAAAACCAGCTTCGGGCTAGTCACTGCGGACCGTGTGGGCGGGATCCTGACTGTGGAAGATAGCAATGGCGCTGTGAAAGCCTCCGCCATTCGCAACAGCGCCAATGTGAAAACCAGCTTCGGCGCGGTGTTGCTCGACGGTGTAGCCGGTGCGGTGGATGTCGACAATCAGAATGGCGGCGTAGAGGTTTCGCTGCAGGGTCAGGCGTGCCGGCCGGTTGGCATTCGTACGAGTTTCTCCGCGGTGCGGGTGCGCGTGCCGGACAACGCCAGTTACGCGGTGGCCGCCAAGACGTCGTTCGGCAAGATCCACTCCGACTTCCCGATGACTATTTCCGGGGACATCAGCAATGACTCGCTGAATGGCAACATCGGCGGCGGGGGCTGTCCTATGCGGCTCACCAACAACAACGGCAGCATCGAGATTTTGAAGTAGCAAGGGTTTAGTAGGTGAACGGCCTTCCTACCCGCCCGCGATGCGATCAACGCCTCGGCTCATCTGACCGCGAATCGGCGTCCGCTAAGCTAAGAAGCTGCGGCCAGGATTGGGCCACCTCACCAGGCGCCCGAATAAGCTTCGGGATTTCGGACGCACTACACTCTAGAACAGATTCGTAACGTCCAGCTTGAAGAAGATCGCTCCGGCCTTCTCCGGCATGATGCGTAGCGGGTTAAAGGCGTAGCCTACTGTGAAGTTTGCGTTTGCCAGGCTGAGCCGCAGGCCGGGCCCTACACCATAACGTACGCCTTCATCCACGGGCCAGACCCGTGCCACGTCAAAAATCGCGACGGGCGAAATCGAGTAGATATTCAGCTCGTGCAGGAACACATCAAGTGCACGGTGGCCAGGCGCGAGTGCCTGCCATGCCCGATCCTCATATTTCTTGGTTGGTAAATTATTCGCATCCCCAATATCCCGACCCAGAGCCTTGACGTCATTCATCAACAGATCTATTTGCGTAGCCAAGTCGCCTTGAGAGGCAACCCGGAGGCCATTGGTCAGGTCTTGCGTCGAACCTGACAAAGCCGGGAGCAAATTATCCACCAACTGATCCACGACTTGAGGATTTGGCCCAGCGGCGATCAGACTGGCTGCGCCACGCGTTGAGATGAGGCCCCCCCTGATACGCGCGACGTATGGCTTCACCGTGGGCAACGCGGAAACCGCCGGTGGAATTTCCTTCAGCTTATCCGACAAAGCGGCCAATTTCTTGCTCAACTCACCCGCCTTTGCCGGTACCTCGGCGGAAAGGCGGATATACTCCGGATCTTTCGTTTTATAACTGTTCGCCAGGGCCGTGGCAGCCGTGGCAAATGGGGCGTTCAGGATCTCGGGAAACCCCGTGCCTGCCGTGGCCAGCTCTTTAGGTAAAATGGGTTTTCCCCACACAGTGAAAGAGAGGGTGGCATTCGCGGAGTAGAAACGGCTTCCGCCCAATTCCGTCCCTGACTGCGCACCCAACTGGTTTTCCGGAATACTGCGGATGAAGGCGTCGCTCTGGATGACCCAGGAGTCATCCTGCACGAACGGACGAACCTCATTTCCTCCGAAGAAGCGCTCCGCCAACGGTGCGCCGGAGGCATCCTGAATCAGACCGGCCGTGAATCTCGTCTCAATACCCAGGGACCTGTGGACACTCGCGCTCAGAGGACCCTTGAAGTCTTCCCTGTCTCCCAAGCGCTTTCGCCGCGGGACTGGGACGCTGGCGTTATAGCCCAGGTCCAAAAGGTGCTTCTTAAAGACCGGCGTGCCGTTGGTTAACGTACTCCCGAATTGCAAACCATAGGACGCTGTAAAGGCTCCGTTTCCGGGCCTTCCGGTGGCGCCGGCATATAACTTCAGCGCGCCGTAACCCGAGTTCGGTGGCGGCTTTATCGCATCTGCCGTTTCGCTTTGCTGGTGTCCGCCTTCGAGCGCTGCCCCGTAACGGAGGACCAACTGCTGCTTCGCAAACTCCTTCGTTGACGCCGAAAACCGCGCGGTGAGCATGCCTTCCTCGAAGCGTGCCGCTCCGGCTGGAGTGTCCAGATACTCGACCGTTGCCGCCCAATCGGCGCGGTTCCAGAGATGCCAAGGTCCGATCTTGCTGCCAAGATCCAAGTGGCCCGTTTGGCTGTCGCCTGAAACTTCCGACTCGCCCTGCAGGTGGAGTATCCCAGTGGTGTCGGAGAAATTCAATCCGCCCCATATTCCGCGAGTCTGGTTGTACCCGGTCAGGGGCGCTGCCATCAGACCGCTATCGGATGCATGTATAGCGCCGGTCGTGGCCGGACGCTCAGATTCGCTAGTTTGCTCCTCGATGCTCGGGGCGGTCACCGACGGCACCACATTGGTTGTAAAGATCGTGTACACGACACGGAGCGTGTGAGCGTCGGGATCGCAATCCTCAATCTGGGCCGCGGCGTAGGATAGCTTGACCTTTTGCGGAGTGGAGGCGAATCCGGCTTTCAAGGCCGCACCTAGAAATGTATTGTCTTGATTGAGCGCGTCCGACGAGAACAATCCATCCGCCTTGAGCCGCAGCCCTTTCCTTAGCGACGTGGTCAGCGACGCCCAAGGCGTTATGAACCCTATCGGGTTCTTGAGGTCGACCTGGAGGATCTTGTAGCCGTCATAATCGGCCGACTTGCTGATGCACGGTCCGGGCGCGGCGTATGCAATGAAGGCCGCCAGGAACAGGACTATGGCTGTCTTGGTCATCCGACGACTCAAGCTCCGATCTCGCATTCATCCTTAGATGGCCGGCACGACCTCTAAATGAAGGCGGCACGAGTGTTCCGGCTGCCAGCCAAGCCCGGCCGCCAATTGTCCTACGAGGGGCCGGCAGCACCGGCCGCGGCTGGCATTTGCCTCACAGCGATCACCTGCTGGACTGCGTCGTTCTTGTCGTCGTCGCTGACGGTAGGGTCTTTAGCAACGGCCCCGGCAATTTGCGCTTGCCCTTGCTGGTTGTCGTCCAGTCCGTTGGCTGCTGTGGCTTCAGCCTGAGGGTGGTTTTCCGGATCGATTTCCACGTTGAGCTTTACCACAGTCGCAAGGGGGGTGCCCTCGTCAAGCTCGAAGGACATCTTCCACGTGGCCTGATCGTTTTCATCGCAAGTCTTGGCCAGGCTGATGAGGATCTTCTGGGTAGTGCTGGGATCCACTTCCAAATCCACGCTGATCGGTCTACAGGGCATAGCCTCTCCTTTTAAGTCTAAATCGCGCTCTTTTTGCGATGGCCACCGGGGCACGCGCTAAGCTCCGGCGTTCTTAACGGGTACTTGCAGTCGTGGATTCCTACGCTTCTAGCAAGAAACCCGGTTTTCCGCGTCGACTCTTTGCTACTCGAAAATTATACACTGAACCGGCTCCATTACAACTGTTTTCTTGAGAATCATTTTTTTTTCGCCCCGAGCTACCCAAATGGACGTGCGGAAGTGAGCCTTCCCCGGCGTTCGGAAGCCTCAAGGATCGTCGAAGCATATCATTATCAAGCGACTTTCCGAGCAGTCCTCTCGGTCCCAGCTCTCCAGCGCCGCCGGGCTGCACTGCTCCTCAGGTTCGACGGCCGTGGCGGCGAGTCCGCAAGCGATACGCGCAGCACGGGTCTTGGCCGGTGAGGACCGGTCTTCGAGTAGGCTACTTCAATGTGCTACAATCAAACCTATTGGAAGTTGATCCACAACCCCTCTCCCTCCGTCGGTAGTCGGCTCGTCGATTCTCATCCGCAAAACTCGAAAATGAAAAGTTTCTCTGAATTCCCCCTTTCCGCTCTCCTGAAGAGCAATCTATTGAAGAACGGCTTTAAAGAGCCGACTCCCGTCCAAGCGCAGGCCATCGAGCCGGCGTTGGCCGGGCGCGACGTGGTTGCCACGGCGCAAACCGGGACCGGCAAAACGCTTGCGTTCGTCCTCCCTATGATCGACACTCTGGCGAAGGAACCGACGCGTTCCGGCGTCCGCGCCGTCATACTCAGCCCGACTCGCGAACTCGCGCTCCAAATCCACGAGACCTTCGTCCAAATGGCCGCGGGGTCGACCGTTCGCGCCGCTGTCGTCATCGGCGGCGTCGGCGAGGGATCGCAGTTGCAATCCATTCGCAAAGGCGTCCAAGTGCTCATCGCCACGCCAGGCCGGCTGTACGATTTTCTCAGCCGCGGGCTGGTGGCACTGGGCAACGTGCGCATTCTGGTGCTGGATGAAGCCGACCGGATGCTCGACATGGGCTTCCTGCCCACTATCAAACGGATCATGGCCGTCATCCCAACCGAGCGCCAGACGCTGTTCTTCTCGGCAACCATCGAGAGCTCCGTCAAACACCTGGTGGAAACCCACGTCCGCAACGCCGTGCGCGTGGAGGTCGGCTCCACCACCAAGCCCATCGACACCATCGATCTGCATCTCTATGAAGTCGAGCCGGACCGCAAGGTGGGCCTGCTCAAAATGATGCTACGCGACGAGCAGGGTTCGTTTCTGATTTTCGCCCGCACCAAGCACGGCGCCGACCGCCTGGCGAAGAAGCTTTCGGCCGAAGGCGTCAAGACCGCCACAATCCATGGCAATCGCAGCCAGAACCAGCGTACACAGGCGCTACGCGGCTTTCAGGACGGCTACTATCGCGTCCTGGTGGCGACCGACATCGCCGCGCGCGGCATTCACGTGGAAGGCATCGCGCATGTGGTGAACTACGATCTTCCGCAAGTTCCGGAGGACTTCATTCACCGCGTCGGCAGGACCGGGCGCGCCGGCGCCGGCGGAACCGCCTCCACCTTCGCTACGCGCGCCGAGCGGGCTGATATCGCCCACATCGAGCGCATCTTGGCCACCCGGCTGGTCCGCCGCCAGGTTTCGCCGGACGTGGCACGCGAGCAGAAGACCACCGCAACGGTTGTCGAAATTGCTGCCGCCTCGGCGCGGCCACAGCATCGGCGCGTACGCTCATTCGCACCTCGTCGCCGCGCCGTGTAGGGCGGCGATCACGCGCGGGATGCCCGCCAAGTCGGGCACCGTTTCCAAGGCCTGCCAATTGTCCCCGAACATCGCGGCCACCCGGCCGCTGGTGTTGAATCCCAGTTCCATGATGAGCCAGCCGCCGGGACGCAGCACGCGTGCGGCGTCGCGCACCAGCCGCGCATAGATTTCGAGGCCGGTCGGGCCGGCGAAAAGCGCTTCGTGCGGTTCCCAGTCGCGCACTTCGCGCTGCAAGCCGGCTTTGTCGCCTAGCGGGACATAAGGCGGATTCGAAACAATCAGGTCCATCGACCCATCCGCTAAGGCGGACATCAGGTCGCAGGCGACAAACGAGACTGTGGCGTTCAGGCGTTGTGCGTTTGCCGCGGCCACGCGTATTGCCGCCGGCGAGATGTCCGTGGCCCACACGGCGCCACCGGATTCCAGGCGCAGCGTGATCGCCAGTATGCCCGAGCCGCAACCCACGTCCAGAATATGTTCGGCGCGAGGCGCCAGCCGCAAGGCTGTCTCGACAACATGCTCCGTCTCGGGGCGGGGAATCAGCACGTCCGGCGTCACGCGGAACTCGCGCCCGTAGAACTCCTGCCGGCCGGTGATGTACTGGGTGGGTTTGCCCTGCATGCGCTCGTGCAGGTAGCGGCCGTAATGCAGCCATTCGATTTCCGACAGTTCGTGTTCGGGATGGCCGAACAGATAGGCCCGGTCACGGCGGAGAGCATGCGCCAACAGTACCTCGGCGGTTAGCCGCGCCACGCCCACCGCGGCGTCTTCCAGGAGTTCAGTACCCTGCAGCAGAGCGGTCCGGACGGTCATGCGGGCTTACGCCGCGACCCCGCCCGCTTCGCCTTGCTGCTCCTGATAGTAAGTGGTCAGCGCGTCGATAATGGGGTCCAGCCGGCCTTCCATCACGATGTCCAACTGGTGCAAAGTGAGGCCGATACGGTGGTCGGTAACGCGGTTCTGCGGGAAGTTGTAAGTGCGGATCTTCTCGCTGCGGTCGCCCGTGCCCACCATGCTGCGGCGCTCCGCCCCCAGCGCCGCCTGCTGCTTCTCGAGCTCGATTTCGTAAAGGCGGGAGCGCAGCACGCGCTCGGCTTTGGCGCGATTCTTGATCTGCGATTTTTCGTCCTGGCAGGAGACAATCAGGCCCGTCGGCAGGTGCGTGATGCGCACTGCCGAGTACGTGGTGTTCACCGACTGGCCGCCCGGACCCGACGAGCAGAACGTATCGATGCGAATATCCTTGGGGTCCAGCTTCACTTCAACTTCGTCGGCTTCGGGCAGAATCGCCACCGTAATGGCCGAAGTATGCACGCGCCCTTGCTGCTCGGTAACCGGCACGCGTTGCACGCGATGCACGCCGCTTTCATACTTCAGCTTGCTGAAGACGCGGTCGCCGCTGACCAGCGCGATCACTTCCTTCAACCCGCCAGCCGCCGATTCGCTGGCGGAAGTGACCTCAATGCGCCAGCGCTGCGATTCCGCATAGCGCGAATACATACGGAAAATCTCCGCGGCGAACAATGTGGCTTCGTCGCCGCCCGTGCCGGCGCGGATTTCGAGCACCACGTTCTTATCGTCGTTGGGATCCTTGGGCAGCAGCAGGATCTTGATCTCCCGCTCGATGCGCGCAACTTCCGGCTCCAGGCGGGCGGCTTCGTCGATCGCCATCAAGCGCAGATCCGGATCCTGCTCCTGCAACATGCCGCGGGCCTGATCGAGTTCGCTGGCGGCCTTCTTCCATTCGCGATACTTGTCCACAACTTCAGCTAAGTCGCTGCGCGCCTTGGCGGCTTTACGGTATTCCGTCGCGTCGGCCATCAGCGACGGGTCCACCATCTGGCGCGTCAATTCCTCGAAGCGAGACTCGATCTGCTGCAGTTTGGGAACGAATTGCATGGACGTTAAGCCATCTTAGGCTGATCAGGCAATGACCAGTTCGCCGCCTTGCGACTCTTCGAGCGCCATGGCGCCTTCCAGCGCGTGTATGGCGACGCCGGCCTGCTCGTCGGACGGCGGCTTGGTGGTGATGCGCTGCAGCCACAGTCCCGGCGCGGTGAGGGTGGCCAGGAACGATCCGCGGCGCTTGGCGGCGAAGCGGATCAACTCGTAGCTGATACCCGCGATGAATGGCAGCAACAGCACGCGGCAAAGCAGTTTCATGCCGAAGCCGGAAAAGGGAATCAGCGTGTAAACCACCATGGAGACGACCATCACCACCATCAGGAAACTGGTGCCGCAGCGGGGATGGAAGGTGGTGAACGCCTGCGCGTTTTTCACGTTGACGGTCTGTCCGGATTCGAAGTTGAACACCACTTTGTGCTCAGCGCCGTGATACTCGAACACGCGGTAGATGTCCTTCATGCGCGAAATCAAGAACAGAAACGCAAGGAAGATCGCGATACGGATCACGCCATCGGTGGCGTTGAAGGCGATGCGGCCCTTCAGGACTGGGTACCATTTCCCGAGCGCCGTCACGGCGTAAAGCGGTACGAATTTATAAAGGAAGACGAAAAATGCGAAGGAAAGCAGCATGTTCAGGCTGAGAGCCCAGCCGGGAAGTTCCTTGGCCTCGGCCTTCGGAGATCCGGCGTCCAGGGTGGCATTGGCCGAGAATTTCAGCGCCCGCAGGCCCAGCGCCATCGCCTGATAAAGGGTGCCAACGCCGCGCACGATCGGGTACTTAAAGATCGGATACTGCTCGCACATGCGGGCCAGCGGCTTCTGCTCGGTTACGATTTCGCCATTCGCCTTGCGCACCGCCACACAGTAGCTGTGGGGGGCGCGCATCATGACGCCTTCGATAACGGCTTGCCCGCCGACCAGGGTCTCCTCGCCGCTTTCGAGGATGGGCATCAGTTGAATGTGCGTGAATAGGCGAAAGAAGGTGCGTAGGGACACAGTTCCTCTCAGGGTAACGCTCCCATTATAACGGATTTGGCGGCGCGGGCGACGTTGCCATCCGGCTATGGGTCAATTTGGACTTGGAGGGCGGGCAATTCTGCCCGCAGCCGGCTTTTCAGCCGGCTATGGGTGGATTGGGCGGTTTCTTGCGATTTTTCCCATGCTCCGGCACTACTTCCTTATCGGATGTATAACCTGGACGCCTGGATTGCAGCGTGGCTGGTGCCGCTTGCGGTATACGTCCTGGTCAGCGGGCTGGACGACCTGTTTCTGGATGCGGCGTTCGTTTATCGGTGGGTGGCATTCCACTGGTTTCGCCGGCCGTGGTTCCCGTGGCCCACATCGGCGGAGGTGGACGCAGCGCCGCGCCTGCGGATCGCTATTTTCGTACCGTTATGGCATGAGCACAACGTGATCGGCAGCATGCTCGAGCGGAACATCCCCGCTACGATGTATCATGCGGCGGAGTTCTTCGTGGGCGCGTACCCCAACGATTGGGAGACGACGGCCGCCGTGCGGGACGCCGCACGCAAGTTTCCGCGCGTACACCTGGCGCAATGCCCCCACGACGGTCCCACATCCAAGGCGGACTGCCTCAACTGGATCTATCAGCGCATGCTGGCGCACGAGGAGCGGCACGGCATGCGCTTCGACGCGGTCATGACGCACGATGCCGAAGACGTGATCCACCCGGAATCGCTGCGTTGGATCAACTACTTCGCCGGAAGCTACGACATGGTGCAGGTGCCGGTGCTGCCGTTGGCCACGCCGCTGCGGCAGTGGGTGCATGGTCTTTATTGCGACGAATTCGCGTTTCAGACAAAGGACATCCCGGTGCGGCAGATGTGGGACGGCTTCTTGCCGGGGAACGGCGTGGGCACGGCTTTCTCGCGGGCGGTGTTGGAGAGGTTGGCGGGCGAGCACTCCAACCGCATGTTCGATCCCGAGTGCCTGACAGAGGACTACGAAAATGGCTGGCGCATTCACGCCATGGGGTGCCCGCAGGTATTCGTGCCGCTGCGGCGCGAGGGCGACGGCCTGCTGGCGACCCGCGAATACTTCCCGCACACCTTCCGCACAGCAGTGCGGCAGCGCGCGCGATGGGTGATGGGGATCGTGCTGCAATCCTGGGAGCGGCGCGGGTGGCGGGCGCCCGCGCGCCAACTGTATTGGCTCTGGCGCGATCGCAAAGGCGTGGCCGGGAATTTGGTGACACCGGTGCTGAATCTGTTGTTTGCTTATGGGGCCGTGACGTGGGGCGAGAGTGAGATCACAGGACGCCCTTGGGTGTTTGGAATGCGGCATCCGGCCCTGCAGGGGCTTTTCTCGACGACTTTCGTGTTGGCAGGCTTTCAGATGGGCGTGCGCGCGCTGTGTTCGCGGCGTATTTATGGATGGCGCTTCGCGATGGGCGTGCCCGTACGCGCGCTGGTGGGAAACTGGCTGAATTGCGCGGCCACGGTGAGGGCCTTGGCGCTCTATGGCAACGCCAAGCTGCGCGGGATTCCGCTGGTTTGGGTCAAGACCGAGCACGCCTATCCCAACCCGGCGGCGCTGGATACGGAGATTCGGCCGCTGGGCCAGATCCTGGTGGGATCGCAGTACGCGATGCAGGCCGATGTGGACGAGGCGCTGGCGTTGAAGGGCGGGGGCGAACGCATCGGCGAGTATCTGGTCCGGCGCGGCAAGCTGAGCGAGGCGGAGTTGTACATGGCGCTCAGCTTGCAGCAGAACCTGCCGCTGGCCGCACCGGACGCGTCCGAGATTTCCGAGCCGGCCACGCGCGCCGTACCCGTCGAGGTCTCGCGGCGGTGGCGCGTTTTGCCGTTCCGGGTGGTGGCGGGACAGTTGTTCGTGGCGGGGCCGGAACTGCCGTCGGAGGAGATGACGCAGGAATTGCAGCAGTTATCGAAGATGGAAGTGCGGTTCCATCTGGTGACGCCGACGGATTTCGCGGAGTTGGAGCGCGCGTATTTAGCGTAGGA
>JBEKTJ010000195.1:0-12379 GCA_049516155.1 Bryobacteraceae bacterium
CAGCGGGGCAAATCGTCCGCCTCCGAAGTCAGGGAAGCCATGCCCAACGCCCCCAGCTATTCGGCGGTGCGCGCCATGCTCCGCGTGCTGGAGGAAAAGGGCCACATCCGGCACCAGGCCGAAGGCTTGAAGTACGTCTATCTGCCCATCGTGCCGCGCGACAAAGCCAAGCGGTCGGCCGTAAAACATCTGGTCGATACATTCTTCAAAGACGCGCCGGACCAGGTGGTGGCCGCGTTGCTGGACGTCTCATCCACGCGCCTGACAAGCGCGGAATTGGACCGCATGGCGGAAATTATTGAAAAAGCCAGAAAGGAGAACACGTAAATGTTCCAGTGGAATTTCGCAGCAAATCTCACAACATGGTTTTACATTTTGGCGGGCGCAGCGGGGAAGAGCGCCATCGTACTGGCGGCCGCTTGGATAGCGCCGCTCTTGCTGCGCAAACAATCGGCAGCCACGCGGCACCTGGTTTGGACCGCGGCATTCGCAGCGATCCTGGCGCTGCCCTTCCTATCGGCGGCGCTGCCCGCGCTACGCGTTCCGTTTTCCGGTATGGCGCTTCCGGATGCGGCCAGCGCGCATTTTCTGACTACTACCGCGCCGTCCGCCGGTAGCGGGCCAGCCCGGCTCGCCACGCCAGTCGGCACGACATCCGCACTGCGGCCAGACGGATGGCGTCCGGATTTGAGCATGTGGTTGTTGCTGATCTGGGCGGCCGGCGCGGTCACGGCGTTCGGGCGCACGCTGGCGGCATATGCCGTGGCCTGGCGCGTGCGCCGCGCCGCCAGCCCGTCTCCCGATCACGGCCTATCCGCCGTGCTGTCACGGACGCTCGGAATCCGCCGTCCGGTTGATGTCCTTACAATCCAACGAGGTTCCATGCCAGTCGCACTTGGACTGTGGCGCCCCGTCGTCCTGATGCCCGCAGACGCCTCCGCCTGGAGCGAAGACAGACGCCGCGCGGTGCTGCTGCATGAGCTGGCCCACGTGCGCCGCGGCGACGCAGCCACACACCTATTGGCGCGTGCGGCCGTGGACTTCTACTGGTGGAATCCGCTAGCGTGGACCGCCTGGCGCGCATTCCTGAAAGAACGCGAGCGCGCGGCGGACGATCTGGTGTTGAACGTGGGCGCGTGCGCTTCCGAATACGCCAGCCACCTGTTGGATGTGGCGCGCACGTTGCAGGGATCTCCGGCGATGGCTTGGGCCGCGCCCGGAATGGCGCGCCGCTCGCAACTCGAAGGCCGCTTGCTGGCCATCTTGGACTCCGGTGTGAACCGCTCCGCGCCCAGCCGTGCCTCGATACTGGCGGTCGCCATGTTCGCGTTGGCCATCGTCGCGCCCATCGCCGCTGTCCATGCACAGGAACCGTCGACGCAGGCCGTGCCCGCCGATGCGGATGCCGCTATTCGCGCCGCCCAATCGCAGAAAAACTACGAAGCATTGGACGCCGCCGCGAAGGCTGCCACGTTGTCACACCAATACGATGTGGCGCAAAAGCTGCTGGAAGCCGGCCTCGCGATTCGCGCCGAGGTCGCCGGGGAGCAAAGCGTGGAATATGGCGTGGGCTTGGTGAAGCTGGGCGAGTTGGAGCAGAAGCGCGACCCCAAGTCGGGGGGAGATTTGTATGCCCAGGCCGCCCAAATCTTGGGGGAGCGGCCGGAAGCCGCGCGGGCGTTGACGCACCTAGGCATCGCGGCTATTGCCAAGCGCAATTTCGCGCAGGCTATCGAGCTTTTCGAGCACGCGCAACAAGTCGACCCCGCCCAAGCCGGAACATCGCTGATGTGGATGGGGGTGGCGCGGCAAGGGGAACAGAATATGGCCGACGCCGAGCGGCTGTACCAAAGCGCAATAGCCGCCAAGGACCCCAAGCCGGTGGAGGCGGCCGTCATCATGGAGGTCTACGCGCAATTCCTGCGCGCGCAAGGCGAGGAAGACCAGGCCCGCGATTTTGAAACGCGTGCGGCAGCCATTCAGAAAGCCAATGCCGGCACGTTGCCTGCCCGTCCGGCGGACGTGTCTCGCGTCGGCGGAGGCGTCACAGCACCGTCAGTGGTCCAAAAGGCGGAGCCTGAATACAGCGAAGACGCGCGTGTCGCGAGATTGCAAGGCACCATCGTGGTGCAGGTGGTAATTGGAACCGACGGCCGCGCCCACGACCCGCGGATCGTGCGCGGACTGGGGCTCGGCCTGGACGAAAACGCAATTGAGGCGATCAACCAGTGGCAATTCAAACCGGGCCGCAAGGACGGCGAAGCAGTAAAGGTGTGGGCGACCATCGAAGTGAACTACCGGCTGCTTTGATTCGCCCGAGCGTCTACACTAATACTGTATGCAGTTCGAACCGCCGCGCGGCATGCGCGACTTCTATCCCGAAGACCTGGATCTGCGCGACCGCATCTTCGCCGCCTGGACGGATGCTTCTACGATGCACGGATTCCAGCGGTTCGAGCCGCCCGTAGTGGAATCCTTCGAGCTGCTGGCGCGCAAGGCCGGCGAAGAAGTCGCGCAACAGATCTATCACTTCGAGGACAAGTCCAACCGGCAGCTTGCCCTGCGTCCCGAGGTGACGCCGTCGCTGGTGCGCATGATCGCGGCGCGCCCGCAGCAGATTTTGTTTCCCGCGAAGTGGTGGACTATCGGGCAATGTTTTCGCTACGAGCGCATGACCCGCGGCCGCAAGCGCGAGCACTTCCAGTGGAATCTCGATATCGTGGGCGAGCCTTCCGTGCAGGCGGAAGCCTGGATCCTGGCCAGCGTCACGCAAGCCCTCGGCGCCCTAGGGCTGGGGCCGCGCGATGTGGGAATCCACGTCAATAACCGCCAGGTGGTGGCGTACCTGCTGTGTGAATTGGGCGTCCCTCAGGAGCAGCATGTGGATGTGTTCATGGTGCTCGATAAGAAGGGAAAGGTGCCTGTCGAGACGCTGAAAGAAATGCTCGCCGAAAAGGGTCTGGCCGAAAAGATTGCCGGTGAGGTCATCGAACAACTCGCCGGCGAAAGCGTGGACAGCCTGTCGACCGGGCCGTTGGCCGCCAGTCCGGCGGCGGAGGACGTGCGCCGCCTGCTCGACCTTGCCGACGCCATGGGCTTTGCCGACTACCTGCGCTTCGATTCCGGCGTGGTGCGGGGCTTGTCGTATTATACAGGCTCCGTATTTGAGGGGTTCGACACGGAGCGCCGTTTCCGCGCCATCTTCGGCGGCGGCCGTTACGACAATCTGTTCGGCGACATGACCGGCGCCGCCCGCCCAGCCGTGGGGATGGGCTTTGGGGATGTGGTGATCGCCGAGATCCTTACCGAGTTGAAAGGGCTAACGCCCCCCAAGCCGAAGGTTGAAGTGTGCGTGGGCATGTTCGATGCCTCGCTCAGCCGGGACGCCGCGCGCATCGCCGCCGAATTGGTCGCGGCCGGCATCCAAACCGATCTGGCTTTCTCCGCGGGCAAACCCGGGAAGTTCTTCACGTATGCGGACCGGCGTGGTGCGCGCTTCACGGTTTTCCTCGCGCCCAATGAGTTGCGCGAAGGCGCCGCTGCAATCAAAGAAATGGCGTCAGGCGAACAGACCACAGTGCCCCTGGCCCAACTGGCGAGTTGGTTGCGCAGCCGCCTGAGCAAGTGAGGATGTTTCATTCGCGGCTGCTCCCATGGCGCTCTGTCACCCTTCGAGCTCGTACCGCATTTGCGCGACCCGTCGATGTTGCCGGAATCCGTCGCGGAGCTGATCTGAGCGTAGCCGGCGAGGAAGCCGCGCACGCCAACCGGGCACTCTTGTCAAACAAGATGCGTAGCGCGATGGCCCAATCGAGGGTCTCTTCCGCTGGCATGACGAACCTCTCAGACAATACTTTGCCCCCAAGCACGCCAGCGCCCCGAACAAACAATCGCCCCGTCGCCCCCTCGCCGTGTCGCCGCGTCGTAACATCGACGATCCTTGTCGATGTTGGCGAGCGCAGCTCGCCTCACCCTTCCAGCTTGTACCGCGTCTGGGCCACACGGTATAACGGCCGCCACACCGACCGGTTCACCGCCACCACCAGCGTGGCCATCACGATGGTCGACAGCAGCAACAGGTCGAAGTTTCCGGAATCCGTCGCGGAGCTGATCTGCGCGCCCAGGCCGACGGTCTGCAGGGTCTGCCCCTTGAAGTGGAAATATTCGGCCACGATGCTGGCGTTCCACGCGCCGCCCGACGCCGTCACCATGCCCGTAATCAGGTACGGGAAGATGCCGGGCAGGATCACCGTGCGCCAGCGCGCCCACCGCCCGAAACGAAACACATCCGCCACTTCCCGCAGATCCGTGGGAATCGCCATGGCGCCCGCGATCACGTTGAACAGCACATACCATTGCGTGCCGAGCAGCATCAGCAAGATCGATCCCACGCCCAAACCACCGCCCATGCGGATCAGCCCCAGCAGCAGGACCGGAAACAGAGCCGTGGCCGGGACCGAAGCGGCCACTTGCGCAAACGGTTGCGCGATGCGCGCCAGCCTGGGGTTGAAGCCGATAGCCACGCCCGCGGGTATGGTCCAAGCAGCCGCGATCAACAGCGAGACCACCACGCGCGCCCAGGTGGCGGCCGCGCCTTGCAGTGTGGAAATCAGTTCCGGCGCGGTTAGCGTCTTCAGCGTCATGCCCGCTTCGAAGAGAGCATAAAGGATCGCGACGCCCAGCAAAGCGCCCGCCACCATGCCCGCGACTATCTTCCACTGGGCCGCCGGTTGTGGTGTTTCCAAGTGCTCCGAATGGCGCGCGGCACGCATACCGATGCGCTCGGACAAGGGCGCCAGCACGGCCATGCGGAAGCGCTCCAGCAGGTTCGACCGGCGCAATAAATTGAGCACCGCGGAAGACGGCTGCGCGCCGCTCTCCACCTGTTCGAACTTGAACTTGTCGGACCAGGCGATGGCCGGGCGCCACACCATCTGGTCGATGAGGAGGATCACGCCGATCATGGCGCCCAGGCCCCAGTAGATGGCGCCGGTGTCTCCGTTGCTGGCCGCGGTTTGCAGGTACGAGCCCAGCCCCGGCAGCCGGAAATCGCGCTTGCCGAGTACGAACATTTCGCAGGCCATCAGGAAGAACCAGCCGCCCGCCACGGACACCATGGAGTTCCACACTAAGCCGATTGCGCCATAGGGCAGCTCCAGTTCCACGAAGCGCTGCCACTTGCCGAAACCGTAAATGCGGGCAGCCTCCCGCAGTTCCCGGGGGATGGACTTCAGCGAGGCATAGAAGCTGAATGCCATGTTCCACACCTGTCCGGTGAATATAAGCAGGATTGCGCCGAATTCCACCCCGAGCTGCCGCGTGGGGAACAGCGCCACCATGGCCAGCATCACTCCCGGAAGAAAACTCAGCACCGGAATGGACTGCAGGATGTCGAGCACGGCAACCATCAAGCCTTCCAGCCGTTTGTTATACGCCGCGATATAGCCGTAAACCAAGGCGAAGAGCAGGCTGAGCACGTAGGCGATGGCGATACGCACCACCGAATAAAACGCGTAGAGCGGCAAGGCGCGGGGCGAGCGCGAAATCTCGGCCGCCGGCGTCATTGCGCCGAACCAGTACCGTGTCATCACCAGCAAGCCCTGTATTCCCGCCAGCACCGCGGCGAATACCGCCAGGTCCAGCAGCAGGGACCAGGTGCGCTCGCCGATCACGCTGCGGGAGAGTACGGGCCGGAGTGTCAATGCGCGGCCGCCTCGGGTTGAGCCGCCGCGGGTGTTTCTTCCGGAAGGAAGAACTGGCGCGTATCGTTATCGTGGTCGAACAACTCCGCGTAGCGGCCCCAGTCGATGGCCGTTTCGAGCTGCGCTTTAGCTTCCTCCTCGCTGAAGTGTTCATCGAGCAGATCTTCGAAGACGCCATCGGGCAGCGTATGATCGGCGCGGGCTTCGAGCGAGCGGGTGATCTCGCCGATGAGCGCGATGTTTTCGAGCGCGGCGATCCGGAACAGCTCTTTGCGCCGCAGGATGTCGGCCTCGGCAAACGCGCGGCCGGCAGGCGTGATTTCCACGTCGCCTTCTTCCAGTCTGGCGAACCCCAGCAGCACCGCGGCGTCCACTACCGGCAGTAGATCGTCGATCTCAAACGACAGGGCGGCAGCCAGGCGGTACATATCGTCGCGGCCGTTGTGGTCCGCCAGCATCTCCAGCAGACCGGCGATGGCGCCGCGCGGGGCATGCGGCAGCATCTGGTACTTGGGTTTGGCGCCGGGCGCCACCGCGGTTACCGGCTGCAGCGCGGGCGCCAGATCGGGCCGTGTCAGGACGCGGTAAATGTAATCGACCAGATTGGTGAAGCGCGCATCCTTGCGGTCGCGCGGACGTTCCAGCGCCACCCGGAAGTCCGTGCGGATGGTGGCGGGATTCTTGCCCAGCACGATGATGCGGTCCGCCAGCAGTACGGCTTCTTCGATATTGTGAGTGACTACAAAGACCGCGCGCGTGGGCATTTTGTGACTCTGCCAGAGCTCCAGCAGTTCGCCGCGCAGGTTCTCGGCGGTGAGCACGTCGAGCGCGGAAAAAGGCTCGTCCATGAAGAGCACCTCGGGCTCCACCACCAGGGCGCGTGCGAAGCCCACACGCTGCTTCATGCCCCCCGACAACTCTTTCGGATATGCGTTTTCGAAACCGTCGAGGCCGACGGTGTCCAGGATCTTCACGCTGCGTTCGGTACGTTCGGCGGCGGGTACGCCGCGTGCCTTCAACGGCGCAGCTACATTCTCGAGCACCGTCAGCCACGGAAACAGCGCGAAACTTTGAAACACGATTGAAACATTCTCGCAGGGGCCGCCCACTTCATGCCCATGATGGATGACTTCACCGCCGGAGGGACGCGCCAGCCCCGTCAAGATGCGTAGCAACGTGGATTTACCGCTGCCCGACGGCCCCAGCACAGCCAGGATTTCGCCCGGATAAATGGCCAGATCCATAGGCGCGATGACCTGAATCATACCGGCGCCTTCGGAGCCGTAGGATTTTTCGACTTTGCGGGCTTCGATGATTGCGTGCATGGGTGGGTCTTCACGAATCTACCACAGAAACATCCATCCGACCGCCGCGAATCGCGCCGAAACCTCGCGTGGTATACTTCTGCAAACTGGAGGCGAACCATGCGGGTCAAGAACTGGAAGAGCTGGGGTGCGACTATCGTCATTCTATTGGCGCCGGGGAACCTGTTTCCACTGGCTCCCATATCGTTCAATGCGCCAAGAGCGTATCCCATCGGCAGCACGATGTATCCGGGGGCGCCGACGTCCGTGGCCGTTGCCGATCTCAATGGCGACGGCTACCTGGATGCCGTAGTTGCCGGTTTCGACGGCTCCTACGAAGGCTACAGTGAGCGGGGCTATGTCTCCGTCCTGCTGGGCAAAGCCGGCGGCGGATTCCTGGCGCAAACGCAGCTTGACACCGGCGCGACAGGCGCATCCGGCGTTGTCATTGCGGACGTGAACGGCGACGGCAAACCGGATCTGGTAATCGCCGCCACGGTTGCCTTGGTCGAGGTCGTTTCGGTCATGCTGGGCAACGGCGACGGCACGTTTCAGGCGCCGGTGAGCTATAACGCCGCAAGTGCGGGCAGTAATGGGGGCACCGTAGCGGTAGGCGATTTCAATGGGGACGGCAAACCGGACATCGCGCTGACCAACTCCGTAGCGAATAGTGCTTCGATCCTGCTAGGCAATGGCGATGGCACTTTCCAGCCGGCAGTCGCCTACGCCGCGGGAACCGGACCTGAGTACCTGGCAGTGGGAGATTTCAATCTGGACGGCAACCTGGACTTGGTCGTCAATAGCAAACCCGGCTACGTCACGATCCTGCTGGGTAACGGGGACGGTACTTTTCGCGCGCCGGTGAACTACCCAGCGTTAGAATATCCCGGATCAGTGGCGGTGGGGGACTTCAACGGGGATGGCAAACCCGATCTGGCCGTCTCCACCGTCGGCGTCGGCGACGGCCCCGATTTCGTGCGGATCCTGCTGGGCAACGGCGACGGCACCTTCCAAAAGCCCACTCCCTGCTATGCGGGGTCCGGCCCGGTGGCCGTGACCGTCGGGGACTTTAACGGAGACGGCAAGCTGGACTTGGCGGTCGGCAATCAGCCGTTCCCGGCGTATGAGGGAGCCGTCGGAGATACGATCTCGATCATGCTGGGCAAGGGCGACGGCACATTCCAGCCGCCGGTCGCCTATACTGCGGGCGCCACTCCGGTCGCGCTCGCTTTGGGCGATTTCAATGGCGATGGCGCGCTTGACATCGCCGTCGCCGACAGATGGAACCCCGGTGGGAATCTCGCGATCTTGCTAGGCACTCCCCAGGGTACCGTTCAGCATACCGTGAGCTACCCTGTCTCTCCCGAGAACGAGGGCGAGCTCGGTTTTATCGCCGCCGGAGACTTTAACGGCGATGGCAAACCGGATATGGCAGTAACCGATTCGCATAACAATACGGTTACGATTCTCCTGAACGATTCTCCGGAGCAATTCATTTATCCCGTCGGGCTCTATGCAGGGCCGGTGGTCGTGGGTGACTTCAATCGGGACGGGAAGCTGGACCTGATGGTGGGTAATACCGGGAATGCAACCGTCTCGCTCCTGCTAGGCAACGGCGACGGCACTTTTCAGCCGCAATTAGTTTACGCGGTGCAGGGTGTGCCGGGCGCATTGGCCATCGGAGATTTCAACGGGGATGGGAACCTGGATCTGGCGGTCCTCCTTGGGGACAACGCGAACGACGTAGGCATTCTGCTCGGCAATGGCGATGGCACATTCCAATCGGAGGTGAACTACGCCTTGCGGAACGATTTGTCGGTGTCTGCTCCCACCTTTATCGCCGTGGGAGACTTGAATGGCGACGGCCACCCGGACCTGATCGTCGACACCAAGGTCGGCTCGTTTTTCTACCCCTCAACCAGTTGGATCCTGCTGGGCAATGGCGATGGCACGTTCCAGCCGGCCACTTACACCCTCGGTGGGCCGGGCGGCTATGTGGCGCTCGCCGACGTGAATGGCGACGGAATTTTGGATATAGTGACAGCACAGGCCGTATACCTGGGTAACGGCGATGCCACTTTCCGGAAGCCGCAGCCATTGCCGGGCATCGAGATCGATGGCCCTTTTTCCTCGCTCACGATAGCCGACTTCAATGGAGACGGCAAGCCGGATGTGGCTGTTCTCACTGACGGCATGGTTGGGCTCCTTTTGGGCAATGGAGATGGCACGTTCGACTGGGAGGCGTCTTTCGTTGCAGGGTCTCCCATTGCGATGGCCGTCGCGGACTTCAATGGGGACGGGCTTCCGGATGTGGCCGTCGCCAGCGGCCTCACGGGTGCAAGAACCGTGGCGTTGTTGACCAACACGGGGCCTTGAGACGCGGAAAACGTGCGGATGCTGAAATCCGGGAATCCGCGGGGCCCTTTCTGCGCCCTACCGGCACAGCTATCGACCGGCGGCGGCACGGTCTTCAAAATCACCCCACGGCGCGCTGATAGCCAGCGTGTAAATGCATTAAAACATTTCTATATTATATTGTTTGGAATGCCGCGCGCAGGACGCTGCAAGTTTGACCGCCATGGGTAAGAGCAGTACCGAAGAGTCCCACACTCTGGAGCGTGCCCGAATCGTTCTTGCTTACCTTGGAGTCAAAAAAATCACCGTATAATTTCAGTGTTGGCGCTCGTGATCGGCTGCTGCGGCCTCGCGAAACGCCCAGCAACCGTCCATGTCCATAAGGGCATGTGGATTGCGATGGCAACGTCGTATCCGACCGAGCTTCCTCGCACACGGTATGGGAGGATCCTTTCGCGTCATACACTCGCTCAACCGCGCCCAGACGCGAATCGGGGAGACACACCAAGTCAAACGGTCCTTTGTTCCCTCCTACGTCTCTTTCGCGCTACGATCACACTACGTGAGCACAATTCCCGAGGCCGCATCCGCTGCGAATATAGTCGCGCGCATGGCGCACATGCGCCACCTGGTGGAACAACTGCACAAGCTCGAAGAGCGCCTGCGCGCGGGCGGGGGCGCGGCCAAGATCGAGCGGCAGCACCGTGCGGGCAAGATGACCGTGCGCGAGCGCATTGCCGCGCTGATCGACTCAGGCACGCCCTTCCTCGAAATCGGGCTGCCGCTGGCATACGATCAGTACGATGGCGAGGCGCCCGGCCTCGGCTCGGTCACCGGCATCCGCAAGATCGAGGTGCGCGCCGCAGTCATCATCGCAGGCGACGCCACCGTGAAGGCCGGCTCCTGGTGGCCGGAGACCGTCACCAAGCGTCTGCGCGCGCAGCCTCGCGGATGGGAAGCTCTCAAGCCCGCCTATTCCTTGCTAAGCGCAGCGCGGTTTGATTGCCTTGCGCGCCCTCGCCGAGAAATTGGCGCTACGATCACATCACGTGAGCACACTCTTCCAACCTACATCCCTGAGGGCGAATGCGAAGCAGCCGGTGGCTCGCCATGGAATAGGCGGCACTCTAGAGGGAGGGGAACGTCTCTACGGAGGATGAAACATGTCGGATAAGGATGACAGGGTCTTAGACGCTTTGGAGCGTTGGAAGAAGCGACTAATCTCGGCATTCGCATTGTTGTCTCTCATTATCGCGATCCTCGTGGCACTTATCATCGAGGTTGCGGCCCTTGTCGATACTGTGGGGACCGTTCATGCCGGCCACCAGAGCGTTCCTTCAAGGCCAGCGCCCGCGGACGTTTCCCTCAGGCATCAGTAGAAGTCTGCCCTCAAATACCTGATAAATAGGGACTTCGGCATCTTGCGTTTGCCGGACGGAGGGCCGTTTGAGGCGGCACCTCAGAATTCGCGCTACGATCACATTAACGTGAGCACAATTCCCGAAGCCGCATCCGCCGCAAACAAAGTCGCGCGCATGGCGCACATGCGCCACCTGGTGGAACAACTGCAGAAGCTCGAAGAGCGCCTGCGGGCGGGCGGCGGTCCGGCCAAGATCGAGCGGCAACACCGCGCCGGCAAAATGACCGCGCGCGAGCGTATTGCCGCGCTGATCGACCCGGGCACGCCTTTCCTCGAAATCGGGCTGCTGCTGGCTTACGATCAGTACGATGGCGATGCGCCCGGCCTCGGCTCGGTCACCGGCATCGGCAAGATCGAGGGGCGCGCCGCAGTCATCATCGCAGGCGACGCCACGGTGAAAGCCGGCTCCTGGTGGCCGGAAACCGTCACCAAGGGTCTGCGCGCGCAGGAAATCGCCATGCGCAACCGCGTCCCGATCGTCTATCTGGTGGACTCCGCGGGCGTCAACCTGCCCTACCAGGACCGGATTTTTCCGGGCCAGTATGGCGGCGGGCGAATTTTTTACTATAATTCTCTTATGCGGCGCAAGCTCCGTGTGCCGCAGATTGCCGCGGTGATGGGTCCCTGCATCGCCGGCGGCGCCTATCTTCCTGCGCTTAGCGATTACATCATCATGGTCGAAGGCACCAGCTTCATGGGCTTGGGAGGTCCGAATCTCGTCAAAGGCGCCACCGGCCAGGTGGTCGATTCCGAATCCATAGGCGGAGCGCGGCTGCATACCACGGTCAGCGGCGTGGCGCACTATATGGCCAAGGACGATGCCGAATGCCTGGCGCGTATCCGCGAGCGTTTTCGCGACCTGCCCGCGCCGCCCGCGCCTGCGGACGGCAATCCTCCCGCACGTCCATCGGACGATATCTATGGCGTGCTTCCCGCCGATCACCGCCTGCCGTACGAGATCGAGGAAGTCATCTTTCGCATTTTCGACGCGGGCGGCTACACCGAATTCCAGCCGGAATACGCGCCGGAGATGTTGTGCGCCAATGCGCGCCTGTCCGGGCACCCGGTGGCCATCATCGCCAATCGCCGCGGCTTCCTGCGCTCCGAAGGGCGCCCGCGCATTGGCGGCATCGTGTACACCGAATCCGCGCGCAAAGTGGCGTACTTCGTGGAACTCAACGAGCGGCTGGGCTACCCGCTGATCTATTTGCAGGACGTTTCGGGCTTCATGGTGGGTCCGGAAGCCGAGCGCGAAGGGATCATCCGGGCCGGTGCCGACATGGTGGAAGCCATGTCCTGCACCTCGGTTCCCAAAATCATCCTGACCCTGAACCATGCCAGCGGGGCAGGTTATTACGCCATGGCCGGCCAGGGCTTCGAGCCGAATTTCGCATTCAGTTGGCCGACCGCGCGCATCGGGGTGATGGAAGGCGAATCGGCGGTGCAGGCTCTCTTCTCGGTTGAACTGGAAAAGCTCAAAGCCGGCGGTGAACCGCTTCCCAAGCAACTCCAAGCCGCCATCGACAAAACCAAGGCGGATTACGAGAGCTGGCTGGATGCGCGCTACGCCGCCGCCCGCGGCCACTGTGACGCGGTGA
>JBEKTJ010000196.1:0-12469 GCA_049516155.1 Bryobacteraceae bacterium
GCGGATGGCAAGATCTACATTACGAACGAAGAGGGCCTGACCACGGTGATCAGGGCCGGACCCGAGTTCGAAGTTCTGGCGGAGAACGACTTGAACGATTACACCTTGAGTTCACCGGCAATTTCGGATAAACACATCTTGATTCGCACGGCCAAGTTTCTATATTCGATCGGCAAGTAGCTTGTGGGGCGGGCGTCCACGCCTGCGGCGGGTGGTCCAGACCCGCCCTCTGCTTTACGACGGCTTGTAGTACAGCACAATCCCGCCACCCAGCGCCGCTAGCAAAAAACCCACGTACAGCAGCGGGTGCGGCGCATTCTTCGGCGGATGCATAGCCATCGAAACCAACACATTCACCAGCGGCGCGCCTCCGAAGACCAGCGGCATCACGAAGTTCGGAATCCCGCCGGACTTGAACGCCCAGATGATGCAGACCGCCCCCAGCGCCCCCAGCGCGCCGCCAATGATGGACCAGATCGTACCACCCGCATTGAAGCCGCTCAGCCCGCCCTGTGAAGCAAGTCCCGCCACAGGCACCAGCACGCCGATCAGAAAATAGGCGAATCCCACACACAGCAGGGCCTTCAATGGATTGCCGAGCTGCGTCTGCCCCTTGTGCAGAGCCGGCCCGTAAACTCCCCACGACAGCACCGCGCCAATTACAAAGACGATCCACATTTTGGAACGCTTCCCCTCCTTTTTCTTGTTGATGACCGCGCTTTGTTCCATTTGATGAAATCCTCAGCCCAACTATGCCATACTACCTGAAAATTCGGAAAACTCACAGGATGCCCAAATATGGCCCAGCCGCTAGCTGACGCACCGCACCGCCTCACCCCCGTCCAATGGGTCATTTGCGCCATGGCCGCCGTGGGTTTCGCCTTCGACACCTACGCTTTGCTGGTTCTGCCGTTGATCGTACGGCCGGCGCTGATGGAGATCGCCAAAGTGAAGCCGGGCACGCCGGACTTCAATCATTGGGTCGGCCTGCTGTTCTATATTCCCGCGGTGGCGGGCGGCATCTTCGGCCTGCTGGGCGGATACCTCACCGACCGCCTGGGCCGCCGCCGGGTGCTGGTCTGGAGCATCCTGCTGTATGCCTTTTCAGCGCTGGCGTCCGGGCTGGTCACGTCCGTCGGCCAGTTGCTGGTGCTGCGCTGCACCACGTTCATCGGCGTGTCCGTGGAATTCGTTGCCGCCGTCGCGTGGCTGGCGGAGTTGTTCCCCGACGCCAAACAGCGCGAAGCCGTGCTGGGCTACACCCAGGCGTTCTCGTCAATCGGCGGATTGCTGATCAGCGCGGCCTACTACGTTGCGGTGACGTATTCCAAATCGCTGCCCGCGATCCACGGCGGGCACGAAGCTTGGCGCTATACGCTCATCTCGGGGCTGATCCCCGCGATTCCGTTGATCCTGATCCGGCCCTTCCTACCGGAGTCGCCGGCGTGGCAGGAGAAGAAGCTGGCGGGCACGCTGAAGCGGCCCAGCTTCGCCGAATTGTTCCGGCCGGAGTATCGCAAGATCACCCTGCTGACGGCCCTGATGTTCGCGTGCAGCTACGGCGCGGCCTTCGGCGCGATTCAGCACATTCCGCGCATCGTGCCCGGCTTGCCGCAAGTAGTGCATCTGGCCCGCGCGGCGCAGGAACAGATCGTGAGCAAGGTGCAGTTCCTGCAGGAAATGGGAGGATTGCTGGGCCGGGTGATCCTGGCCTTCCTGGCGATCCGCATCGTCAGCCGCCGGAAGTTGCTGCGCATCTTCCAGTTTCCCGGATTGTTCCTGGTTCCGTTCGTGTTTTTCTATCCGGCCACGCACGATCTGGGTATGACGGAGATAGGCATTTTCATCGCGGGGCTGCTGACCGTGGCCCAGTTCAGCTTCTGGGGAAATTACCTGCCCCGCATGTATCCGATGCACCTGCGCGGTACCGGCGAGAGCTTCGCGGCCAATATCGGCGGCCGCATGATCGGCACCTCGGCCGCCCTGCTGACCACGCAACTTGCCAACGTGATGCCGGGCGCCACGCCGTTCACCAAGCTGGCTTATTCGGCGAGCGCCGTCGCCTTGCTGGTTTACGCGGTGGGCTTCACTTCCAGCTTCTGGCTGCCGGAGCCGCAGCGGGATAAGCTGCCGGAGTGAGCCGGGCCGCCATAAATCCGGCCGAGACCTTCTGGCTTACCCGCTTCGTCTATCAACGATGCCTGGCGCTCATCCTCCTCATAGCTTTCCTCAACGCCGCGCTTGAATTCAAACCCCTGCTTGGCGAGCACGGACTCCTGCCCGTTCCGCTTTTCACCAAAGCCGTCCCGTTCAGCGCCTCGCCCAGCCTGTTCTTCTTCGCCCCCAACGATACGGCGTTCACCATCGCGGCCTGGCTCGGCATGCTGCTGGCGTGCCTCGCGCTTACCGGTATCGCGGACCGCTATGGCGCGTGGCTCTCGATGCTGGTGTGGGCTACGCTCTGGCTGCTCTACATCTCATTCGTCAACGTCGGCCAGATTTTCTACGGCTTCGGTTGGGAGTCCATCCTGCTGGAGGCGACGTTCTATGCCATCTTCCTCGGCAGCCGGCGCGCCACGCCGCAGACGATCGGCATCTGGCTGCTGCGATGGCTGCTGTTCCGCCTGATGTTCGGCGCGGGCCTCATCAAAATGCGCGGCGACCCTTGCTGGCGCGACCTGACCTGCCTCAACTATCACTACGAGACTCAGCCCATGCCGGGTCCGCTGAGCTGGTTTTTTCATTGGGCGCCCGCATGGTTTCACCGGGGCGGCGTGTTGTTCAACCACTTCTCGGAGCTGGTGGTTCCGTTCGCCTACTTCCTCCCGCAGCCTATCGCCGCGATCGCCGGCGCGATCACCATTGCCTTCCAGGGATTGATCTTCGCAGGCGGCAATCTATCCTGGCTAAACGCCTTGACCATGGTTCTGGCCGTCAGCACTTTCGACGACCGGCTGCTCGCCCGGCTTCTTCCCATCCGCGCGCCCGCCACGGAGCGGCCCGCGCCGGCGCTTCGCTTCGCTACCATTGGGGTGGGCATTCTCGTTGCGATTCTGAGCATCCAACCGATTCGCAACATGCTGTCCCCGGCGCAGGTGATGAATACGGTCTATAACCGGTTTCATTTGGTGGGCACTTACGGCGCCTTCGGGTCCATCACCCGGCCGCGCTACGAGGTGATCGTGGAAGGTACGGATGAACCGGTGCTGGCGGCTTCCACGAAATGGCGCGCGTATGAGTTCAAGGGCAAGCCCGGCGATTTAGGGCGCATGCCGGCGCAGATCGCTCCGTATCACCTTCGCCTGGATTGGCTGATGTGGTTCGCAGCATTGTCGTCGTCCGAAGAGCAGCCATGGTTCGAGCCGTTCATGCAAAAGCTGCTGGAAGACGACCGGCCGGTGCTTTCGCTGCTGCGCACCAACCCATTTCCGGACCGTCCGCCGCGCTATGTTCGAGCGCTGCTTTACGAGTACCATTTCACCACTCCTGCCCAGCGGGCCGCGACCGCGACGTGGTGGACCCGAAGCTTCGTCGGCACTTATTTTCCTGCGATTTCGAAGATGGCGACGGTCGGCCGGGGGGGCGCAAATCCCCGCCAATAACAACACGGCGTATGTGGTTGGCTCCGGACCGAACGGCCTGACCGCCGCCATCGTCCTGGCGAAAGCCGGGCTGCGCACCACGGTTTTCGAGGCGCAGCCCACCATCGGCGGCGGGGCGCGTTCCGCCGAACTGACGCTACCCGGTTTCGTGCACGATGTTTGTTCGGCGGTGCATCCGCTGGCTGTGAGTTCACCGGCGTTCGCCAGGTTCCCATTGGCGGAGCATGGACTGGAATGGATCCAGCCGCCGCTGCCCTTGGCGCATCCGCTGGATGGCGGATCGGCCGCCGTGATGGCAATGCCGCTAGAGGAAACCTGCGCTCGCCTCGGGCCGGACGGGGCCGCGTACCGCCGCGCGATTTCGCCGTTGGTGCGGCACTGGCGCGATCTCGTGCCCATGATCCAAGGGCCGCTGTTGCGCGTGCCCGCCCATCCCTGGCTGCTGGCGCGGTTCGGAGCACTGTCTTTTTGGCCCGCGGCGCCCTTGGCCCAGCGGGTCTTCCGCACGGACGCGGCGCGCGCGCTGTTTGCCGGCATCGCAGCCCATTCCGTGATGTCCCTGGACGCGCTGGGATCGGCCGCCTTCGGATGGTTATTGGCGGCGGCGGGACATGCCGTCGGCTGGCCCATCCCGCGGGGCGGCTCGCAGGCCATCGCCAACGCGCTGGCGTCGTATTTTAAATCGCTCGGCGGGCGCATTGTCGCCGGCCACAGCATCGAATCGCTCGGCGAATTGGCGGATGCCTCGCTGGTCCTGTGCGATGTAACTCCCCGGCAATTCCTGGCTATCGCCGGCAACCGGCTACCGGATCGCTTCAACCGGCAATTGGAATCCTACCGTTACGGTCCGGGCGTTTTCAAAGTCGATTGGGCATTGAGCGCACCCATCCCGTGGCAGGCAGCCGAATGCAGCCGCGCCGGCACCGTCCACGTAGGCGGGTCGTTGGACGAGATCGCGGCTTCCGAGGGATCTCTGTCGGGCGCCACGCCGAGCGGCCATCCGTTCGTGCTGGTCGTACAGCCCAGCCTGTTCGACAGCAGCCGCGCGCCCGCGGGCCGGCATACGGCATGGGCCTATTGCCACGTGCCGCACGCTTCGACGGTAGACATGACCGACCGTATCGAATCTCAGATTGAGCGCTTCGCGCCCGGCTTCCGCGCCTGCATTCTGGCACGCCACAGTATGTCGCCGGCGGATCTCGAACGGCACAACGCCAACCTGGTGGGCGGCGATATCACCGGTGGGGCACAGGATTTGCGGCAACTTGTCCTGCGGCCGACCCGCCTGCTTTATCGCACGCCGCTCAATGGCGTGTATCTCTGCTCTTCGTCCACGCCCCCCGGGGGAGCGGTGCACGGCATGTGCGGCTTTCACGCGGCGCACGCCGCTTTGCGTGCGCGGAACCTCCATTAAATGGAATAGATGCACCTCCGAGCCCGGTTTAGCGCATCCTATAGCAGTGAGGCATTTCCGGCACTTCGTGTACTGGGCGATCGCCGGTGCAACCATGCTCGTGCCATTCCGTAGCGATGCGCAGACCGCGCAAGATGCTATTGCCGCCACCGGCCCGGTCACGGTTGAGCAAAAATGGCAGTTCTTCCTGCAGGAGACCTTCAGCCCGATGACTATTGTGGCCAGCGCGGCTACCGCGGGCGAGTCTCAAGCTACCAACACAGATCCAAAGTATGGGGTAGGCAGCATCGCGCTGGTGAAGCGCTTCGGAGCCGCGTCGCTCGATAATGTTACCCAAAACTTCTTCTGCGATTTTGTTATGGCATCCGTGTTTCACGAGAACAACAAATACCATCGCAGAGGCGAACAGCACGGTTTCTGGTCGCGCGCGGGATATGCCGTCAGCCGGAGCGTGATCACGCGGACGGACGCGGGCGCGAGCACCGTTAACTGGTCGAATTTCACCGGCACGGCATTGAGTGTGGCCCTTTCGAATGCCTACTACCCAATGCGCAGCCGGAACCTGAACGCCACCGCCATCAACTGGGGGTTCAGCACGGCGGGCACGGGATTCGGCAACCTGGCGCCGGAATTTCTACCGGACGTCAAGCGCTGGCTTAAGCGCCATCACCTATAGTGTTTGCTGGGCCGCAGGCGTATTTTGACAGGCGTGGACGCCCGCCCCACCGTGGCATCGGCGTTTTCCCACTATGGTTTAAACTGAGAGGACTGGAGTAACGCCATAGCCGCCGCAAGCAAGACCATCGTCATCTACAATCCCTTTGCAGGCAAGATGGGCGGCAAGGGATTGAAGCGCCTGTCCGACGCCGCCGAAATCCTGCGCGCAGCGGGACACGAGACGTGGCTCGTTCCCACGCAGGGACCGGGCACCGCGGGCGCCATCGCGCGCCGCAGCATCGCCGACGGAGCCCAACTGATTCTTGCCGCGGGTGGCGACGGCACCATCAACGAGGTCGCCGAAGGGGTGACCTTCTCCGATGTGCCGCTGGGCATTCTGCCCGCCGGTACGGCCAACGTGCTGGCTAACGAGATGGGCCTGGGTTCGAGTATCGAACGGGCCGCCGCGAGTCTCCAGGACTGCGTCCCCACGCGCATCTCGGTGGGACGCCTGCAGTGCGTGAACGGCTCCGAGCATACCCGCCTGTTCCTGCTGATGGCGGGCATCGGACTGGACGCCAAAATCGTTTATAACCTCAGTCTGCCGTTGAAGGCGCGCCTGGGGAAGCTGGCTTATTGGATCGGCGGCTTCAGCATGGTGGGCCGCAACTTGGATGAGTTCGAAGTGATCGTGGAGGGCCGCCGCGTGAATTGCGCGTTTGCGCTAATCAGCAAGGTGCGCAACTATGGTGGCGATCTCGAAATCGCTCAAAGCACCAGCTTGCTCGACGACCGGTTCGAAGTGGTGCTGTTCGAAGGCTCCAACTCGTTTCGTTTTCTGACGTATCTGGCGCGCGTCGCCGTACGCAAGTTGGCGGACGTGCCCGGTATTTCGGTGATACGCGCCGCTGGGGTGTGCATGCCCTGCGCAACCGGACCCCGCGTCTATATCCAGGTGGACGGTGAATACGCAGGGCATCTGCCCGCTAGCGTGGAGATTGTGCCGGATGCGCTCACTTTGCTGATCCCGCCGGCATATATCGAGAAGAGCCGGAATCGCAAAACAGAAGCCAGGAGCCAGGAGCCAGGAGTCAGGATAGCCAGGTCCTAAAGTTCCGTCCCCGTCCGCCGATAGAGTGGGCGAGGAGAATACCGATTTGACCCCAGTTTCTTTCAACAGTGCAGTACAGGAAAATTACGCGCCGGTGTATTCGCAAAAGGTTGCCCCGCAGGCAGACCCCGCATCCGGCAGCGGCGCATCTCAACCTGACCGGGCCGATGCCGTGCAACTGAGCCCCGCAGCTTTGCGCGAGGTCGCTCTAACCGGCCGCGTCGCCGCCAACGGCGATCTCGGCAATCTCACAAGCACCCAAACTCAGCAACTATACGGCCAGATATCTTCGATCCAAAGTCAGGTCGCCGCCGACACACAGGCCGACGGAGGTACGCTCTCGCCCAGCGATGCACAGACCATCCAGCAGTCGCAGAATCAGTTGAGCGGGACGATTTACAGCGACGCCCACAACGGCGCGGCGCCTCCATCTGACCCGATCGCGACACAGGCCGCCGGGCGCGACGCCGTACAAGCCGGCCGCATCGCGTTGAACCAGCAGGCCGGGCGCCTGAACGGCGGTCAAGCCACGCAATTGGGTTCGCAGCTTTCCACGATCCAGCAGCAAATCGCGACCGATGAGCAGGCTAATGGGGGGACCTTGAGTTCGACCGACGCGCAAGCCATCAATCAACTGCAGAACCAGTTTAGCCAGCAGATCGAACAAACGGCCCGTAGCATCACGACGCCGAATCTCCCGGTTGTTAACCCGGCTTAACGGTTTGCCGGGTGGGCGCGCGTCTTAACTAACGCCGTCACGAACAGTACAGCCAACAGCGCGTCCGGGGCGCCGGTCGCCGCCTGTACCGGAGAAATACGCCCTTGCAGGTAGAGAGCTACTAGAGCGCCGACGTAGCTGGCCTTCTCCAGCAGCGACGGGATGATCATCGGCCGGAACCGCGCCGGGTCCGACGCGATTATGAAGAATGCGAACTGCCAAGCCAGTCCCACGCCTGCGAATCCGTAGTAAAACTGCGGATGCGTGATGGGCGGGGGGTCCTGGCGCCCGACTCGATCGAAGACAAAGTACAGCGGCGCCAGCGCCAGCACACCAAATGCGCCGGCGCCCCAGAATACGATCTTCGCGAATTTCATCCCCGCGAGTGTAGCAAAAGTGTGTGCGCTACGTCAGATCCGCTCGACCCGTACACCGCCATTGGTGGTGGTGGCACGCACCAAGTTTCCGCCGGAGCCTAGATCCACGGCTAGATGCCGGCTGATCTCACCCTGCAGCGTCACCGGGAAATCGATGCTGACGCCCCCGTTCACCGTGCCGGTCTCCAGGTGCGCGGAGTAGTTGGACGGAACCCGAATCGTTACGCCACCGTTGGTCGTGGACACATCGCAGCGCTCGCCATCCCAGTGGTCCGATGCCAACTCCAGATGCAGACCGCCGTTGGTGGTGTGGCCTTCCACCGAACCGGCCAACTGCATTAACGATACCCCGCCGTTGGTTGCCTCAAACTGCGTATGACCTTGGACGCCTGAAATGCTAATGCCGCCATTGTGCGTCCGCAGCACCAGATCGGTCCGGGCGGGCACGAAGATCTCATAGCTGACGCCCCAACCGTGCTTCTGCGAAGTAGGGCCGGTCGCGCGGACGCGTCCGCTGCCCGTTTCCACGTGAATCTCCGCCGCCACCCGCCGCGAATCGGCCTCGTCGTCCTGATAAGCCTGCACCTTGCTGCGCACTAGAATGTCGCTGCGGTTGGCGCCCTTAACGGAAATCCCGCCATTGACGCCACCGTCCACATCGAGCTGTCCGCCGGCCGGCACCGACACTTCCCGAATTTCGCAGTAGTGTCCGCGTTCGCTCCAGCGGTTGCCGTCTTCGTCGCAACTCATCGTCTTTTCCTGCGGCAGCGCCGCCGGCGCCAGGCACAGGGCTAGAATCAGAATCCTGTTCATAGTTTGCTCCCCCGTTCCGTTAGACGCACGATGCGCGCGCCGGTTGGGAAGCCTAATTGTGGCGCCGTATCTTTTTCTTGACGTCCGGCCAAAATTCGATGGCAAGATTGCTCACCAGGTCGAATCCTACGCGCAGGGATCCTTGCAGGAACCCCAGACGGACGGTATCCAGGCGGTCCGGGTACCACAGGTTGGAAATAAATGCCTCGCCGTACGCGCTGCCCATCCGCCAGGTGGAGAAGGTTTCGCCGCCCGAATCCGTATGCGTCAGTACGGTGTCCCGCGCCACGTGCGCCATTCTGCGGAAGAAACCTTTGCGAGACGATCGAAAGTACCGCGGATCCTGATGCAGCGTCGTGTCCAAGCCGAAGGCCAGCACCGAATGGATCACGCCGCAGGCCTCCGTCGACGCCACTCGCCGGCCATATGCGGCCATGCCATCTCCCCACTCCTTGGGGGCGTTCAGTTCCTGAAGCAAACCGGCGTAGGCCAGCGTTCCCGCCAGCGGGAAGATGCCGTAAAGAGCTTGGGCATGGTAGCGCAGCTTATCGATGGGCGGCGCCCAAAACGTGAGCTGGTAGACGGCGGTCTGTTGGTCGCTATTGGTGAGTGCCAGCCGATAGGACCCAGACGCCCAGTCGATTGGCAGACTAGCCGCCGCGCTCTGATTCGTGAACGACACCACGGACAATATGGAGCTCTCAAGGGCCACTGTGGGCCCCAAGCCGGCTGGGCTGAAGTTGGATCCGGTTACGGTCACCCGACCGGCGGCGTAATCCACCGTCGCGCTCAGGATGGCTGGCGCGTCGGCGGTCCCGGCATTCAAAGCTGGCAGCGCCACCAAGGCCAGGCACGCGAAAAGTGAAGAGGAGGTAGTCAGGTGAAGCAGTCCAACGCGTTGGATGTAACGGATTGTTAATGATATCAACATTCGTGAGGTTTTTGTAAGGAATTCGGCTCCGCGCGGACTATACCAATGAAAGAACATTGACCACCATGATCCAAGTTCAAGACCTGGTAAAAAGCCTCGATAGCCGGCCGGTGGTGCGAGGCCTGTCATTCACGGCCAGGGACGGCGCCATCACCGGCCTTTTGGGCCCCAATGGCGCTGGCAAGACCACCACCCTGCGCATGATCTGCGGTGTGCTGCAGCCGGAATCCGGCTCTGTCACAATTGAACCTGGCGGCGCCGGCGCACTGCTCGACCACATGGGCATCTATCCCAGGCTCACCGTGCGCGAGAACCTGGCGTACTTCGGCATGCTGCGGGGGATGCCACCCGCGGTCCTTGCCGAGCGGATCGACCACGTGCTTGCGACTCTCGGTCTGCAGGCCGTTGCGCACCGCCGCACGGCTGGCTTCTCCCAAGGCGAGCGCATGAAGACCGCACTCGGCCGCGCTATCCTGCACGCGCCCAAGAACCTGCTGCTGGATGAACCCACCAACGGGCTGGATGTACCGACGGTGCGGTCGCTACGGGATTTGTTGCGTCGATGGCGCGATGCAGGCGCGTGCGTGCTGTTCTCAAGCCACGTTCTCGAAGAAGTCGGGACGCTGTGCGACCAGGTCGTGATTGTCGAGCACGGACGTGTCGCGGCGCAGGGTTCGCCCGCTGAGCTTTGCCGCCAGACGAACAGCGCCTCGCTGGAGGACGCCTTCGTAAAGCTTACTTGCACGGGGGATCCCGCTATATGCTGAATTCAGTCCTGGTAGTCGCACGCAAAGAAGTGATTGACAGCTTGCGCGATACGCGCTCGCTAACCTCGTCGTTGATGTACGCGCTAATGGGGCCCGCGGTTGTATTCATGGTGTCTCTGGCCTCGGCAGCGGCGTCGCGCATGGATGCCGTATTGATTGGGATGATGTCGGTCTTCACGCTGGTGGCCGCGTTTGTGGGAGGCATGAGCGTCGCCATGGACACCGTCGCCGGCGAACGGGAACGCCAGTCCTTGCTGCCCTTGCTGATGAACCCGGTCCGCCGGCGCGAGATCGTGTGGGGAAAATGGCTGGCGGTCAGCCTGTTTGCGGTTGCCGGCCTGATCCTCAACCTGGCGGGTTTCGCGCTCGTCTTTGCGCGTGCGGGAATGCATCTGCCATGGCCGGCCGTGGCGGCTGGGATCTTGCCGTTGGCGTTTCTGGCAGCGTCGATCCAATTGCTGATCTCGACGGTCTGCCGCGCCGCGAAGGAAGCCCAGACCTACCTCTCGATGCTGGTCTTCCTGCCTATGGGTCTCGGCCTGTTTCAGGTATTTTTCCCGGTGTCGGCGCACGCGTGGTTCGCCTTCCTGCCGGTACTGGGACAGCAATTGCAGCTTGAATACTGGATGAAAGGCGGGTCGGCCGCATTCGTCCCGGCAGCCGCGCTGGGCTGCTGCACCGCGGTTCTGGCCCTGCTGGTATTGGAAGTTGCCGCAAACAGGTTGCATCGTGATGAAATCGTCTACGGAAACTGACGCCGCCTTGGCGGACAGGCCGCTCTTCGCCACCGTGGACCGCGTTCTTTTGGAGCAGGAATTCGACCGCCTTCTGGCCGCCAACGGGCCCGCGCTCGCACGGCTTGCGGCGAGCTACACCAATACGCCCAGCGACCGCGACGATTTGGTGCAGGAGATCGCCCTGGCGGTTTGGCAGGCTTTGCCCGCTTTTCGCGGCGAATGCTCCACGCGCACGTTCTTGTTCCGCATCGCGCACAATCGCGCCATCGCATATTTGGCGCGCCGCCGGACGCTGTTGCCGCTGGCCGCTTCCGAATCGGAGGTGCACGATCCGGCCCCGAATCCGGAATCCGGCCTTGCGCGGGAGCAGGCCGCCGAGCGCCTGCGACGCGCGATTCACAGGCTGCCGTTGGTATACCGGCAAGCGATCACGCTGGCGCTGGAAGATATCGGATATGCGGAAATCGGCGACGTGCTGGGCATTTCCGAAAGCAACGTCGGCGCGCGATTGAGCCGCGCACGCCAACTGTTGCGCGAGTCGCTCGAGAAACGGAAGTGAGGCGGCCATGAGCCTCGATATGGATATGGATACGGAACTGGAGACGTGGCGCAGGCAGTGGCAGGCGGAGACCTCCGTCCCCGACGACTTGCGCCGCCGCGTGGAGCGGCAATCGCGCTGGCTGAAGGCCGGCCTCGCCGCCGACATATTGGTGACGGTCGCGATCGGCGGAGGCGTTATTGCGTTAGCGGCGCGCGCTCCGCGGCCGGACATGCTGTTGCTGGCGGCGGCTACATGGTCGTTCATCGCGGCCGCTTGGGCCTTCCGGCTGACGATCACCCGGGGTCTTTGGTCGCCCACCGCCATCGACACAGCGGCCTTTGTGGATTTGTCCATCAGGCGCTGCCGCGCCCAGCTTGCGGCCACTCTATTCGGCGCAGGCCTCTTCGTCTGTGAGATGGCGTTCTGCCTGGGATGGATTTACCGGCACTCCGCGCCGCACGCGCCGCTATTGAGATGGCTATTCGGATCGTTTACCGGCGGCATCGGATGGCTGTGTTCACTGACGTTTTTCGTTTTCTTGCTCTGGTACCGGCGGAAGAAGCGCGCAGAGATGGCTTGGCTGCTCAGTCTGAGGGATTAGCGCACTGGTCTGATCCCACTCGCATTGGGTGCAATGCGGAGCGCCGTTTGCATCGGGCGACGCGCCGGAAAAAAACGACCGCGCTTGGCGATACTTCTCCGAGTTGAACGGATCGTCGCCGTTACCGCCGAATGTGGCGAAGACCAGGTTTGTATCCTTGCGCGGCGCCCCACAACAGGGCATGATCCTTCCTGTTGCAT
>JBEKTJ010000197.1:0-12251 GCA_049516155.1 Bryobacteraceae bacterium
CGGAGCTGGATTTTCGGTCCCGCTGCGATCCGGAAGTTCTAGGAAGGCGTCTTTGCGTGGAGGTCGGGTATGACGGAGCCATCCCTCGAAGCCCACTTCACACAGATCGACATTGGCAATGGAAACCGGGCCACAATCTTGGTCCGGATTATGACTCGGCGACACTCCGCCGGATCTTCGGCTGGCTTCGGAAACCTAAGGGCCTCCCGGACTTCGACGCCGGCGGCCTCGCAGTCCGACTGAGCCAAACGTTCGAGGTGACGATCGTCACTACCAATTGGGACACTCACGTCGAATGGATTCTCGATGCAGAGGGTATCCCCTTCAATTACGGGGTCGGGGAGGCGACACCGGATCGTAAGCCGGTCGAAAAAGAGGGAGACATATCTCTCCTGAAGCTGCACGGCTCTGTGAACATGAGCTACTGCGACTGCTGTCAGCAGTGGACCCGTTTGTACTGTGGGTCGCCCCAGCCCGCAATCGATATGGAGTTGCTTTTGGACCCCTGCGATTTCCGGCTCCACGGTGCGGATACGGCGATTTGCCGACCTTCTCAAAGGCGATTGGCACGAGAGGCTGGGCGCATGCTGGGCCTGTGGTGCTCGGTTGGACGGTGCCCATCCTGACTTTTTCCTATCGCAAGGATCTTGACAAGTTTCGCGCAGTTTGGGGCACAGCCAATACCGCTCTGCAATTCGCCGATAGATGGTTGTTTTTCGGCTACTCGATGCCGGAAACGGATGTTGAGGTCCGCCATCTCCTCAAGTCAATGCAACTCGCCCATCGGGGCCGGAAAGCGCCCTTGATCGAGATCGTTTTGAAAGGAGACTGCGAGGCGGCCTAGCGGTACCAGCGGTTCTTCGGACTGCCGTGCGAGAGAGTCTTTAAGACGGTGTCGGCGGGTGGGTTACGAAGCGCCTGGACTGACTATTGCCGCTGAATGGAGCCGGCGCGAGGCCGGCAACTGCGCAGGCACGGTCCGGCTGGTGCGACCGCAACGGGCGCCCCACCCGATGTATGTGCGGTACCCTAGGTGTAGGGCGTAATGGCAACGCAAGACAACCTGCACATCCCGGACGATTTGCTAAGCGCCGTGAACGAAGCGGCGAGCGCCGATGGGAAAACCACCGATGAGCTCGCAGCGGATGCCGTGCGGCGATACCTGGCACACCGCAAGCTGGAGGAACTCGGCCAGTATGGGTGTGAGCAGTCCTATCGGCTGGGCTTCTCCGATGCCGATGTCCCCCGTTTGATCTCTGAATCCCGGCGTGAAAATCGTGGCCACTCGGGCTAAGGTCACTCTCGATACCAATGTTTACGTGTCGGCTTTCAATTCGGCGGCATGCGGCTTCTGCACATGGCGGTAGACGACGACATTGAGATTGCCGTTTCGCAGCCGATCGTTGACGAAGTGATACGGGTTCTGCGAGACAAGTTCCATTGGGATGGCTATCGCCTCCATGATGCCAGCCAGCAGATTCTGGGATTTGCGAGGCTCGTCGCGCCGCGGTCGTGAAGGAGGATGAACCCGATACCGCATCCTCGAATGCGCCCTGGAGGCGGGGTCGGATTTCATCATCTCCGCCGATAAAGATCTATTACGCCTGGGTAGCTTTGCGGGGGCGCCGATTATACGGGTGGCGGATTTCATGCAACGTCGGGAAGAGCAATGGGACCGGTAAGTTTGTCGCAAGGGCTGAAGGAAGGTGTATTCACGAGTTGGCACTGGGCACGCAAAGTGCGTGCTCTACTACGTTACAATAGCGATTAATGCCTCGATTGCTGCTATGCTTCACCTTGCTGGCCACTGGCCTGTTTGCCGCTCCGCCGGACAAGCCCGTCGACAAACCCGCGGACAAAAAGTCCGCATGGGACAAGCCCACCTTCGAAGCCTACGTGCGGCACCTCAACGTCTGGGGACCGCAAATCACGGTCGAGATTTCCGACCCCAAGCCGTCCGACATGCCGGGATTTTCGCTGGTGGTGGTGCATGCTTCGGCCGGCACCGCGAGCGCGGAGTTTCCGTACTATGTCTCCAAGGACGGGCAGAAGGTGGTGCAAGGCAACCTCTACGACATCTCGCAGAATCCATTCAAGCCGGACCTCGACAAGCTGAAGACGGATCTGCAGCCCAGTTTCGGCACGCCTGGCGCGCCCGTGGTGCTGGTGGAGTTCAGCGACTTCGAGTGCCCCATGTGCAAGGAAGAGGCCAAGACGCTGCGCGACAACCTGCTTACCGCGTATCCCAAACAGGTGCACTTCTATTTCATCGAATTCCCGCTCGATCAGATTCATCCGTGGGCCAGAGCGGCCGCCATTGCCGGGCGCTGCATCTTCCGCCAGAACGCCAACGCCTTCTGGGACTATCACGACTGGATCTTCGCGCATCAGGACGACATCAAAGCCGACAATTTGAAGGACAAGATCCTGGAGTTCGCCAAGGGCAAGGAACTGGATGCGCTGCAACTGACGCGTTGCATGGACAACAAGGAAACCGAGGCGGAAGTGAGCAAATCCCAGGCGCTGGGCAAGGATGTGGGGGTGGGCGCGACCCCCACGCTGTACATCAACGGCCGCAAGATGGTGGGGCGCGTGGATTGGCCCAACTTGCGGGCCGTCATCGACTACGAAATCGATTATCAAAAGACGGCGCACAATGCCGGCGAAGATTGCGGCTGCGAAGTGACCCTGCCCGCCCCGAAATTGAACTAACGGAATGTCGAAAAAATCAGCAGACGGCCGACTGACGCGCGCGGCTCGGAACCTCGTACTGTGCTCCTGGGCGCTGGCTGCCTTTGGCGCCACGGCGACGATCGATCCCGGCCTTTTTCTGGACGATGTAAAGTTTCTGGCATCCAAGGACCTGAAAGGACGCGGCACCGGCACGCCGGAACTGGAGAAGGCCGCCGCCTTTATCGCCGGCAAGTTCCGCTCTTTCGGATTGCAGCCCATCGACGGCAAGAGCTATTACCAAGCCTTCGATGTGACTACCAACGCCAGGCTGGGCGCGAACAACCGCTTCGCGTATACGGCGGATGGCAGGCCAATCAAGCTGTCGTTTCCCGACGATTTCATCCCTTTCAATTTCTCCGCGCGCGAAAAGATGAGCGGCGGCGTGGTGTTCGCCGGATACGGCATCACCGCGCCGGAGTATAATTACGACGACTACAAGGGCATCGAAGTGCGCGGCAAGATCGTGCTGATCATGCGGCACGAGCCGCAGGAGTTCGACGAGAAGAGTATCTTCGCGGGAAGGGTTTACACGCAGCACTCACAGTTTTGGAGCAAGGCCTCGAACGCCAAGATGCACGGCGCGCGGGGCGTGGTGCTGATCAACGATGGCGCGGCGCATCCCGGCGAAGCCGACGAGATGGAGAAGTTCGCCGAAGCCGCCGGGCCGGGAGATGCGGGCATTCCATTCGTGCAGATCCGTTATGAGATCGCTGAGCGCTGGTTTGCGATCGCCGGCAAGAACGTCGACGAGATTCAGAAAGGCATCGACCAGGACTTGCAGCCGCGGTCGTTCGCTTTTCCGAATGCATTGCAAGTGGACGCCAACCCGGATGTGGAGCGCGTGGTGAAGACGGTCCACAACGTGGCCGGATACCTCCCTGGAACGACGCCGGAATATGTGGTGATCGGGGCGCATTACGACCACCTTGGCCTGGGCGAGCAGTTCTCGCTGGCGCCGTCGCTGGCCGGCACGATCCATCCGGGCGCGGACGATAATGCTTCTGGCACGGCTGGAGTGATCGAGCTGGCGCGCTGGTTCACAACGCAGCCGAAACAGAAGCGCGGCATTTTGTTCTTGACGTTTGCGGGCGAGGAATTGGGGCTGCTGGGCTCCAGCTATTTCGTCAACCACCCGCTGCTGCCGCTCGATAAGGATGTGACCATGATCAACATGGACATGATCGGCCGCGTGCGCGACGGTAAAGTGTTCATCGGCGGCGTGGGTACGGGAACGACATTGAAAAAGTTACTTGAGGAAGTTACTCCCAAGTATGGTCTGCACATCGATTATTCGGAGGCGGGGTATGGATCGAGCGACCACACTTCGTTCACCACCAAGCAGGTGCCGGTGCTGTTTTTCTTTTCGGGGCTGCATGCGGACTATCACAAACCCAGCGACACTTGGGACAAGATCGACGCGCCTGATGCCGCCAAGCTGCTGCAGATGGTGGCGGAAGTGGGCGAGGATCTGCGCGAGGCGCCGGACCGTCCACTGTTCGTGCGCGTGAAAGAGCCGGAGCATGCCGGCGATGTGGCGGGATCCGGTTCGGGTTCGGGGCACTCGGGGTATGGGCCCGATTTCGGCAGCATCCCGGACTTCGGCGAGGGCGTCAAGGGCGTGAAGTTCGCCGACATTCGGGAGGGCTCGCCGGCGGCGAAGGCCGGATTGAAAGCGGGCGATGTGCTGGTGGAGTTCGACGGCAAGCCGATTCAGAATCTGTACGATTTCACTTATGCGCTGCGGGCTAAGAAGCCGGGGGATGAGGTGATGGTGAAGGTCATGCGCGGCAGCGAACCGGTTGAAGTGAAAGTACTGCTGACTAAGCGGAAGTAAGCTGTTGTATCCCATCGTATTGGATACGAACGTGGTAATCTCCGCGCTACGATCCCGGCGCGAACCTCTTCGACAGGGAGGAGTTCCCAGATGTGGAACCCGACGAGCGGGACCGGCTCTAAACCGTAGTTACCAAATTGTAGCTCCAGGGGAAAGCGTTATATGCTGTTAGGTCCGGTAGACATATGACGCACACGATTCGCAAGTCCTGCCTGGCCGCTGCGATGCTCATCGGGTATGCACAGGCGCAATCCACCGTGGTGGACCGCGACGGCAGCACCATCGTCTTCGAACCCTACGCGCCGAACATCGTCCGCGTGACGCTTAGCTTGCTGAAGGACCAGGCCACGGCCGCACCCGGATACGGATTCCTGGCGCACCCGTCGGGGCAGGGTTGGTCGCGACAGGGCGACGTCTACCGGTCATCGCGCTTGATCGTAAGGCTGGAGCCGAACCATCATGGCGCGCCACTGCCGACCCAGTTGGATATCGCGAAGTTCTTCAACGGATCCACTCCCCCCGCGCACATCACGATCACGAGTCTTTCCGGCAAGATGGGCGGCAAAATGCTCTTGGACATGAAGGACTGGTCCATGTCGGTTCCCAATTACAAGGACGGCAATGCCGGAGTGTTGCAGGATCGGCGCGCGTCCGACGCAGCTTTCTACCAAGTGGGCGCCACCTTTGCCTCGCCCGACGATGAGCACTACTACGGCCTGGGTCAGAACCAGGAAGGCTTCCTCGATCACCGCGGACATACCGTGGACTGCGCGCACAACTATACGGCCCCTGGCGGTCCGACGGTGTGCGTTCCATTTGTAGTGACTAACCGCGGTTATGGCATGATCTGGGACAATCCCTCGAAAACCACCATCGAGCCGGGTTTCAACGAGCAGACTAAGTGGACTTCGGAGGTGGGCGACCGCGTGTCTTTCTTCTTGATCGCGGGCGACACCACAGACGAGATTTATGCCGGCTACAAGCTGCTCACTGGGGCCACGCCTATGCTGCCGAAAGCGGCTTACGGTTACATCCAATGCAAGCAGCGCTACAGCTCGCAGGAGGAAGTGCTGGCGGTGGCCAAGGGTTACCGCGCGCGGGGATTGCCGGCCGATGTGATGGTGGTCGACTGGTTCTATTGGACCAAGATGGGCCAGATCGATATGGATCCCGCGAAGTGGCCCGACCCGGCGGCCATGAACCGGCAGCTTCACGACATGGGCTTTCAGAGCATGATCAGCGTGTGGCCGCGATTCGTACCGGGATCGCGCTATTACGACATGCTGCTGAAAAACGGCTGGTTCGAGCAACTGGCGGACGGCACGCCGACGAACGGCTTGCCGTACGACCGGGCAGGCTCGGATATCGACACCACCAATCCGGATGCGGCGCGCTGGTATTGGGAGACGATACGCGACAACATCCTCAGCAAGGGCTTCGACGCCCTTTGGACCGATGAGACGGAGCCCGACCTGCCGCCCAACGGCAGCTACTTCCACATCGGACCGGGCACGCGTTACTTCAATATCTACCCGCTGTTTCACACGGCCGCGATTTATGACGGTTTCCGGCGGGACAAGCAAACGCGCGCGTTGATTCTTTCGCGCGACGCTTACCTGGGCGCGCAGCGCAACGGAACCCTGTTCTGGTCGTCGGACATTTATCCGACTTGGGACACGCTGAAACGGCAGATACCTACAGGCCTCGACTTCGCCGCGTCGGGCTTGGCTTATTGGACCAACGACATCGGCGGCTGGCAGTATCTGCCCGCCGAACATCATCCGGCGTACACTCCGCTGCTCGATCCGAGCGATGCGCGGGACAACGTGGGCGGCTATGACGATTACCCTGAGTTATACACGCGCTGGTTTGAGTACGCTGCGTTTCTGCCGGTGTTCCGCGCACACGGCAGCCGCAAATACAATGAAGTCTGGTCGTATGGCAAGGCGGCCGAGCCGATTCTGGAGAAGTATTTAAAACTGCGGTATCAGCTTATGCCTTACACCTATTCGCTGGGCTACAAGACGCATGAGACCGGGGCGCCTTACATGCGCGCACTGTTCATGGATTTTCCGGACGACCCGCAGGTGGCGGATCTACGGGATGAGTATATGTTCGGCCCTGCATTTCTGGTAGCTCCGGTGACGGTGCAAGGGGCTACCAGCCGGACGGTATATCTGCCCGCAGGCACGGATTGGTATAACTACTGGACGAAGCAACGGCTGCGCGGCGGACAGACCGTCAAGGTAGATGCGCCGATTGAAACGTTACCGCTGTTTTTACGGGCGGGATCCATCGTGCCCCTCGGGGACGATGTGAGCAGCGCCGCCGCCGCGCAGAAGGTCGCTCGAATACTGGTGTTCGCGGGCGCGGATGGCGAATTCACAGTCTACAGCGACGACGGCAAGACCTACGCCTACGAGCAAGCCGAACCGAACATTACGCGGCTGCACTGGGATGACAGGGCCGCGCGACTGACGGGGGCGGACACGCGTATCGTCGAAGCGATTGGGAAGTAGCGCGAACTTTCAATGCGCCGCTGGCGGCGGCTGATTACCCGGCTGACTGTGACGCCACGTCCAGTATTCTTTTTGTTTGTCGGCAGGCATGCGGCGGAAATCCTGGTACTGATAGTGACCCTCGCCGACCCACCGGTGGTAGTACACGTCCTCGTCGGGCCCCCAAACGTGATAGTCGCCATAGTAGGGGTCGTAAACGCGGTAGCCCGCGCTGACATGCGTTGCACAGCCGGTAAATATTGTCGCCGGAAGTAGCGCGGTAAACAGGAGAGCGGTCGGGATCCATCGGTTTTTCAGCATCGGCAATAACCTCGCCGATGCTATAGCAATTTTTGTGCCGCGTGCATCTGACGCAAACTGAACCGGCTGCGGCGCAGCCGGTTCAGCTATACTGGAGAAAATCGGATGACCATCGAAGAACGCTTGGCCCGCATCGAGCATATCAGCGCCGGATCCGAAGAACAGCGGCGCAGTGACCGCGAGACCGACCGCGCCCTGTGGCGCGACACGCAACGCCAAATCAACGAACTCGCCATCCGCGTCGCTACGGTCAACGACAACCTAAGCGCCCGCATCTCGCAACTGGCCGAAGAAGCCGCCCAACGCGACCGTGAGACAGACCGGCGATTCCGCGAAACCGACGCGCGGTTCCGCGAAACCGACGCGCGCATCGAGAAGATGATTTCCTCAATGGGAAACTACATCCGCGAGCACCCGCCCGAAGCGGGGGAAGTTAATACTTAAGGACGGTGGGGTCTACCTTGTCACTCCAGGCTAAGATACCGCCCTTCATGTTGCGGGCGCGGAAGCCGGCATCCTTCAGTAAGCCGACGGCCTTGGCGCTGCGCATGCCGCTCTTGCAATGGGCCACGATTTCGATATCGCGATCCAACTCGTCCAGGTGCTGCGGCAGTTGACCCAGCGGAATCAGCTTCGCCGTGGGGATGCTGCAGATCTGGTATTCGTGCGGCTCGCGAACATCGAGCAACAGGAACTTGTCGCCGCGATCGATCTTCGCTTTCACTTCGACCGGGTCAATGTCGCCTTCTGGGGTCACATGTTGCAGTATACCGCAGAACTGTTGGTAGTCGATGAGCTTGGTCACCGTCGGATGGTTGCCGCACACAGGGCATTCCGGATCCCGGCGCAGCTTCAGCTCGCGGAAGCGCATAGCCAGGGCATCGTAAAGCAACAAACGGCCGACCAGCGGCTCGCCGATGCCCAGGATGAGCTTCACGGTTTCGGTGGCCTGGATCAGCCCGATAGTGCCCGGCAGAATTCCAAGCACACCGCCTTCCGCGCAGCTCGGCACCAGACCGGGCGGCGGCGGCTCGGGATACAAGCAGCGGTAGCACGGCCCATCTTCGTACGCGAAGACGGTTGCCTGCCCTTCGAAACGGAAAATCGAACCGTAGACGTTTGGCTTGTGCAGCAAGACGCAGGCGTCGTTCACCAGGTAGCGCGTGGGGAAATTGTCGGTGCCGTCCACGACGATATCATAGTCGTGCAGGATGTCGAGCGCGTTCTCGCTGGAGAGCGCAACTTCATGCTTGTCGATGCGCACGAACGGATTGATCTCATGCATGCGGTCGGCGGCGGAGTCGAGCTTCTTGCGGCCGACATCGCTGGTGCCATGGATGACCTGACGCTGCAAGTTGGTGAAGTCCACCACATCGAAATCGACCAAGCCGATGCGGCCCACGCCAGCGGCCGCGAGATACAAGCCCAGCGGCGCGCCCAGCCCGCCGGTTCCTACGAGGAGCACCTTGGCGGCCTTCAACTTAAGCTGGCCCTCTGTGCCGACTTCGGGCATGATCAGGTGCCGGCTGTAACGCAGGATCTCGTCTTTCGACAGCTCCCCAACCTCCGCTTCGGGCGGCGCGGCCACGGATCCGCCGGCAATGCTCGGCACGATCGACACCGTGTCGCCGTCTTTCACGGGCGTGGCATCTTTGTCGAGATAGCGGATGTCTTCGTCGTTCAAGTAAACGTTCACGAAGCTGCGCAGCTTGCCCTCATTGTTATAGAGCTGCTGGCGCAGATCCGGGTGCTGAGTAGTGAGGGCGGTCAGCACTTCGCCCACGGTCGAGCCGCTTAGCTCGACGGAATCGCGCTTGCCTGCGTATTGCCGCAGGGGTGTGGGAATCAAAACTTTGGCCATTTCAGTAAGTCAAACTTCCTTTCAAAGCCGGCTGAAAGCCGGCTGCGGGCACGATTGCCCGCCCTCCATGCCGCCCTCCTAATACGTTAGCTCTTCGCGCTCGGCTTTGGTTTGCTCGGCATCCGGCAGCCAGCTATTGGCGTGATGGAACACGCCGCCGCGCACGGAGAGCACCACAAAAGAATACCAGGGACACGAGTTCTTCAGGTCGGTCTCGGAAAAATATGCGTCGCAATCGGGATGCGAATGGTAGATGCCGATGAGGTCCAGGTTGCGGTCGCGCGCTTCTTTGTCGGCGCGAAGCAGGTCTTCGGGACGCAATTCATAGCGGCGACCGCGTTCGCCAGTGTAAGCGTTCTCGAGCGGTAAGGCGATGCGGACGGTCTTTTGGGCGTCGTCGATTGCCCCCAGCATGGCGCCGCAGCACTCATTCGGATACGTGGCTTGCGCGTGGGCCACCATCTCGCGCCAGGCGTCCGGTTCGATACGAAGCATGCCTCTTCAGGCCTCGTCCCAGAAACTGTCGCTTAGGTATTTCTCCGCGCTGTCGCAAAGCATGGTTACGATCATGCCTTCGCGGCCTTCGGCATGCAACTGGCGCGCGATTTGCAACGCGGCGACTACGTTGCATCCGGACGAAATCCCGACCAGCAGGCCCTCTTCGCGCGCCAAGCGGCGCACCATGGCGTAGGCTTCCTCGGTCTCCAGCCAGATGTTGCCGTCCGCCAGCGTAGGATCGTAGATGCCTGGCACGATGGCGGTGGGCATGTGCTTCAACCCCTCCAGACCATGGAAACTGCTGGAGGGCTGGCCGGAGTAGCATTTGACGTGCGGCAGATCGCGATGCAGGCGGCGGCTGACGCCGGTGAACGTTCCGCTGGTGCCCATGGCGGCCACGAAGTGCGTCAGCAGGCCGTTGGTTTGCTCGATGATCTCGCGGCCGGTGGTTTCAAAATGCGCTTTCCAGTTGGCCGGGTTATTATACTGATCCGGGTAGAAATAGCGGTCCGGATCGGCCTCGTAGATCTCTCGGCACATGCGGATGGCGCCGTCGGAGCCATCGCCCGGATCGCTGAACACCATCTCCGCGCCATAGGCTTTCAGGATGCGCCTTCGCTCGATGGAAGCGTTGCCGGGCAAGCACAACTTGACCTTGTAGCCGCGCGCCGCGCCGATCATGGCGTAAGCGATGCCCGTATTACCGCTGGTGGCGTCCAGAATCGTGTGTTCGGGCCGCAGGCGGCCAGTGCGTTCTCCATCCAAGATCATGCTCAGTCCGGCGCGGTCCTTCACCGATCCGCCGGGATTATAGTATTCAGCCTTGGCGTGAACGGTCACGCCGGGAACCTCGCGGCCGATCTTGGGCAAGCGCAGCAATGGGGTATTTCCAATGGTGGACAGCAGGCCTTTGGCGTGTGTCCGGACGGGATTGGGGACGAGAGCGGCTGCCATAGTCTACCTCCTTGGATTAGCGCATAGGGCCAGTGGATGCAGCATTTATAGTAGCATCGTAGCAAACCCCGTCAAGATTAGGGGGATTGGGGTGTCCGTTGTGCAGCCTTATGCGTGATTGTGCTTATTTATGCTCCGTTCATCCTGGGTAATTTTCTGATCGAACAAAGCCACGTGCAGCTTTCTGGTTCAAAATCTTAGGCTTACAGCCAAACCAGATAGACGGCTCAGTTTTCCGATGGTTTTTCGGCATGGTCGATCACCAGCACCGCCACCGGCGTCTTCCGTGATCGCAAACTCAAGCCAAGCCGTTGTATCGCGGTAAAAATCGAGGGCGCGCTTTCCATCGGCAAACCATCCGTCCTAGCCGGCTTGGCGCTCTCGGGGGTCCATTCCAAGGTCAGATTGAAGGCGCCTTCCAATCCCGTACGATTGACCACCGCCAGATCCATTTGCCGGGAGAGGACTTCGGCGAACCGGTCCATGGTGACGATTTTTGCCTCGATCCGGCCCCGGCTATTCCGGGTGGTGGATTCGCCATTTTCGGCCCGTTCCAGCTTGGGTCCGTTCTTGCCGACTTCCAAAACGAACGCCGGCTGGGTCCTGGTTTCGCGATGGATGACCAGCTTGAACCGTTCGGCCAGCAGGCTTTGGAGCATGGTCATCAAAATGTCGTCCCCCACGGGCTGGTCGGCCTTGGCGAGGATATCATAGCGGTTCGAATCCAGCCAGTCGGGTCCACCCAGGATCTGATTTGGCCCGATGCCATACGCGCCCATGATGCACCGCTTCAGGGTTACGTCGAACATGGTGAGCCGGCCTTGGCCCGATTTGCTACCGGAGGAGCCCCTGGATGGGTCCGGAAGGTACGGCTTTATGGACGCTACTTCGAATTGCGGGGCTGGCGTGGGCTGTCCGTTTAGCGCGCCGGAGACGCATAGGAGGATACTGGCAAGTGGGCGAAGCATTTACACCAGATGACGGTGGTTCAGGGGTAGGCGTTGATCGGCCAAGTTCGCAGGGCGGATCGACGCGCCTTCCGATTCCACGCTAACACGGAGGGGCCGGATAGCGAGTACGGGATGTCCCGGGAAAGCTTGCAAGCGATTGAAAAACCAAATTACTTGCGTTTTCTCGGTGACACGTGACCGGGCGGCTGGTGGCCGAGCATGGTGGCGAGCGTCAGGCCGCGCAGATCGGCCAGGAGCACGTCCGGGGCGTAGGCGAGAAGGTCGTCGCGAGTGGAGATTCCAGTGTGGACGGCGATGGAGCGGATGTGGTTTTGCTTCGCGGCGACAATGTCGCTGGGCGCGTCGCCCACCAGGGCGATGGGCGTGCCTTTCGCGATCCAGCCCTGGGTGCGGGCGTGGCGGATGGCGAGGCGAGCCAGTCCGGCGCGGTCGTTGGCCATTTCGCCGAACGAACCGAACCGGAAATAGGGCTTGAGACCGGCGCGGTCGAGTTTCTTCCATCCGATGCGGGTTAGGTTGCCGGTAACCAGTCCGAGCAGCACGCCGCTTTGTTGGAGGCGGCGCAGCAGGGCGCGCACGCC
>JBEKTJ010000198.1:0-19582 GCA_049516155.1 Bryobacteraceae bacterium
CCGTATTCTTCGTGCGCGCTCAGTTTCATGGCCGCATCCTTGACAGTTTATCGACCGGAATGATATCGTCCAGCCCCAGCAGCATGCGCGCTTCCGGCGACATGCGGCTCTTATCCCATGGGGGATCGAACGTCAGTTCCAGTTTCACATCTTTTACGCCCGGCACCGCGCGCGCTTTACGTTCCACTTCGGCCGGCAGGCTCCCCGCCACCGGACAGTTCGGCGCAGTCAGTGTCATCTTAATGTACGCCTCGCCGGCGGCGTTCACCTGAACGTCGTAGATCAGCCCGAGGTTATAGATATCCATGGGGATCTCCGGGTCGAAGACCTTGCTCAACGCGGCGATGATCTTCTCTCTCATTCGGTGGACACTACCTCTTCGGCGTTGGTCAAGGCGGATTTCAACGTGTGCCAGGCGAGCGTGGCGCACTTCACCCGTGCGGGAAATTCACGCACACCGGAGAACACCTCCAGCTTGCCCAGATTCGCGGAGGCCGGCTTCTCCGTGGTCAGCAGGTCGTGGAAACGCTCCATCATCTGCGCGGCTTCCTGGCGCGACTTGCCTTTGATTGTCTCGGTCATCAACGACGCGGACGCCGTGGAAATCGCGCAGCCCGCGCCCACGAAACTGATATCCTGCACCGTCTCTCCGTCCAGCTTCACGAACAATGCCAACTTGTCGCCGCACAGCGGATTGTAGCCTTCCACGCGCCGCGTGGCATCCGCCATCTGATGGAAATTGCGCGGACGCTTGCTGTGGTCGATGATAACTTCCTGATAGAGATCTTCGAGCATGTGTTGTCAGTCTCTATAGGACAGGCCGGAGGGCTGTCCTACCCAAAGAACTCCTTGACCTTGTAAATGCCGGCGACCAGCGCGTCGATATCTTGCTTGGTGTTGTAAAACGCCAGCGATGCGCGTGTTGTCGCAGGCACGCCGAACCATTCCAGCACGGGCTGTGCGCAATGGTTTCCGGTGCGCACCGCTACTCCCTCGCGGTCCAGGATGGTGCCCACATCGTGCGGATGCACGCCCTCCAGCACGAATGAAAGCACGCTCGCTTTTTCGCGCGCCGTGCCGATCAGCCGCAGTCCCGGAATGCGCTCCAACTGCGCGGTCCCGTAAGCCAACAACTCATGCTCGTAAGCTTCGATGCGATCCAGCCCGATTTCGTCGATGTAATCCACGGCCGCGCCTAGCCCAATGGTGCCGGCGATGTTCGGCGTGCCCGCTTCGAACTTGTAAGGCAGCTCGTTGTAAGTGGTCTTGGCAAAAGTCACTGAGCTGATCATGTCGCCGCCGCCCTGATACGGCGGCATCTTATTCAACAGAGCCGCCTTTCCGTACAGCACGCCGATACCCGTAGGTCCGAACATTTTGTGGCCGGAAAGCGCGTAGAAATCGCAGTCGAGCGCCTGCACGTCCACCTTCAAATGGGCCACCGCCTGCGCGCCGTCGATGAATATGGGCGCGCCGTGGCGGTGCGCCATCCGCGTAATCTCAGCCACCGGGTTAACGGTGCCCAGCGCGTTCGAAACATGCACCACGGAAACCAGCTTAGTTCGCGGGTTCAGCAGCTTTTCGAATTCGTCCAGCAGCAGCTCGCCGCGCTGGTTGATCGGCGCAATGCGCAGGATGGCCTGCTTTTCCTCGCACAGAATCTGCCAGGGCACAATGTTCGAATGATGCTCCATGGCGGAGATCACGATCTCATCGCCGGCTTGAACATTCCTGCGCCCGTAAGTATAGGCAACCAGATTGATACCTTCGGTGGCGCCGCGCACGAAGATAATCTCGCGCCAGTCGGCGGCGTTGAGGAAGCGCTGTATCTTCGCGCGGGCCTCTTCGTAGTGGCGCGTGGAGCGTTCGCTCAATTCATGCACGCCGCGATGGATGTTGGAATTATCCATCTGGTAGAACTGGTTCATCGCGTCCAGAACCATCTGCGGCTTTTGCGTGGTGGCGGCGTTATCCAGATACACCAGCGGCTTGCCGTGGACCCGTTGGTCCAGGACGGGGAAGTTCTCACGCGATTCCCGATCGTGCCAGGTTTTAACGGCGAGTCCCATGCAGTTTCTCCAACAAGAGCTGCTCCAGCCGTTCGCGCAGCGGCTCTACCTTGATACGGTCTACGATATCGCGCGCGAAAGCGTAAATCAGCAGGTTGCGGGCATCCGCCAGACCGATGCCCCGCGATTGCAGGTAAAAGATTGCCTCCCGATCCAACTGGCCGATGGTCGCGCCATGCGTACACCGCACGTCGTCGGCTAGAATTTGCAGCTCGGGCTTGGTGTTGATCACAGCGTCTTCCGAGAGCACCAAGTTCTTGTTGGTCTGTTTGGCGTCGGTTTTCTGCGCATCCTTACGGACCAAGATCTTGCCGTTGAAGACCGCGCTGGAATAGCCTTCCAGGATACCCTTGTACAGCTCGTGGCTGGCGGCATGCGGCTTGGCGTGGTCGATGGAAGTGTGATTATCGATGTGCTGCTCGCCCCCCACCAGATACAGGCCGTTGAGCGTGCATTCGCAGCCTTGCGAAAGTACGGCGTTCACGTCGTTACGGACCAGCGCCCCGCCGAACGAAAGGGAGTGTGAGCGGAAGTTGGTGTCGCGGCCAAGCTGCACCTGCAAGGTAGACACATGAAATGCGTGCGCACCCTCAGTCTGCAGCTTGTAATGATCGATGACGGCGTGATCGCCGGCCACGATTTCCGTGACTGGGTTGGTAAAATAATGGCCGCTATTGCCTGTGTAGCCTTCAATGATGGTAGCGTGGCTATCTGCGCCGGCCAAGATCAGCGTGCGCGGGTGCGAGGCGGAGGGTTGTCCGTTTGCGGAGGATTCGAAGGCCAGGTGAATTGGCTCTTCGACGACCGCGCCCTTGGCTATGCGAACCAGCAATCCATCCTGAAAGTTGGCAGTGTTTAGCGCAACGAAAGCGTTGGTTTGGTAACTGGCGTAGCGCCCCAGGTGAGCCTCGAGAATTTCTAGGGGCGCTTCGGAGAGTTTGGAGATTTCAACTCCGGGGGGAGGCGGACAGGCAAGGATGCCTGTCCCACCTGCTGGAACAAAAGTGGTGCGTGAGATGGGGGCAACGCTGGTGAAGCGCCAGTCTTCATCGTGAGTGGTGGGGAAACCGACGTCGCCGAAGCGCTGGCGGGCTTCCTGGCGGATGCGCTCAATCATGCCGCCTCACCCTCGATACCCACGTAGCCGCTCTCCTCCAGTTCCAGCGCCAGTTCCTTGCCACCCGACTTTACGATGCGGCCTTCGGCCAGCACGTGCACGAAATCCGGCACAATATAGTTCAGCAGCCGTTGGTAATGCGTCACCACGATCATGGCGCGGGCCGGGCTACGCAGCGCGTTTACGCCGTTAGCCACGATCTTCAGCGCATCGATATCCAATCCGGAATCGGTCTCGTCCAGAATGGCCAGCTTCGGCTCCAGCACGGCCATCTGGAAAATCTCGTTGCGCTTCTTCTCGCCGCCGGAGAAACCGGTGTTCACCGCGCGGTTTAGCAGGCTCTGATCCATCTCCATCAGCGCCATCCTCTCCTTCACCAGCGCCAGAAAGTCCATGGCATCCAGGTCCGACAAGCCCTGATGCTTGCGAACGGCGTTCAACGCCGCCTTCAGAAAATACAGATTGCTGACCCCGGGAATTTCCACGGGGTATTGAAACGCCATGAAGATGCCTTCCCGCGCGCGATCCTCGGGCGACATCTCCAACAGATCCTTCCCGTCGTAAGCGACCTCGCCGGCAGTCACCTGGTAAAGGTCGCGGCCGGACAAGACTTGCGCGAGCGTGCTCTTGCCCGAGCCGTTCGGCCCCATAATGGCGTGTACTTCCCCGGCATTGATCGACAGGTCAATCCCTTTCAGAATTTCGCGTCCAGCGACCGTGGCATGCAGATTCTTGATTTCGAGTAATGACATTTGTGAACTTGACCTAGTGAACTTAACCCACGCTTCCTTCGAGACTCACTCCCAGCAGCTTCTGGGCTTCCACGGCGAACTCCATGGGCAACTCGCGAAAGACCTCTTTGCAGAAACCATGCACGATCATTGAGACTGCGTCTTCCGTGGAGATGCCGCGCTGGCGGCAATAGAAAATCTGGTCTTCGCCGATCTTGGAGGTCGAAGCCTCGTGTTCCACCTGCGACGATGTATTCTTCACTTCAAGATACGGGAACGTGTGCGCGCCGCACTTGTCGCCCAGCAGCATGGAATCGCACTGCGAATAGTTACGCGCGTTAGAGGCGCTCTTCAGAATCTTGACCGCGCCGCGATAGGTGTTCTGGCCGCGCCCCGCCGAAATCCCCTTGGAAACGATAGTGCTGGTGGTGTTCTTGCCGATGTGCACCATCTTGGTGCCGGTATCGGCCTGCTGGTAGTGATTCGTCAGCGCCACGGAATAGAACTCGCCGACCGAATTGTCGCCAATCAGCAGGCAGCTTGGGTACTTCCAGGTGATGGCCGAACCGGTTTCCACCTGCGTCCAGGAGATCTTGGAATTGACGCCGCGGCATGCGCCGCGCTTGGTAACGAAATTATAGATCCCGCCGCGGCCTTCCTTATCCCCCGGATACCAGTTCTGTACGGTCGAATACTTGATCTGCGCATTATCCAGCGCCACCAGTTCGACCACCGCCGCGTGCAACTGGTTGGTGTCGCGCATGGGCGCGGTGCAGCCTTCCAGGTAGCTGACGTAAGCACCCTCGTCGGCGATGATCAAAGTGCGCTCGAACTGGCCGGTATTCTTGGCGTTGATGCGGAAGTAGGTAGACAGTTCCATCGGGCAGCGCACGCCCTTGGGGACGTAGCAGAACGAGCCGTCGGTGAAGACCGCCGAGTTCAGCGCGGCGAAAAAATTGTCGGAAGAAGGGACCACCGTACCCAGGTATTTCTTGATCAGGTCGGGATGCTCCTGCACGGCTTCCGAGAACGAGCCGAAGATGATGCCCATCTCGCCAAGTTTCTCTTTGAAAGTGGTGGCCACCGAGACGCTGTCGAACACCGCATCCACCGCGACCCCGGCGAGCAACTCACGCTCTTGCAGCGGGATGCCTAGCTTTTCATACGTGCGGAGCAGTTCCGGATCCACGTCGTCCAGGCTCTTGGGCCGGTCGGCGTTGCTCTTCGGGGCTGCGTAGTAGGAGATGGCTTGATAGTCAATGGGTGGGTAGTGGATGTTAGCCCAAGTCGGTTCCCGCATGGTCAGCCAGTGCCGGTAGGCTTTCAGTCGCCACTCCAGCATGAACTCAGGCTCATTTTTCTTCTTTGAAATCAATCGGATAACGTCTTCGTTCAAACCCGGCGGGACGGTATCGGCGTCGATCTCGGTAACGAAACCCCACTTGTAATCCTGGTTGGCAAAGGTTTCAATGGTGTTGGCTGAGGTACTCACGCGGCTCTCCCGTCTAATAGGATGCTAAATCTGTACTAAAGTGTCAAGATTGGATCGACGGGCGGTCGGAAAGTGGGGTTTAGTGGGGAAATGCCTATGCCTGGGAGAAGCCCGCAGTGCGTTCGCCCATCTTGTAGGCGATATAACCGACTACGTCGGCCATCTCCTCCAATGCCCGCCTGTTCGGCTTTACGCGATACCAAACCTTCATAATCTGGTAGTCGAGTGTAAGCAGATAATGCTCCACCGAACCCAGACCCATCCCCGCGGCGTGGTCCAATAGATAGCGGAGCATCCGGTAATCGTTGTCGAGGGCGCGATGCAACCGGTCCAGCGGGATATCACCCGATGCCTGGCGCAGAGCTTCACGGGTTTCCAATACACTCAACTGGCCGATCACCGCGCCGTGATCTTCCACCTGCTCTTCGCTCAACAGCAGAAGAACGGTATAACGGAACCAGTACACGAACAATGCCAGCGAAAATGCCAGGATCAGTATTGTTTCAATCATCAAATCCGGAACCGAAGGTAATAAGGAAACCGCCGAATAATGATAACACTCAACGATTTAAGGCGCAATATTTTTTGTAAGATTTCCAGCACCTTCTTGAACGTGTCTGAAACTTATTGAAACTAAAGGACCAAGCTTTTTAGGTACTCCCGGAACGGGCCGCCCAGATCGTGGCGTCGCAGCGCAAATTCAACGGTGGCTTTAAGAAATCCGAGCTTATCGCCAGCATCGTAGCGGGTCCCTTCGAACCGATATGCATAGATAGGACGCGTCCGCAGGAGGTGGCGCAACGCATCCGTCAGTTGGATTTCCGAGCCGGACCCCGGTTCGATGGCCTGCAGCGATTGAAATATTTCCGGGATCAGCACATAGCGTCCGATGATTGCAAGGTTGGATGGCGCCTCCGACGGTTTGGGCTTCTCTACCAGATCGCGGATGCGGAATACACGATCCCGGCTGCCGTTATGCGAGATCGGCTCGGCGTCGATGGCGCCATAGGCTGAGATATTCTCCGCGGGAACCTCCATAACGGCCACCACTGGCGAACAGAAGAACTCGTAGACGTCCAACAATTGACGCAGACAGGGGGTTTCAGCATCGATCACGTCGTCGGCCAGGACCACCGCGAAAGGCTCATTTCCCACCAGTTCCATGGCGCGCAATACGGCATGTCCCAGCCCCAGCGCCTCCTTTTGCCGGGTGTACGAAATGTTGATCATGTCGGAGACGTTGCGTACGATCGAAAGCAGATCCTTCTTGCCGCGCATTTCGAGCATGTTTTCCAGCTCGAAGCTCACATCGAAATGATCTTCGATGGCGCTCTTGCCGCGTCCGGTCACGATAATGATGTTCTGAATACCGGAGTGCAGGGCCTCCTCGACCCCATATTGGATGAGGGGCTTGTCGACCAGAGGCAGCATTTCTTTGGGCTGCGCCTTGGTGGCGGGCAGAAAGCGGGTGCCCAGACCGGCAGCCGGGAATACGGCTTTGCGAACCTTTGAGGCCATTACCCTTACAGTTTGCTTTGTCGGGGTGCGAATAGCAACTGGCTGATGGATGAGCGCGTACCGTGGCGGTATCGGGAAGGGATCATTCCCGAATCTCCGCGATGGAATCCGGCGCCGGCGTCCTGCCACGACCCGCCCGCCCCGTCGTTGCAATAGATCGGGAGGTGGCCCGTAGTTCACGCGTTGTGCTGGTATTCGGCGTCATACACGCCCCTGATGTAGCCAGAGCGGCAGCGAGGATATGACCGGGTGCCGTACGATCGGGGCGATGGACGTTCTGCGGGCGCTTTACGGCCAGTTTGATCCGGCGAGGCCTCTGGAGGTGGAGGAGACGGGTTTGTACGTCAATTGGCAGGAGGACAAGGCACTGGCGCCGGACGATATTAAGACCGAGCTGGCGCGCAACATGGCCCGGTCTGAAACGCCCGTTGTACGCGCCTTCCATCGATCACCTGGCGTACGTCTTGAGGCCCGCTATGAAAGACGTGCAGCCATCCGTGCCCCTATTCTTCGATGCGGCTGAGTACGGCCAGTTGCAATTTCTGATCGCGCGGCTGCTCGGCAAACATCCGGAGACGCCGCCGGTTCCGGAGATTACAGCTTGGATCGATTTGACGGTGCATGGATTCTACGGCGAAGCGGCGGTGCAGGAATTGGAGACGCGCGACGTGCAGGAGATCTGCCGCGCCGGCCTGGCACGGTTGAACGCGGAGCCGGAAGCCACGCTGGAGTCACTCGAAGCGAAGGGGTGTGTTTATCGCCTGGCTCAAGCATCGCGCGATCGAGGGCTTTTATACCTCGGAGGCGGGCCTGAAGGAACTGGACTACAAGGGAAACTCCTTCTACAGCGTCTCCCCGGGCTGCGACCACTGATGGTACCGTTAAGGTCATGCACAAATTTTCAGTTGGGATACTGCTGGCACTGGCGACGGTCACCTGGAGCGCGGCCGCTTCGCCCGAGGCCACGTCGGCGAAGCGTGTCATCTACTATTACCAGACGCAGTACAATAACGGGACTTATGTCTCATTATCTCCGATTTGGACCACATTGAATCCATCGACCGGCAAGCCGTATGTGACCGACGTGATGGTGGCCGCGTTCCATCTGGGCTACAACACCAACGGGACGCCTTATATCCATCTCAACGATAATGTGCCGAGCGATCCGATGTTCACCACTATGTGGCAAGAGGTTGCCACACTGCAAAGCTACGGCGTAACCGTGCGCATGATGTTAGGCGGCGCGGCGCAAGGCTCCTATGCGGATCTCTTCAGTGAATGGGCCACGTTCTATCCCATCCTGCAGCAAACCCTGCAGCAGTACAAGCTGAACGGCATCGATCTCGATATTGAGGAGGATGTGTCGCTGGCGCACGCCGAAGGCCTGATCGGCAAGCTCAGCACGGACTTCGGCTCGCAGTTTCTGATCACCATGTCGCCGGTGGCTTCGGCCCTGTGGGGCGGCGCGAATCTCTCCGGGTTCAGTTACTCGGAGCTATACCAGAGTTCCGCCGGCCCAAAGATCGCGTGGTTCAACGGCCAGTTTTACAGCGGCTTCGCCACGCTGGCGTCCACGACGAATTATGAGCAAGTGATCAATGCGGGCTACCCGCCGGACAAGATTGTGGGCGGCATGATCGCCAACTCGGCCGATGGCAGCGGTTTCGTTAGCATAGGGACGGTGGCGAAAACCGTGAACGCGCTGGTTACTCAATATCCGACCTTTGGAGGCGTGGCGGCATGGGAATATTTCAACGCCGAACCGGGTGGGACCAGCGATCCCATCGAATGGGCGGTGGACATGACGAAGGCGATGCAATGAGGGCTTGTCTGTTGGCCGCTGCCGCGTTCAATGCAGTGCGTACACGCTATTCGCGCAAAGCCCCCGATTGTCTGGAGCGATCGATCCGCCAACTGCTCGCCCGCCCCGCCTGAATCACTTGTAGGAGGCTACGCCACGCTGGCGCAGTTTGTGCGTTGCGAGCACGTGCGGGTGACAAGCTGCAAGATGGAAGGCGCCAGTTTGCGGCGGCGATGGCCAAGCCGGAGGACGACGACAAGGCCCGCCAGAATGCGGACTTCACGCTCTCGGATCTGAACGGCAAGCGCTGGTGCTCGACATCGAGGTGCTCTATCGCGTTTTGGGACCGAAAGGGCTGGTAGTCCTGGCCAACTCCGACGCTCGACCCGGGACGAAAGGTGAACGATTTGTTCCGGATCGAAGGCATCCCCAAGAATTTCTTGTATGACAGCGGGGAAAGCTGGCCGCACAGGCCATCGATATGCGCACGCAAAGGCAATTCCTGGAAATGCTGGCGCACGCGGGACTGGAACAAGCTATAATTCCTTCCATGTTGCCATGGAAAGCAGCAGGTTTAGCCATTCTGCTCCTGGGCTTTGCGAGTTATGCGCTGGCGGGGGAGATCACCTGGAACTTGGACGCCTCCTTCACGGATGGTTTGACGGCTTCGGGTTAGTTCGTCAGCGATGACAACTTGGATTTTCACAAGCTGGGACATGGTTTTCGCCGGCGGAACCGTGGCGCATGACTTCATTTCGTCCTCGGCCACTGCGCCACCCGGTGCGGCGGGTGTCGAGATACCCGGATATTTTGCTTTCCCTGGGCAGGTGGAGGAGCTCTTTTTCGCCGAACAGCGGGGTTTCGACCCGTACGTGGACTTTTATCTGGGATCCCTGTTAACGGATGCGGGCGGTGCAATCCCACTGGTCGGCGCTTTCAGTTGCGACGGCACTTGCCACGAACTCAACCCGGACGATTCCAATACGTCGGTTGGAACTCCTTCCGCGGTGCCGGAGCCATCCACCATTGTCTTGACGGTCCTATTTTTGGTCTTCTGTCGCTTGCCATTCGCCGCGCGGTTCGGGCCTGAAGGTCCTCGTTCCACTCTTGGAGGAGTTGGTCGAGAGCGGCGCCAGCAGCCGGTGTGATCCGCGCAAGGGATTGGCGCGGTCCACAAGAAGTCGGCGAACGGATGTGTTAGTTTTAGGAATCATCCGTTATGGCCGATTCGACATCAATGCCCCAAATCCCGGAGCAGCCGCTTTCCCGGATTGAGAAACAGCAGTTTCGCCGCATTTGCGGCAAGTTTGCCAGCGGCATCACCGTGGTCACGGTGCAGGACGCTTCCGGGGCGGCGCACGGCATGACCGCCAATTCATTCACGTCCGTCTCGCTGGTGCCGCCGCTGGTCCTGGTATGTGTCGACCGGAACGCGATCATCCTGGAGCACTTCCATATCAGCCAACACTTCGGCATCAACATTCTGGGCGCCGGCCAGCGTCAGCTCTCCGACCAGTTCGCGGGCCGCGGCTACGACCGGTTCAAGGGGGTTGAGTGGTACGCCGGGCAGACCGGGGTGCCGCTGCTGCCGGACGTGCTGGCCACACTGGAATGTTCGCGCTGGAAGGTGGTGACGGCCGGGGACCACGATCTGGTGATCGGCGAAGTTTTACACGCCGATTGCCAGGATGGCGATCCCCTGGTGTTCTATAGCAGCCAATACCGGTCTCTGGGATAAGGCTAGGGCGCCGCCACCAGCGCGGGGATCAGCACATTGGCTAACGGGGATCCCACGCCCGTCACGTAATCGTATCCGGGGCCGGCGGTACACAGCGCTCCGCAAGTGCCATTCTCGCCGCTGGTGATATCGTGGTAATCGGCTTCGGCGGCGGCATACAAATATTTTTGCGGCCGCGTGAGCGTGGTCTTGCTGTCTGCCACCCGCATAGAGTTGGCAATGGCAAACAGAGCCGCCCATTCGGGCGAACCCATGCTGGTGCCGCCCACTTGCACCCACCCGCCCTCGCCGCTGTCGTAGATCGGGACGCCGGTGTTCGGATTCGCGTCGTAAGCGACATCCGGAACGCCGCGCTTGCCGCTCGACTGCACCGCGTCCTGATAGCTGGGCTCGGTCTCATAAGCGCTTTGCCCGCCGCTGCTGCCGCCTTCCACTTCGCAAGCGAGGGCCGACTTGCAACTCCAGGCAGTCTCACTCTCCCATGCGCCGGCGGAGCTGAGATTCAACGTCGTGCCGCCCACGGACACCACATACGGCGAGGCCGCGGGATAGAAGACGCCGTGCCCGCTGTCGCCGGAGGAGGCCACGAACGTGACGCCGGAAGTTTCGAAGTACTTGTCCGCGGTGGTCTCGGTGCTGAACTCATCGAATCCAAAACTCATGGAAACAACGTTGGCGCCGTTCTCGACGGCCACATGCACCGCGGCCAACAGGGCCGAGTCGCTCTGGCTGGCCGCTTCTATGAGAATAATCTTCGCCTGTGGGGCAATGGCATGCGACCATTCCACATCCAGCGACATTTCCAAAGCCCAATCCGCATTGCCGCCCGGCTGCGTTCCGCTGGCATAAATCTTGGTGAAGCATCCATTGGCGGTGGTGCAAGCCGGCAGGCCAAACTGGGTGTCGAACACCCCGAGGTCGGCTTCGATATTCGGATCGTCGTAGGCATCCACCAACGCGATGGTCTGGCCCGCGCCCTGATTGTCGATCAGGTTAAAACCGTAAGCAGTTTGCATTTCCGCGGGCGTATAGCCCGTGGGCGTGGAAGCGTTCGGGTTCGGTCCCATGAAGATGCGGATCGGCAAATGCGCTTGCCGCGGCGTGGTGCCTGTATTTTGTGCAAAAAGTGGAAGCGCCGCAGCCAATAGGACGCCTAGCTTGCGGCACGAAATGACGTGTACACGATTCAATGTGATTTCCCTCCTCTGGTACGCCTGCCGTGGTCGGCAGACCGGGACAGCATAACACAACCCTGGCGGGGTGCTGCAAGTACCAGGCGTACGCCGTAACATTTCTATTTTGCCTCGACACAATTCCAGTAAGCATTGCGAGCCAGGCCAGCCGCGGTGTATAATCGGGCAGGTTTTCCCCGAAACCAATGCCGCTCCGCGAACCGTGGCGGAGATAATTGAGGGGTTTTAATGAAAACGATCATGACGTCGAAAGCCGTTCTAACCGTACTGGTAGCGCTGCCGTGGTTGGTCCAAGCCGAGGAGTCGGGGATTGCCGCAATCCAGAAGAAGCTGGAGTCCGAATACAAGGTAACCAAAACCACCGACGACAAGTCCGATATTGTGACGGCAGGCTCCGTTCTGGTCTTGCACAAAGACAAGATTCTAATGGTGGCCGCGACCAGTGCCGCCAACCCGTGCATGAATATTTACAGGGACGGAAAAATCAGCCCCACCAAGGCTTGTGGAGTCGGCGACAGGATCAGGCGCCTTCCAGGTATTGGGAGCCGGGTGCCTGGAGCGGATAAGGCGCCCGCCACCCGAAACTTTGTGAGCGGAGAGAAATTCTGGGTAACCAAGATCGACGTCCGGGCCACAGGCAAGGAACCCGGAATTGTTTTCGACTTTTTCACCGACGCCACACCTGCGGGCGACCAGGGGATTCGCTACAAGGGTGCACTGACGATTCCCTTTGGAGCGCTGACGCCTACCCCGGACGAAGCTTTGAAGGCCGTCGCCGAAGTCATCACGGTAGCGCCCGCCGAAGACGCGAAGGACGCCAAGAGCGGCGACAAGGCCGCGTCATCCGCGCAGGCCGGGCAACAGGACCAGGCGGCGCCGAGCCAGCCTGCGGCGCCCGCGCCAGCCCCCGCGCCCGCGGAAGCTGCGCCGGCCCCGATTGCCCCGCCACCGCCTCCGCCCCCCGATCCGGTCGCCATCTCGGAGGGACAAACAGTAGAACAGGTCGTTGCGGCTTTGGGACAACCTTTGCACACGGCCAAGATCGGGACCAAATTGATTTATACCTACAAGGACATGAAAGTTACTTTTGTTAACGGCAAAGTGAAGGACGTGGAATAAGCCGCCTTTAGCGCCGTCCGTGAGGACACGCAGGAGAATCAGATGAATATACGTAGAATTCAGAACGCTCTGTCAGGCAAGTACCTGATTTCGTCGATGGCATTGTTGCTTTTTGCTTATCCGGCGCTTAGCGACGATAAGCCGAAGGCGCCCGCCAAGCCTGCGGCAAAACCAGCGGCCAAACCGGCAAGCGGAGGCGCGAGCACGTCGAAAAGCTCCAGTCCGACAACCGCGTCGCACGGTCCTACTACGAATGCCAGCCATCCGGTCACCACGACGAGCCATCCGGCGCCCTCGGTGGCTCATCCATCGACCGTTAACGGCGTCAAGGGACCTAGCGGACCGGGCAGCACGGGCGGCCACGCCATTACGCCGGCCCCGCGAGGCAGCACCACCGTCGCCACCAGGAATGGCGGGTCGGTTACCAAGCGGCCGGATGGTCACGTTGCCACGCTGCACGACCCCAAGCGCGGCATGGACGTGCACCACAACCTTAGCGGAAACCGGCGCGTAGAGGTGGAGCGCGCCGACCACTCCCGCATCGTCGCCGAGCGCGGCGGCCGCGGCTATGTGCAAAGACCTTACATGTTTCATGGTCACGAGTACGCCCGACGCTCTTACTATTACAACGGCCACTATTACAACAACTATTACGGGCGTTACTACTATCATGGCCTATACGTGAATCCGTACTTCCCGTCTTACTACTATGGGCCGGCTTTCTACGGTTGGGCCTATAATCCGTGGGCCGCGCCGATAGCCTATGGCTGGGGCTGGGGCGGCAATCCCTGGTTCGGATACTATGGCGGGTTCTTCACGCCTTACCCGGCGTACGCCAGCCCGTCGCTCTGGCTAACGGACTATATCATCGCCAACTCGCTGCAGGCGGCATATGTAGCCCAGGTAAACGCTGTGGCTCTCAGCAATCCAGCGCCGCTGACCCCCGAAGTGAAACAACTCATCGCCGACGAGGTGCGCCAGGAGATTGCGCTCGAAAACAACGAGGCCCAAGCCGCCGCCGCGCCGAACGGCGAGCCGGATGCGGCATCCAGCAGCATCGCGCGCTTGCTCACCGACGGCAAGCTGCATGTGTTTGTAGCCGGGCACGATCTTGACGTGGTGGACGCCGGAGGCACGGAGTGCGCCCTCAGCGAAGGCGATGCGATTCAACTCACGGGCCAGACCGCGCCGGATGCCCAGGCGGCGACCCTGGCCGTATTGGCCAGCAAAGGCGGGCGGGAATGCCCCAAGGGCGACACGGTTTCGGTGGCGCTCACAGATCTGCAGGACATGCAGAACCATATGCGTGAGACCATCGATCAAGGCATGAAAGAACTACAGGCGAAGCAGGGTCAGGGTGGATTGCCGGCGGCCCCAGCGTCAGCCAAAGCCCCTCCGGCAGAGAGCCCCATGGCCGCCATCGCGCCGCCGCCTCCGCCGGAAAGCGAAGTCGCCGCCGAGATCAAGCAGCAGTCCCAGGAAGCCGACAAAGCGGAGGCGGATGCCGGCTCCGGTGCCGCTTCGGGTCCAGGGCCCAACGCCGATGCGCCCGCCCCCGATCCGGTGAGCATCGAAGCCGGGATGACCATCGATCAGGTTAAGGCGGCGCTGGGCGCGCCGTTGCGCGTCTTGACCGTGGGATCCAAAACGATCTATTCGTATAAGGACGCGAAGATCACGTTTAAGGACGGGAAAGTCTCAGATGTGCAGTAGGGCGCCGAGACCAATCTCGTCACGGCACGCACAAGGGCGTGCACCACATCATTTACCGTACCGCACCAGCGTCATGAAGCCGTAGTCCATATGCAGTTGCATATGGCAGTGCAGTAGCGACGGTCCGGGATTGTCCGCCAGGAAATCTACTTCCACCTGGCGGCGCGCCGGCACCATCACCACGTCCTTAACGACTCCCGACGTGGCAATACCGGCGTAATTAGTCAGTTCGAATGAGTGACGATGTAAGTGCAGCGGGTGACCTTCGTCGCTTTGGTTATCGAACCGGAGCCGGTATCGCTTATTCACCTGAACCCGAATCGGGTCGGTCTTGGGAAACGACTGGCCGTTGATGGTCCAGTGATCCACCCAGCGGTTCCCTGCGAACTTCTGCCGGAAAACGAGCGGCACGACCTCCGCATCGGGATGCGATCCGTCGCCCTGCCGTCCGAAAATGGTGTAGTCCCAGCGCGTGCTTGATGGCGCGGTCCACTGCGCCGGACCCTTGCGGTCTGCGTATTCCACCACCACCCCCAACCCGGCGTTCCGCACCCGATCGTCCACCTCGCCCAGGATCCACACGCCCGGTTGGCTCATGGTGACCACCGCGTCGACTCTCTCCGCCGGTCCAAGTTCCAGCACCTCTACCTCGCGTGGCGTAGGCACGCGGTTCCCGTCGAGCGCGACCACTTCAAACTTGTGGCCGGCCAACGCCACCCGATGCACCATGGTGGCGCTGGCATTCAGGATGCGCAGCATTACCTTCTGGCCCGCTCTGACGCGAATTGGATCGCCGAAACCCAAAGATCGGCTGTTCACTGAAAAGGCCTGATAGATTACATCCAACGTGCCTTCGTCCGCCCCCATCGTTCCCAGGTATGGTTCCCATCCATGCAGCGCCAGGAAGACCTCGGCGTCATATTGCCCGAGCTCACTCTTGGGCTCCACATAAAGAAAGCCGAACTGCCCCGTATAGGTGCTGCGTTTCAGATTTCTGCCAGCGGAAACGTGCGTGTGATACCAACGCGTTCCCGCGGGGCGCGGCACGAATGTGTATCGCTGGGCGCCATGTGGCGGAACCATGGGCGTGCCTTCTTCCTCCGCGCCGTCGGCCTCGGATGGAATAAACAGGCCATGCCAGTGCACCACCTCCGCCGTGGGCGTTTCATTGTGTACATCCACTGTTACGGGCTGGTCTTCGCGCATGCGCAGCACCGGACCGGGAACCGAACCGTTATATCCGATAGTCTTAATCGTCCGCCGGGGGGCGATTTCTATTTCTACCGGCGAGATGCGCAGCGTAAAATCCGCCTTGGCGTTTTGCGCAGCCAGGGGTGACGCTAACAGAGCCAAACAGTGTCGACGGTCCATCATCGCTGCACACACATACTTCGTTCATTGTAAAGCCCACCCGGGGGCAGGAACGCGTAGCGTTGAGGTAGAATGTCTACTAACGCTATGCCACAAGAACCTTCCGGCCGCATCGATTTGCTGCAAGGCACGCTGGACATGCTGATCCTCCGTACGCTGCTGCTCGGCCGAGCCCACGGGCATCAGATCGCGAAGCACATCCAACGCACCACCGACGACCTGCTCCAGGTCGAACACGGATCGCTCTATCCGGCGCTCCACCGGCTCGAGCGCAAAGGCTGGATCGCGGCGAAATGGGAGCCTGCGGCGAAAGATCTAAAACGCGAATTCAAATACTACCGGCTGACACCGGCTGGTAAGAAGCAACTGGTGGCGGAGGAGTCGAAGTGGAAGCAATTGACTGGCGCGATTGCACAAATCATGTGGCCCGCCAAGGAGGGCGGCTAAGGCGCTACTAACGGCAGTTCCACGTAGCTCTCCCGGCCGGGCGCGTGGTACACCCGCTGCACAGCCTTCCGGTAATCCTCCGGCTTGGCCCAGAAAATGTTCGGCACGAAAGTCTGCGGATTGCGGTCGTAAAGCGGAAACCAGCTTGATTGCACCTGCACCATTATGCGGTGTCCTGGCAGGAAAACATGGTTCGCCGTTGGCAGGTTAAAGCGATACCGCAAGGGCTCGCCCGCCGCAATCGGCTTGGCAGTCTCCAGGCTTTCCCGATACCGGCCGCGAAATATATCGGCCGATACCATCAATTGATAGCCGCCTAATGCCGGTTCCGCGGCGACCTCGTCCGGATACACGTCGATCAGCTTCACTACCCAATCCGAGTCGGCGCCACTGGTGGATGCCGTCAGATTGGCGACCGGCTCTCCGCTGATCTTGACCGGCGCGCTCAACACGTTCGAGACAAATGCCAGAACGTCGGTCCGGCCGGACGGCTCGCGCTGATCGTCCACCAGCCATTGGGACCAGGTCTTGCGCTTTTCGTCGCCAATGGGCAGCGTGCGGAACGGCACAGGCTTTGCCGGGTCGGAGACATATTCGTCGAATTCCGTGCCGCCCTCGCTCGGTGCGGTGAAGCTCAGTTTCAGCCCTTCCGCAAGGTAGAGCGGCGCCGGCCGGATCGTGCAGCCGTTCGCGCATCCAGCCGGCCACGCGGGCAATCGCCGCCACGCATTCGTGCCAGTCTCAAACGCGGAAACCGCCGGCAAATCGGCCTTGGGCGCGCCATCTTTCAGATAGTGGTCCAAGAACGGGCGCAGGATCTCCTGGCGGAAATAGAGCCCGGTGTCGCTGCCGAAATGCAGCGGGCCCAGCGTGCTGCCGTCCCCGATCTCCTGCCCGTGATGCCACGGCCCCAGCACCAGGAATACTTTATCGTTGCCGGTATCCTTCGGCTTGATCGCTTTGTAGACCGCCATCGCGCCATAGATATCTTCCTGGTCCCACAGGCTGTCCACCAGCATTACCGGCACCTTCAACGGTTCGGCCGCCAACACCCTGTCGACGGCCTGATCGCGCCAGAAAGCATCGTAACTGGGGTGCTCCAGGATCTTTCGCCAGAAGCCCACTTGCTCCAGTCCATGAAGGCGTCCCATCTCCCCCGCCGACCCCGCGCCCATGTACGCGCTGTAGTCGTCGTAGTAGCTCATCGACCACTTGGTATCGGAGCCGCGCGTGGCCTCTTGATCGAGAATGTAATCCATATTCGACAGTTGGCGGAACGCGCCGTTGTGGAACCAGTCGTCACCCCGCCAGCCATCCACCATCGGGTTCATGGGCACGGAAACCTTGAGCGCCGGATGGGGATTCACCAGCGCCATCAAAGGCAGGAAACCGTCGTAAGAAATTCCCAGGATGCCGACCTTGCCGTTGCTCTCCGGGATGTTCTTCACCAGCCAGTCTATGGTGTCGTAGGTATCCGTGGCGTGATCCACCGGCGTGGGATTTTGCGGCCCATGCAGCGGGCGGTTCATCACGTAGTCGCCTTCGGACCCGTACTTGCCGCGCACGTCCTGCACGACGCGGATGTAGCCGCCTTCGACGATCACATCGGTGGCATTGTCGTAGCCTTCCAAAAGCGGTCCCAAGTGGGCGCTGTGGGCGTGGCTGGTCATCGCGCTGGCATCGTATGGCGTGCGGGTGAGCAGGATGGGCGCGTGGTGAGCTCCTTTGGGCACCAGGATCACCGTGTGCAGCTTCACGCCATCGCGCATGGCGATCATCACGTCGCGCTTCGCGTAGTCGAAGCCGCCGGTCGCCTCGGTGAATTTCGCCGGAGTCTCGCTGGGAAAGGCCGGGTATTGGGGCGTTTGGGCCGCCAGCATGCCTGCAAACAGGCACACGCCGCACCAGCCATAGGTATGATATTTCATTTTCAGCCAGTATAACAGCGGGCTCGTCCGGGCGACCTGAAGTAAGCCGTCACTCGCTGAAGACGAACCGCAGCGCCGTACCCATCAAAATTAGGCACGCGGCGCCCGCCACCCACAGCGTGAAACCGGCTTGGCGCGCAGGAACCAATATTGCGAAAGTCTAGAAGCTCGGGTGGGCGGAGGAAGGGTGAAGAGGGCTGCGTGCCAGAAGCGAAGTATTTCGACGCACCGGCGCTCTTCGTGGATTCGGTAATAGACCCGTTCTGGAGTATGAAGGATCTTCCGCACCCGCAGTACGCCGCTTAACGGGTGAGCCGATGTGCGGAAAGGCGGCCAGCAGATCGACGTGGTTGAGCAGGTCATTACCGAATAGAGACGCCGCCGCCGGATTGTCGACAAGGATGTAGTCGAGGATGGCCTCCAAATCGGCTAGCGCACTTTCGGTGTAGATGATCTTGAAAGCCATTGCTGGACACGCTGGCGAGCTTCTTCCGCCGAAACGACCCGGCCTTCATTCGAGTCCTTGATACCCTGGTCAATGGCCGCCAATGTGGCTTCCTCCTCTTCGTCTGTCATGGGAACCGGATAATCCATTTTAAGTTCGGCCATACGATCAATCTACTCCGTCTCCGCGGATAGCGCACACCCGGTTAGACGCGCCTGTATTCTCACATGACGAACTGCGCCGCCTACAATGTTGTGGTCGCCTCGCCAACGGACGTGCTACCTGAGCGGGGACGGCGGCGCGCGCGGTGGATGAGCTCAAAACCGATACGGCACATTGACTGGCTTCCATCTCCAGGTGATTCGATGGGAAACGGAGACACATCGCGCTCTTCAGGATCTGGGTCCGCAAAGGCGTGATCGATGAGGTCCTGGAAATCAAGAAAGCCGACCTGCGGGTAGCCAAAATTGCCGAGCTGATCAACGCGCATCCTCGCATGTGTTCTGCGAAATACGGTCCCGGCTGGGCACGCCCTGGCGGCACGGTTCATCAGGCTGCTGCTGCAAGTAGGGAACGCCGAAAAACATCTCCGCTCGCGAGGACTTCCGCCAGGTCACGTAATGGATCTCGTGCGCGTCGCAAGCGAGGCAATAGACTACCTGAATTCACGGGGGAGTGATGGGGTCTATGCGCGGGGCCCGCGTTAGCGAGCCTGCCTCGAAAAACGAACCCGGCCTTGCGCCCAGACAGCCGTCAGTCGCCGGACACGAAGCGCAGCGCCGTCCCCATCAAAATGATGCCCGCGGCGCCCGCTACCCACAGTATGAAACCGGCGGGCGCCAGCATGCCCTGAATGCCCGGCCAATTAGCCGCGCAAAGAACGCTCGCCGTGACCACCGC
>JBEKTJ010000199.1:0-12191 GCA_049516155.1 Bryobacteraceae bacterium
GTGCGGGGCGTTGCTGGAACTGGAGATCACCGAGATCGCGCCCAGCAGCTAGATCACTCGGCTTTCTTTTGATGGATACGGGCGCAAGCCATCTCCGCGCCGGTCGGGTCGATGGCTCCGCTGCCTTCCTCAATGTGTTGGATGCGTCCATCCTTATCGATTACGAAGGTGGCGCGATTGGCGAGGCCGCGGTCCGCGATAAGCACGCCATAGTCCGCGGCGACCTGGCGCTTGGCGAAATCGCTCAAAAGCGGAAACGTTAGGCTGAGCTTCTCCGCGAATGCTTTTTGGGACGGGGTGTTATCGGCGCTGTTGCCAAAAACCGGCGTCTCCACGCCTTCCAATTTGGCGAGACTGGCCTGGTATGCCAGCATCTCCTTCGTGCAGCCGCCGGTGAAGGCCGCCGGGAAGAAGGCCAGGACTACGGCTGACTTGCCCCGGAAATCGGAGAGCGTCACCGGTTTGCCGGTCGTGGAAGGCAGCGTGAAATCGGGAGCCATGTCCCCCACCTTCAGGTTGGTCTTAGGGGGCTGCACAGCGTTTTGTGCGGGGTTTTGTGCGCACAGGCTACCCGCCAGGACGGCGGATGCAAACAGCAGGGGCAGTATTCTCATCGATCCTCCAAGTCAGTCGCGAGTTTAACACTGGAAAGACGCCGGGAACAAGCCGTAGGTATCTTTACAATCATTAAAGCAGTTGCACTTTCCACCCCATTTGGGTTAACCTTAAGTTGAACGTGGATTGATTTAGGGCCGCTCGGCAAGGCCCATCTAATTGCAACCACGCTAAAAAGTGCTAAAGGTGAGTCGGTCTGTTCGAAATTCTTGACCCTGGGAGCCTTTGGCCCCAGGGTTTTTTCGTTTGGGCCAACCCGCCGGATGCTGGAGGAGTTATGAGCGTCTGGTCAAGTGCGATTGCGGCTACCCGCCCTCTTTTGGGAACCGAGGGAGCCTTGGTGTCCGTTTCTATTTCCGTCGAGCCACCCCGTCTGGAAGCGCTTTTAGACGCGCTGGCACATCTCGATTTTCCTATCAACCCGCAGCTATATCACGATGCCGGTCCAGCCACCCATTCCCCGGCCAGGGTGGAGTTTCCGGCCTATGAGAATCGATTGCCCGAGATTCGGATTCTGCTGGAGAATTGCGGATTCCCGGCCAAATCGATGACGGCCACGGCGATGCTGGATTCGATCCGCGCCATCGCCTGACTTAAGGAATTATTGCAGATTAAACGGCACATGCCGCTCGCGGTTGAGCTGTGCGCTCAAATCGCGGTCGACCGTAGAAAGCGGCGCCTGCTTTTGCTGGTGGCCGGAATCCAGGTAAAGTACCATGCTATCTTGGACCCAATAGGTAGTCGCGGCGCGAATGGTGCCGTCCCGGAAAGCAAGCAAGTAAAGAATTGGACGGCCGTCGCCCGCCGGTAGAGTACTGTAGTCCTCCGGCTGGCCGTACTCGTGGATCACCGAGTGTGCGGTTTGCGGGGCTATTACCGCTGTCGCGGTTGGAGGATAGACTACCGTCGTATTTGGCCCACCCGTCTCCGCCGCCGGAGCATAACCGGAATCGTAGAACGGGTCGTAGTAGCCGCCGTAGCCGTAGCCGCCGTAACGGCCGGATCCGAAAGTCCGAACCGATGGGTGCGGATGAACGGCGCTATGGCCTGACGTCACACCGCCAGAGTGCCCGCCGCTCCCAGCGCCGCCGTGTTGCTCGGCAAAGAGTCCCGGCGCCAGCAGACAACACAGGCCGAACTGCGTTAGAAGTTTCATCAGCGCCCTCCAATTGGAGCTTAACCCCAAAAGAGACCGGTGGCAAGGCACGGAAGTCCTATGTTATGGTACCGTGCGAAGGTTCAGGCCAGCAGGGAGCGGATGAATTTCAAATTCCGGGCCATGTCGTTCTCAACGGATCTGGACGGGCAATCCGTCTCCAGATTGGCAAAACCCTCAAAGCCAATATCCGTGATTGCCTTCATCACCGCCGGGAAATTGATAGACCCTTCCCCCAGGTAATGGGGATTGTCCTTCAAATGCATCTGGCAGATCCGGTCCGCGCCCAACCACCGGATCTCTTTCACCACGTCGAAGCCGCCGTTGGTGGAGTTTCCGACGTCGTAATAGACCTTGATCGCGGATGATCCGGCACGCTCCATGATGCGCACGTTATCCTCGGCGGAGATGGTGTCTTCCAGGCCGAGCAGCACGCCAGCCTTCTCCGCGGCAGGCGCGATGTCCTTCAGAACACCGGCCACATAGTCCATTTCTGTGTGGTCGGTCAGCGCCGCTTTGCCGAAGAATGGCAGCAATACCACTCCGGCCTTGAGGTTGGCCGTGATCGGGATGCTGTCGGCGACCCACTTCTGCGCGCGCGGATTGTCCTTTAAGTGGTCCACGTGCAGGATATCCAGGCAAGTGCCCGACAACGCGATGCCGTACTGTTTCGCGGCGGCCAGGTATTGCGCCTGGATGGCCGCATCGTCCAAAGGAAGTTTGTCGGCGACTGGGGTGCGGCCCAAGCTGACCTGCACGCCGTCGAATTCGAGCTTGGCAGCCAAGGCGACGGCTTCGATCTTCCCGGTCAACTGGAGGTTCCAATCGGTGACCCCAATCCGCGGGCCGCGGCTGCGGGAGCCGGCGGCACGAAGCGATGCCCCGACCGCCAGCAGAGCTTGCAGGAGCGTTCTTCGGGTCATCCGACTCCTTTGACGATGGCGTGATGGTGGCGTGAAAGTGGCGGCCTATTAGTCGCCCGCGCCGGCACTGGCGGCACGCTTGACTGCGGCCCCTTCTCCTTGGCGTTCCGCCAGCAACAAGCGCCGCAGCGTCCGCAGGTCGTTTAAGATCCGCCGGCTGGTGGTGATGTGCAGGGTCAGCTTCGCCAGATTGTAGCTGACCAGTTGCAGCGCCTCTCTGCGGCGCTCGGCGTCCTCCGCGATGGCGATGGCGACATCCGCATCCACATCCCTGCGGGCCTCCTCGATGGCTTCCGCGAGGAGCGCGACGTATTCTTGAGAACCCTCGATGCTGTCAAACGGCGTTTCAGGATCGTAGCTCACATTTGCCTCCTTAAAGGACTATACTGGCGCGGAATGCCTAGTGACGTTCCCCTATTGTCGCACAAAAGCCTCGTGCGGTAAGCGGAGCGTTGGGGACGAATTGTACTGGTGCGGGCTACTTCCGGGCCCCGCGTTGCGGGTTCTTCAGGTTGGTCTGGCGCCGCTTCGCCTTGGTGCGCTTGGGTTTGCTGATGGTGAATGTGCCGCTTCCCAGGTATTCGGCTTTGTACGTTTTGTCTTCTGCCAATCGGATCTCCTCAAGAATGGTGATTCTCTCATTCTAACTCGGACGGAACCACGTCGTAAGGCCGCATCATCTCGTTGTCCTCGTGCTCCAGAATGTGGCAGTGCCAAACATAACGGCCCGCATATCCTTCGAACCGGACAATGATGCGGGTAACCATCTTCGGGTCCGCCCTTACGGTGTCTTTCCAGCCGGCTTCTTCGGGCGCAGGCGGCGTCGCCGCGCCGGTATACCGAAGCTTCCCCGAGGTCTGGTACGTGAATGGGTCGAACCGCCGCCGGTCGAGTATCTGAAATCGGACCAGATGCAAATGGATGGGATGGGAATCGTCCGTGGTGTTGATCAGTGTCCAAATCTCGACCGTGTCGAGCGCCGGGTTTTCGGTGACTGGCATGCTCCAGTGCGCCCCGTTCAGCAGCATGGACATGGAGTCGCCAGCCGCGTCCCGGTTTTCGATCAGCGGCAGCAGGCGGGTTTTCACCGCCGCCGGTTCGGGTGTCTTGGGAACCGGCCGCAACGCCGCGGGCAGTTTGCCGGCGTCCGCCGCCGCGCTGTCGCCGACGCGGAATTGCATTACGGGTACGAAGTCATTTCTCAGAATCGTCTGCCCGCCGCGCAGGCCGGCGAAATCCACGATCAGGTCGGCCCGTTCGGCAGGGGCCAGAAGCATGCTCTGCAGCGGCACGGGAGCCGGCAGCAGACCCTGATCGGTGCCGATCTGGTGAAAGGCGCGCCCGTCGGAAAACACCAGGTGCAGGAATCGCCCGTTACAGGCATTCAGTACCCGCAACCGGTACTTGCGCGGCTCCACATGCAGGTACGGAAACAGATTGCCATTCACCAGAAAAGCATTGCCGAAGACCTCCGGAACCCAGGGCGCGCCAGCCCTGCCGGACACGGGATACTCGAGCTGGCCGTCTTGTCTCAACATCCGGTCGCAAATGATCAGCGGCATCTCGAACGGACCGCGCGGAAGGTTGAGCGCATCCTCGAAGGCGTCCCGCACAATGAACGCGCCAAATAATCCGGCATAAGTGTTAAGGCGGTTGATGCCCATGGTGTGATCGTGATACCAGAGCATGGCGGCTTCCTGGCGATTGGGGTAGTAGCAGACTGCCGACTTGCCCGGCAGGCACCAAGCCTCCGGATAGCCGTCGCTCGCGGGCGGGGCCTTGGCCCCGTGCAGGTGGACCACGCCGCGTACTTCGGGAAGTCCCGCCTCCGCCCCGTGCAGGTTGTGGTCGATCGGAAGAAAGTGCTTGGCCGGCAGCTCATTGGCCCACTCCACCAGCAGTCCCTCGCCGCTGCGGGTCTCGAATGTGGGACCCGGCGAACTGGAGCCGAAGCCCCACATGCGCGTGGCCGGCAGATCGCGGTGCACTTTGCGCTCGATCTGTCGCATGGCCAGCCGATAGAATGGAATCTCGCGGCTCGGGTCGTCCGGCGACGGCCTGCGTCCGGAATTGCGGACGATCTCGGGTACGGATAAAGAATCCGCGAACTTCGTCAAGGAATTCGGATCAAGGGCTGCCGCGGTCGGAGCCGCGCGGTTCGCCGATGCCACGCCGCCGGCCGCGCACTGCAGCAATCTTCGACGCGTGATGTGCATGCGTAGGATGAATCGTGGGGCGGTCCCGAGAACTTGATGGGGTCCGCCCCCAAACAACTACGGTCTTCCGAAGTGCCCGACTCTCAATGGGGAAGCGGGCACGCTTGCGGACGGTGTACCGGTTTCGCTCACCACCAGGCCGCTACCCGAATCGAGGATATACGTCCCCGCATTCCGCATCGTCGTAAAGTCTAGCATGCCTGCCAAGGAGTTGGCCAGCGCATCGAAAGACCCGCCGCCGATGCGCTGGCCGTTCAGCCAATTGTCTTCGATGAAACGCAGGACGGAAGTCTGGTCCGTGACGGAGTGATCCACGAAATTGCTCTTGGCCCAAGGCGAAATCACCATCAGCGGCAACCGCGGGCCGTATCCGCAGCGTCCCTGCGCATTCACCGTGCCGGATGCGACTCCCGGCAGGGCGGTCGTTCCGGTACCGCAGGCGCCCGTGCCCGAAATCGCGTCGGCGGCGCTGGTGGACTGGTTTACCAGCGGCCCAATCTGGTGATCGTACCAGCCATCGGAGTCGTCATAAGCGATAACCACCGCGGTCTGGGACCAGGCTTGCTGTCCCTGCAGAAAGTTGATCGTGTTCACGATGAATTCCTGTTCGTCCAGAGGATCGGAATAGCCTGCGTGGCCATCCTGGTACCCGGGAGCCTTCAGGAAACTGACCGCCGGAAAGTTGCCCGCCTGTACAGCCGCGAAGAAATCGTTAATGTCGTACTGATGGTTGCCGGCGTCGCCCGCTTGCCCGATGGTAGCCACCGAGGTGGGACGGGCATGCGTGGGATTGGCAGTCGACTTGTAATACTGGAACGGCTGGTGGTGCGGAATATAATCGGCCTTCTTCGTCCCGGTGATCAGTGAAGTTGTGCTGCGGGCGCAGGCCGTGGTGCCGTTGGGGTTGGTCTTCGTGAGATCGAAACCGCCCTCGAAAAATCCCCAGCTTACGCCAGCGGCGTTTAGCAGGTCGCCGATACTCGTGCCACTTAAGCTGAACACCTCGCCCGTAGATGTGGAGCAGACGTCGCCGGCCGGGTCCGCGTCGCCGATGTTGGTGAGCCCTCCCGAGCCGTCTTCGATGAGCGCCCCCGTTCCATTCAGATTACCAATGACTCCGTTGTTCTGCCCGGAGACGAGGTTGACCGCGCCTACCGTGGAGGGACCGAAGGTGGTGCCGTAGGAGTTGTCGCTCATGGCATAACGTTGCGCGTAGTTCCACATCGCGGTGACGGTATTTCCGTCATAGTAGCCCATGACCAAGCCCGTGGTGGAGAATATCGGCGAGCCGCCCGGCGGAGGGCCGGCGGTGCCTGTGGCCATCGGAAACAGATCCATCAGCCCGCCGTGAAACGCCATCTGCTCGGGCGTGTAATCGTGATCCATGTCCGCCGTAGCAGCCTGCGAACGGGACAAACGGAACGGATTCGTGGCGCCCGTCCCGTTAAGGGTGTTCAGCGCGTTGGGATTGTTGGTCATCAGGGCGCCAGTCAGTCCGTTCACGCTGGGGGTGCCCGGAAGAGGGAAGAAGGCCGGTTCGCCCTCGGGATTTACGGCATAAGGGTAAGTGGCAAAGTAATGGTCGAAGGATATGTTTTCCTGAAAGATCACTACCAGATGCTTAATAGGTGTCGACGTGCCTTCCGTGGGCGCTGGCGTCTGCGCGTTGCTTGCGGCCGGGCCTACCAGCAGCCCGGCGATGATCGATATGTCGAGTACGAACGTTGGGGTGAAATAACGCATTCTGTTCCTTCCTCCTAGCGGGGAGCCAGCTTTGAGCTGATGCTCACAACCGCCCCAGTTTATGCGAATGCGTTTGACATCTTGATGACGGTTGAATGAAGAATTGATGTCGGTCGTGAGGTGGCTTAAGGACCGGCCCGGAGGCCTGTCCTACCTACCGGCAACCCTGAGAGCCCCGGAATTGCTGCTCGATCCGGCCCGCTTTGTCGGGGTCTCCGGGAAAGAGGCATTGCAGAATCGGGTCCAGGAAACGGCCGTAGTGGTCGAGTGCGGGCCAGTCGCTCTTGGCAATGGCGGATTGCACGTCGCGCTGGGTCTCAGGTGTGATCAACTCGATCCGCCCGACGAACACCCGTGCGGTCTGTAACGGTGCAGGCTCGACCTGCAGCGGAAGAATGGCATCGACCGCGGATGTCGGGACAATGTAGATCAAGCGCGAACCTTCCTCGAACCAGGAATCCCGCCACGTCTCGACCATCGCATGCGCCTCCGCTGGAAACAGGCCTTGAGCGATGAGCGCGGCCTCCAGTTCCTGCCGCAATTGCGCGAGCGAGCCGCCCTCCAGCTCCGGCCTGTCGAGTGCAAGACTGTTTCCAATAGCCCCGGCCATGCGATAGCCCATGCGGCCACCGCGGTTCTCAAACAGGATCACGCTGGGAACAGGCTCGCCACCGCGATTCTCCACCACGATTTTCCCATCGCTGGCTACGCGCGCCGAAAGCGGAATCGGGAACCGTCCCACGCCGCGATAGAACAGGAATTTCTCGTGCTCACCGCCCACCTCAAGAGGCGCGGAATCCGTTTGGCGGGCGGCGTAGTAGCGGTTCGGCCCACTCTCGACGGGCAGAGCAGGGGCCGTGCCAGGCTGAACCTTGACGTTCTTCCATTCAATGGCGCCGCCCAACGAGGTGACCACCCCGTGCATGTTTGGCGGCAACGCGCGCTTCCAATTACCCTGATTGTCTTTGTAATGGGCTTGGGGATACCACTCTGTGACGATCCCTTGCGGGAATGCGACCTTCACATCCGCCCCCAACTCATGCGCGCTGTAGAAGTACATCACAGGCGTTTCCATGCGCACAGTGCCCTGCAAGGTCCATTTAAAGCCTCGATAGCCGTAGTCGTTGACGAATTTGGGAAGATCGCTCTTGCAGCCGAGGGCATCCCACTCCACCGCGGAGCCGTCCTCTCCCGCGACGGATGTGAAGGTGCCCCACTCGTGGACCGTGAGGCCGCTGGGTTCGACGGAATGAATATTGGCCGCTATCAGGACTGCCGCGGCGCAGATGGCCAGCACCGCGCCAAACGGCACAAAACGCAATACGGATTTCATTGGTGGTCTCCTTTGTTCTCAGATTGGTTGAGCGCTTTCAAGGACGTTTCGATTTCGGCGCGAGTGGCCGGGCGCGGAAAGAATTTCGCCGATTCTCTGAGGAATCCTTTCGGGCCGATCGGGATGATAGCGCCGGCATTCGCCTCGCCGCACGTTCCTTTGAGGTTTACAAGCCAACGTCCTTCCGGCCCCCAAGTCTGGTAAACGGCATAGACGCCGGGCTTCGCCATCGCCTCCACTTTGAGCGCCACCGACCGCCGCACTCCGTTCACCAGCCCTTCGGCGGTAGCGCTGATTTGGGCCTTTGCTGGGTCGGCGCAGTCTTGCGTGCGAAACACGAATGCGGCCGCCTTTGCCCGAAAATCCTGAGCCGCCACGGGGCTGCCGATGCTGAAGGTAAACTCTCCCGCGAACGCCAACGCCGCCATCGCCCCGGCGGCCAATCCAAGTCGCAACATCGTAAACTCCCTTCGGAAACATTAGACGCGAGTCCGCGAATTTTCTTCCCGGTTCACCACGTCCATGCCAATTCTTCTCTCCAATGTTCCAACGTCTGCGGGTCCAGCTTCAGCGCCAGCTCGCGCGACACTCCGGCCGGAACGGGGGTCAAAGCGGCCATGCGGTCGAAAACGCGCTCCCGGTCGGCGCCTTCAACGCGTGACAGCAGGTGCCAGAGCGTCAGCGTATCGCGCACGCGAGACTCGGAAAGAATCGCGCCCAGCCCGCCCCCCGCTTTTTCGAAACCAAAGTTTTCGACGGCCTGTTTCAGGCTCTCCGGAGCGTCCTCGAAGTACGGAATTCCCGGCCCGGCTTGCGGGCGCGTCCGGCAGCTCGCACCCGCGGGCACCAGCGACTCGATTCCCTGCCACTGAAACAACACCCAACCCTTCGTGACGCTGAGCAAACCGAGACCGTGCTCGTCGGTCGAGAGCGCGTATTCGCAGCCCAGATCCACGGCGGTGCCGGCTGCCGTGTCCACGAAGAACAGCTTTGGCGGGGCGGAGATCTTGGCCCGGATTTCTCCCCGCGCCAGCGCCAGCCTGTGCTCGCCGGGCTGCGCCGTCACTACACGCAACCGGGTGTCCGGCGATATTTCGACCGAGCCGATCGCCCCAACCCTTACCGTGGCGCGCGAGCTGGCATCCGTCTCGATCCATTCGCCCGCGCCGACCCGTCCGGTTCCGCCGATGCGCTTCCCGGCTACGGACGGCGAGCCGGCGAGCCGCAACACTTCCCACTGCGCGTCCGCCGGCTGCGAGATACGCCAATATGCAGCGCCGGCCAGCGCCAATATCACAGTTGCCGCGACCGCCCAGCGCCACCGGACAAGCGACTGAGTCTGACTCGCGGGGCGTGCCTCCAAGGCGGCCTCAACGGACAACCATATCGCATCGGGCGCCTCGACTAGCGGAAGGTGCTCGACCATCTGCATTCCCAGCCTGACTTGCTCGTACTCAGCCCGGCAGCGCGTGCACTGCCGCAGGTGGATCTCGGCCCGTTGCGCCCGTGGCTGCGTAAGTTGCCCGTCGAGATACGCTGCAAGCTGTCGCGAGATATGCCTGGTAAATCGCCTGGTCATCGCTAGTCCTTTGTGCCGCCCAGCCCCTTGAGCCGCTCGGCGAGCATCTTATGCCCACGGCTCAGTCTGGAAGCCACCGTACCCATGGAGCAGTGCAGTGCCCGCGCCATCTGTTCGTAGGAAAGATCGTCGAAATACCGCAGCAATACGGCCATCCGGAACTTCGGAGGCAGCGCCGACACGGCCGCCCGAACTGAATTAGCCATCTGCGCGCGCGCGTAATCTTCCTCTTGCGAACCCCGTGCGGTAAGGGTATCCATGCGCGATGGATCGGAGATCGCCGGCTCCGCCTTGCGGCTTCTGGCTGCGTCCATGCAGGCGTTGACAACCAGCCGGTACAGCCAGGTGGAGAACTCCGCATCCCCGCGATATTGGCGGATGGATGTCATCAGTTTCAGAAAAACCTGCTGCGTGACATCGCCGGCAGCGGCTGCATCGCCATGAAAGAAATGGAGCGAGATCGAGTACACCCGATCCTTATACAGGTCGTAGAGTGCACGAAAGGCGTCCCGGTCGCCCGCCCGGCAAGCTTCGACGATCTCGCGGCCGCTCAGATCGACCACCTGCGATTAAGACGTTAGATGGAAGAGTTTTCTTCCATTGACCTTCAACTGTACACGCTCCCGGCGGCGCAACATGGATCTCCTATGTCGGGGAACCCTTCTGGGGGCATGCCAATACTCTGGCCGCGAAGGCCGACCGTGAGAAAGATTGCGATCGGAAGGGTGTGAATCTTCGTCGTCATGACGTCTGAGCCGCGAACCCCACCCCACTGCCGCCGATGTGTTCGCCCTTTGCCCGAACCTTCACTTGTAGCGCATCCAGGTCAGAAATCCGATGATGGTCTTGCCATCCTCGATCTTCCCATCCCGGATCATCTTATCCAGCTCCTTGCGCTTAAACCAGCGGCATTCGATGCGCTCATCCTCCATGGGATGCGCTTCGCCCGCGGTCAAGCCGGTGGCTAGAAATACGGTCATTTTCTCGGCGACAAAGCCGGGGCTGGGCCAATACGAAGCCAGCTTCTCCCATTTCCGCGCCTTATAGCCGGTCTCTTCCTGCAACTCGCGGCGCGCGGCTTCGAGCGGCTTTTCGCCAGCGTCCAGTTTTCCGGCAGGGAGTTCCCAAAGCGATTTCGCCGCCGGCAGCCGGAATTGCCGCACCAGCAGGATGCGCTTCTTCTCGTCGACGGCCATCATCACCGCCGACCCCACATGCCGCACGATCGAGCGCTTAATGTGGAAGCCGCCCGGATCGGTGGCTTCTTCCTCGGTCACCCGAAAGAGCTTACATTGATACATTTCATGCGACGAAACGATTTTCATAAGGGGTTACCGCGAATGGCTGCCACGAACCGGTCCAGCGGCAGCGTGTTCATGATATCGGCGGGAGCCAGCCAGCCGCGCCGCGCCGTGATCACGCCATAACGCATGCTGCCCAAATGCTTGGGATGGTGCGCATCGGTGGAGATGATGAAGCGCGCCCCGCGTGCCTTGGCGGTGCGGATCAGGTGGGCGCCCAAGTCGAGGCGCTCCGGACTGGCGTTGATTTCGAGCCAAACGCCACGGCGCACGGCTTCATCCACCACGCGCTCGAAATCGAACGGGTACGCATCGCGATTCAGCAGCATGCGTCCGGTGGGATGGCCCAAGACGCGCAACGACGGGCATTCAAGCGCATGCAGCAGCCGGTCGGTCATCTCCGCGTATTCCATGTTCATGTGGCTGTGTACGCTGCCGATGACCAAGTCGAGTTCCGCCAGCGCATCGTGCGCCAGATCCATCGCGCCATCCTTCAGAATGTCGCACTCCAGCCCCGAGAAGACGCGCAACCCCAGGCCGTCGCGGTTGATCTCCCGCACTTGGGCGGCGAATGCCACCGCGCGTTTTTCATCCAGGCCGAAGGTCATGGCCAGCGACTTCGAATGATCCGTGATGGCAATGTATTCGTAACCGCGCTCGCGGGCGGCCGCGGCCATCTCCGCCAGGGTGGCGCGTCCGTCGCTCTCGGTGGTATGCATGTGCAGATCGCCGCGGATCTGCGACAGCTCCACCAGTTCGGGCAGGCGGTCTTCGGCGGCGCGCTCGATCTCGCCCAGATTTTCGCGCAACTCCGGGGGAATCCAGCGCAGCCCCAGCGCCTCGTAGACGCCGGCCTCGGTTTCGCCCGCCACTTTGGTATCGTCCGCGCTGCGATAGAGGCCGTATTCGCTTAGCTTGAAGCCCATCTTCACCGCCCGCGTGCGGACGGCCACGTTGTGGTCTTTGCTGCCGGTGAAATATTGCAGCGCCGCGCCGAAGCTTTCGCGCGGCAGCGCGCGCACATCCACCTGCAAGCCTTCGCGGCCGACCGTGGCGCTGGCCTTATTCTCGCCGCGCGCCAACAGTTGTTCGACTTTCGGGAAGCGCATGAAACGTTCCAGCACGTCCGCGGCGGCCGGGCCGGTCACCAGCAAATCGAGATCGCCCACCGTTTCGCGTCCGCGCCGCAGGCTGCCGGCGGGAGTGATCTGCTCAATGCCGGGTGTTTCTCCGAGGTAGCTCGTAAGCTCGCGCGCCATATCTTCGGCGTAGCTCAACAGGTAGCGGCCAGTGCGCTGTCGGTATTGCGCGATGGACTTGAGCAC
>JBEKTJ010000200.1:0-12421 GCA_049516155.1 Bryobacteraceae bacterium
TTTGGCGAGGTCTTGGCGGTCGATGCGGGGCACGATGCGGCGCTGCGGCAGGCGCACGACATTCTGCAGCGGTGGGACCGGCGCACCGATGTGGCGAACCGTGGCGCGGCGCTGGCGATTTTGACTATCGAACCGATGATCCGCGCGCGGCTGGAGGGCAAGCCTCCGCTGCGGGCCGTCGACGCTCTGCGGGAGGCGATGCTATCGCTGAAGACGCATTTCGGGCGGCTGGATCCGGAGTGGGGACAGGTGAACCGGCTGCGGCGCGGCACATTGAATCTGGCGATCGATGGCGGTCCGGATATCTTCCGCGGGGTTTATGGGGAGCGGCAACCGGACGGCACTCTGACGGCGATGGCCGGCGATACGTTCGTCATGTTTGTGACCTGGGACAAGGCGGGCAAGTTGACGTCGGAGAGCATCCACCAGTTCGGCTCGGCGACGTTGGATCGGAATTCACCGCATTATGCGGACCAGGCGCGGCTGTTCGTGGGCATGAAGACGAAGCCCGTTTTGTTCACCGAGGCGCAGCTCGTAGGGCATGTGGAGGCGGATTACCGGCCGGGGGAGCGGGAGAAGTCCGCATCCGGCGCGGCGAGCCGCTAAGCGGCGCTTTGGTTTTGTGGGGCGGGCAATGCTGCCCGCAGCCGGCTCTTAGCGGCTCTGGCCGCCTGAAAGGCGGCTGCGGCCAAGATTGGCCGCCCTCCAAGTGCAACAGGAAGGTCCAGAGTCTATCCCGCGGCCTATTTGCTTGCGGCCTTGAGCGTTTCCTCCTTTCTAGCTCCAGTGGAGGGCCGGGCCGCGAACCCGGCTCTCCCGCATGATCCCCATCGGAGATATTTCCCACACAAACCAAACGCCTTGACCTTCTACACGTCTTAGTCTAATATGTAGAAGAAAGAGGTATTCCAATGCCGGCGAAATCGGATCTTCCGCAAGGCACGCTGGATTTGTTGATCCTGAAGGTTGTCGCGCTCGGCCCGGTGCATGGGTACGCCATCGCGCAACGCCTGCAGCAGGTATCGCGCGATGTGGTGCAGGTTCCCCAAGGCTCGCTTTATCCGGCCTTGCACCGGCTCGAATTCCGCGGCCTGCTGGCGGCGGACTGGAAGGAAACCGAAACCGGCCGGGAAGCCAAGTTCTATCGCCTGACGCGCAAAGGAAAGGCACAGCTCGAATCGGAAGCTGCCAGTTGGAAGCGCTTGACGGAAGCCGTTGGCCTGATCCTGAAACTTTCTGAAGGGGGCGCGCAATGACTTGGTGGCATCGCTTATCCCGCCGAGACCAAATGGAAGAGCAACTCGACAAGGAACTGCGCTTCCATCTGGACCAGCAGGCCGCCGATTTGATCGTGCAGGGCGAAGACCCCAATGAAGCGCGCAGGCAGGCCAGGTTGGCGCTCGGCGGCCCCGAGCAAATTAAAGAGGACTGCCGGGATGCGCGCGGCACACGCTGGCTGGAGGATCTGTGGCAGGACTTCCGCTACGCCGCACGCACTCTCCGCCAACGGCCGGGATTCACGGCTGTGGGCGCGCTCACGCTGGCGCTGGGCATCGGCGCCAGCACGGCCATATTCAGCGTGGTGAATCCCATCCTGTTCGAGACGCTGCCGTATCCGCATGCCGGCCGGATCGCGATGATCTGGGATAGCTTCCAGGGCGTGCGCTGCGACTTGACGTTTCACACCTACCGCGAACTGGCCGCACGCAGCCGCGATTTCGATGCCATTGCGGTGATGGAGGCATGGCAGCCGACTCTGATCGGCCGGACCGGGGGGACAGGTGCGGCCCCACCGGAGCGATTCGATGGGCAGAGCGTGAGCTCCGGCTACTTCCGCGCGCTGGGAGTGGCGCCGGCGCTGGGCAGGGATTTTCAGCCGGACGACGACCGGTTCAAAGGCCCCCACGTGGCAATCCTCAGCGACGCAATGTGGAGGCGACGCTTCGGAGGCGACAGTGCGGCAATCGGGCGTCAAATCACGCTCGACGGCGATCCCTACACAGTCATCGGCGTGATGCCGCGCGGCTTCGAGAACGTCCTTGCGCCCGGGGCGCAGATCTGGGCGCCTATGCAGTACGACGCCAGGAGCGCCGGTAACTACGAAAGCCAGGAGTGGGGCCATCACTTACACATGGTGGGGCGGCTGCGGCCCGGCGTTGCTACGGACCGAGCCCGGCGCGAGCTGAACGCCATCGCGCGCGCCAAGGTGGCGGATTTTCCGCGGCCGCCTTTTGCTTCCCTGCAGCATGGGCTGATCGTCGATTCGCTGCAGGACCAAATCACGCGCGGGGTCAGGCCGGTGTTGCTGGCAGTGCTAGGGGCGGTCATGCTGGTCCTGGCCATCGCGTGCGTCAACGTGACGAACCTGCTGCTGGCGCGCGGTGCGCAGCGTCGCGGCGAATTTGCGATGCGCGCCGCACTGGGCGCCGCGCGATTGCGCCTGATCCGGCAAATGATCGCCGAGAGCCTGCTGCTAGCCGGGTTGGGCGGTATTCTCGGTATGCTGGTGGCGGAGTTCGGTGTAGAGGCGTTGGTGGCGCTCAGGCCATCCGGCTTGCCGCGCGTCGGCGCTATCGCCGTCGATGGGGCAGCGTTCGCGTTCGCGCTTGGAATCACCACTCTGGTTGGGCTGCTGGTCGGGCTGATGCCGGCGCTGCTGGCGTCCCGCGGCGATTTGGCATCGGGAATCCAGCAAGGTTCACGGCGTACCGCCGGCGGCCGCCAATGGACGCGCCGTACGCTGGTCGTCGTGGAAGTGGTATTCGCCAGTGTGCTGCTGGTGAGCGCGGGATTGCTGGTCCGCAGCATCCAGCGGCTGTTTACGGCCGCTCCGGGATTCGATGCCCCGCACCTGCTCACCATGCAGGTGCAGGTGTCCGGTCACGGCTACGACGACGACAGCGCCAAGATCCGGTTCTTTGTACAAGCCCTCGACGCGGTGCGCCACGTTCCGGGTGTCTCCGCCGCAGCGTTCACCAGTCTGCTGCCGTTGAGCGGCGATCAATATGGCGAGTATGGTACGCAGTTCGAAGATGGGAACGGTTACGATGCGTTTCGATATGCGGCGACGCCGGGCTACTGCCAGACCATGGGAATCAGGCTGCGCCGCGGCCGGCTGCTTGACGGGCACGACACGGCCGGCGCGCCGCGCGCAGTGCTGATCAGCGAATCGTTGGCCAAGCGCCAGTTCTCCGGCCAGGATCCCGTTGGGCGGCGGGTACACCTTGGCCCCACGAACGGGCCGTGGTACACCATCGTGGGCGTGGTGAACGACGTGAAGCAGTCATCCCTGGCAGACAGACAGACGGACGCCGTGTACATGACGCCGGCGCAGGCATGGTTCGCGGACGACGCCATGTCGCTGGTGGTGCGGGCGCACGACGATGTGACGGCGCTTGGCCCGGCCATCAAGAATGCCATCTGGTCGGTGGACAAGGATCAGCCGATCGTGCGCGTGGCCACCATGGACGCGCTGCTGGCTAAATCGGAGTCGCAGCGGCGTTTCGCCATGATCGTGTTCGAGGCATTTGCCCTGGTGGCGCTGCTGCTGGCGGCGACCGGCATCTACGGCGCGCTTTCGGGAAACGTCACCGAGCGCCTGCGAGAGATCGGAGTACGGTCGGCGCTGGGCGCGTCGCGCGGCGACATCCTGGCGCTGATCGTCCGCCAAGGCATGGCGCTAACCGGATTGGGGGTCGCGATCGGACTGATGGGAGCCGCAGCCGCCAGCCGCGTTCTGGTTACGTTGCTCTTCGGTGTTTCGCGCCTAGACCCAGTCACCTATCTGGGCGTGATCGCACTTGCGGCTGGCGTATCGGCTATCGCATGCTGGGTGCCTGCGTGGCGGGCGGCGCGCGTGGATCCATCCATCACATTAAGAGGGGAGTAGCGTGATGACGCACTGGTGGCAGTGCCTGTGGCATCGAAATCGAATGGAGGAGCAACTCGAAAAGGAGGTGCGATTCCATCTCGACAAGCACACCGCCGATCTGGTCGCCGCAGGCCGCGACGCGGGGGAAGCGCGGCGAGAGGCGCGGCTGGCGCTGGGTGGTCACGAGCAGGTGAAAGAGAATTGCCGGGATGCGCGCGGCACGCGCTGGCTGGAGGATTTGTGGCAGGACTTCCGCTATGCGCTGCGCTCTCTGCGGCAAAGGCCGGGATTTGCGGCGGTCGCGCTATTGACGTTGGCGCTCGGCATCGGTGCGGCCACGGTGATGTTTACCGTGATCAACGGCGTGCTGCTAAAGCCGCTCTCGTATCCGGAACCCGGCAGGCTGGTAAGCCTCAACGAACAGCTCGAAAAGGACGGCGGCGAATGGGGCCTTTCCTATTTGAACTTTGCCGATTGCCGGCGCGACAGCCGGTCGATGGCGATGGCAGCTTTGCGCCATCATGGCGGCACTGTCAGCGGGCCTGGCGAAGCCGAATATGTTTCCGGGCAGGAGATCTCAGGCGGCCTGTTTTCCGTGCTGGGCATTCCGCTAGCGCGCGGGCGGGAGTTTCTACCGGAGGAAGACCGGCCTGGAGGAGCGCCGGAGGCCATCATCAGCTATCGCCTTTGGCAGAGCCGTTATGGCGGCGATCTGGGAACGATCGGCGCACGGCTGGTCTTTGACAGCAAGGCTTTTACGGTCGTCGGCGTGGCGCCTGCGGGCTTTCGGTTTTCCGGAGAGGCGGACGTGTACACGCCAATCGGCCAGAACACCACGCCGCCCATCTTGGATCGGGAAATGCATCCCGGCATCAGCGTGGTTGCGCGGTTGCGCACGGGCGTGACGCCGGTCCAGGCGCAGGCGGAGCTGGCTTTGATCGGCCGCCGTCTGGCGCAGCAGTATCCCAAAGCAAACGGGGGCCGCACCATCGGCGCAACGCCGCTGCGACAGGAAATCGTGGGAGGTGTCCGGCCCACCCTCTGGTTGCTTTTGGGCGCGGTCGGCCTGGTGCTGCTGATCGCCTGCGTGAATGTAGCGAGCCTGCTGTTGGCGCGCGCCGTATCCCGCCAGCGGGAACTGGCCATGCGCATGGCGCTGGGAGCGGGCCGCGGCCGGCTGGTGCGGCAATGCCTGACTGAAAGCGCAGTGCTGGCGCTTTGCGGATGCGTGCTGGGCCTGGTCCTGGCGGTGATCGGCCTCCGTCCGTTTCTGGCATTCTGGCCGGGCGGTTTGCCGCGCGCCGAAGAGGTTCGGCTTAATGGGCGCGTTCTCTTGTTCTCGCTCGCTGCATCGCTGGTCAGCGGACTGCTTTTCGGACTGGCGCCGGCCCTGCGCGCCTCGGCACGCGAACTGGAGCGTGCGTTGCGCGCCGGCGCGCGCGCGGTAACCGGCAGTTCACGGCGTCTGCACAGCGGATTTGTGATTTCGGAAATCGCCATCGCGCTGGTGCTGTTGATCGCCGCGGGTATATTGGGCCGCACGCTGCTGCGCTTGTCGTCGCTCGATCTGGGCATGGATACGCACAACGTGCTGGTCACGCGGGTGGCGCTTTCGTCCGACGCGCTGGCCAGTCCGGCGACCATCCGCACGGCCTGGCGCGAGATTCTCGACCGTGTGCAACAGGTCCCCGCGGTGGATTCGGTGGCCATTGCCGAAATCGTTCCCATGACGGGCGATTCCGAGCAAATCGGCTACTGGACGACTCCAGCCGCGCCGGCGCCGAATGAGATGCCGATGTCGTTCCTGAATCTGGTGACGCCAGGCTACCTGCGGGTGATGGGAATCCCGCTACGCAAGGGCCGGTTCTTCACGGACCAGGATCGCATCGGGAACGAACCTGTCGTGGCGATCGACGAGGTGATGGCGCGCCACGCGTTTGGCGGACGCGACGCGGTGGGACAGCGGCTGTGGCTGCAATTCATCGGTCCTGTGCGGGTGGTCGGAGTGGTCGGCCACGCGCGGCTGCGCGGTCCGGATGACGACGATCAGGCTAATATCGGCGGGCAGGCCTATGTGCCCTTCGCGTTGCTGCCCGATCCGTTCCTGCGCCTTACGGCCTCCGGCATGTCACTGGTCATGCGCACCCATGTTGCGCCGCTGAGCACCGTCGAAGCGGTGCGGCGGCAGGTGCGCGGCGCCACGCGCGACCAAGCCCTCCACGAGGTTCGCACGATGGAGCAACTGGTAAGCGGCACGCTCGCCCAGCAGCGCTTTCTGCTGCTGTTGTTCGGCATCTTCGCGGGACTGGCACTGCTGCTGGCCTGCATCGGGATCTATGGCGTACTGGCATATTTGACCAGCCAGCGTGTGCCGGAAATCGGCGTGCGCATGGCGCTGGGAGCGACCGCCGGCGATGTGCTGTGGATGGTGCTGCGGCAGAGCCTGGGCATTATTCTGGCGGGTGCGGGCGCGGGCTTATGCGCGGCCATCGCCGCGGCGCGTCTGTTGGCGCACGTGATCGGCGGAGTGCGGGCGGCCGAGCCATCCACTTTCGCGGTGGTGTTGGGTGTGCTGACGATTGCGGCGCTAGTCGCGAGCTACCTGCCGGCGCGGCGGGCAAGCCGGGTAGACCCGGTGGGCGCATTGCGCCAGGATTAACGATATGACCATTTGGCATCGGCTATTGCACCGAAACCGCATGGAAGAGCAACTCGAAAAAGAGGTGCGCTTCCATCTCGACCGGCACACCGCCGACCTGATCGCGCAGGGTCGCGATACCGGGGAAGCTCGGCGCGAGGCCCGGCTGGCTTTGGGCGGTCCCGAACAGGTGAAGGAGAATTGCCGCGACGCGCGCGGCACGCGCTGGCTGGAGGATCTGTGGCAGGACCTCCGCTATGCCGTGCGCACCCTTTGGAATCGGCCCGGGTTTGCGGCGGTCGCCCTGTTGACGTTGGCCCTCGGCATTGGCGCGGCGACTGTGATGTTCACCGTCATCGACGGTGTTCTACTGAAGCCGCTGCCCTACGCGCATCCGGAACGGCTGACGGCGGTACACGGACGTGCAGAAACGCTCACCGTATTTGGCCTGCAGAATGTTGCCTATTTGGACTTTCTCGATTTCGAGCGGGATAGCCGGTCCCTCGACTTGGCGGGTTGGCTCTATAACGCAGGCACAATGAGCGAGCCGGGGGAAGCCGAGCACGTCGAGGAATTCCAGGCTTCGTCGAACCTATTCTCCGTTCTCGGCGTTCCGCTGTTTCGGGGGCGCGCCTTTCTGCCGGAAGAAGACCGGTCCGGCGGTGCGCCGGTGGCCATCTTGGGCTATGGTTTGTGGCAGCGCCGCTTTGCCGGAAGTGCGGCGGCGCTCGGCATGCCCGTGGTTCTCGACGAAAAGCGTTACACGGTTGTGGGCATTGCGGGCCCGGGTTTCCGGCTGGACGGAAACGAGGCCGATGTATATACGCCGATGGGCCAAAACACGTTGGGGTTCATGCGCAATCGCGGGCCGCACCCGGTGGGCGTTTTGGCGCGGCTGCGGTCCGGCGCGACACTGGGCCAGGCGCAGGCCGAGTCGGCGTTGATCGGCCGGCATCTGGCTGCGCAGTATCCGGATACCAATGCGGGCCGCAGCTTCGTAGTAGATCCCCTTCAGCCGGATGTCGGCGATGTGCGGTCGACGTTATGGCTGCTGCTGGGTGCGGCGACCCTAGTGCTGCTGATTGCTTGCGTGAATATCGCCAGTCTGCTGCTGACGCGGGCGGTTTCGCGCGAGCGCGAGCTGGCCATGCGCGCTGCGCTCGGGGCGGGCCGCGGCAGGCTGGCGCGCCAATGCCTGACGGAGAGCGCCGTGCTAGGGCTAACCGGGGGCTTACTCGGCGCGTTGTTGGCGGCTTTCGGCATTCGGCCGTTTGTATTGTTCTGGCCAGGCAGTTTGCCGCGCGCCGAGGAAGTTGCGCTCGATTGGCATGTGCTGCTTCTTGCCCTGGCCGTCTCGCTCGCGAGCGGTTTTCTTTTCGGTCTGGCCCCGGCACTACGCGTTCCGGCGCGCGACCTGGAACGGACCCTACGCGCGGGATCGCGGACCGTAGGTGGACACTCGCGCCGTCTGCACGGCGGCTTCGTTATGTCCGAGATCGCCTTGGCGGTGGTGTTATTGGTCTGCGCCGGAATGCTGGGGCGCACGCTCCTGCATCTCGCATCGCTCGACCCCGGCGTGAATATCCGCAACGTACTGGTCACGCGAATGGCGCTTTCGCCCGGCACGCTCGCCGCTCCGGCGAAGATACGCGCGGCTTGGGACGACGTCCTGTATCGCGCCAGGCGCGTACCAGGCGTCCGGTCCGTCGCCATGGCCGACACCGTTCCGTTGCGCGAAGGCAACAACCAGACCGGCTACTGGATGACACCGGCTGAACCACCCGAGAGCCAACAGCCGGTGGCCCTGGCCACCTGCGTCACACCTGATTATTTGCGGGTCATGGGCATCCATCTGGTGCAAGGGCGGTTCTTCAACGACCAGGACCGCATGGGCAACCAGTCCGTCGTGGTGATCGACGATGTGATGGCGCGCGAAGCCTTCGGCGGCCAAGAACCTATCGGCAAGCAACTGCGGATCGGCATGGGCACGGACCCCTTGCGGGTAGTGGGTGTGGTACGGCATGTCCGGTATTGGGGGCTCGCGGGCGACGATACGGCACACGTGCGTGCGCAGCTCTATTATCCTTTTGCCCAAGTCAATGACCGGAATTTGCGCCGCTGGTCCGAACTGATGTCGATTGCCGTGCGGACCGCCATTCCGCCGTTGAATGTGGTTGCATCGTTGCGGCAGGCAGTACGCGGAGCCGCAGGCGATCAAGTTCTGTACGAGGTGCACACCATGGAGCAGCTCGCCGTTAGCACGCTCGACCAACAGCGTTTCCTGTTGATCTTGTTCGGCGTGTTTGCCGGCTTGGCCTTGCTGCTGGCGTGCATTGGCATTTATGGCGTGCTGGCATATCTGACCGGCCAGCGCGTGCCGGAAATGGGTGTCCGCATGGCGCTCGGAGCGAACGCGGGCGACGTCATGTGGCTGGTGTTCCGGCAGAGTCTCGCCATGATTCTCGGCGGCGTGGGCGTGGGGATCGCAGCGGCGTGGGCGGCGGGGCGCGTTTTGGAGCGCCTGGTCACTGGAATGCAGCCCCCGGAGCCTGCGACCTTTGCGATGATGGTTGCCGTGTTAGTGATGGCTGCCCTGTGTGCGAGTTTTGTGCCGGCGCGGCGGGCGAGCCGGATTGACCCCGTGCGGGCGTTGAGGCAGGAGTAGGTCAAAGCGGCGCTGAGTGGTCGACAATGAGCTCGAACGTGCCACTCGAATCGTCGCAGATAAACGGCACTCGAGAACTGGTGAGGATGCTCTGCGCCCAGAAGGCCGGCGCGGCGGCAAGGTTTGCGCTTCCAACTCGTACCTTAGTCCGCGAAGACAAGGAATTTTCCGCGACTTGCTCGGCGTCAGCTCTCGCGAACTCCGAGATGCTGCCACTGTCGTCAAATGCACGCACGCTCGCGCTCACTCCAGGCTCACCCTCTCTATGGACAACGCGCACCTCCACGCTGGTCTTTTCGAGCGCCGCCTCAAGCCGCAGTTCCGTATGTTGGCGGCGCTCGCCGGGCTGAAGCCGCGACACGGCTGCCGTTTCCCGAGAGCGGCCCGCCGGATAGTTCGACCACGGAGGGAGACCCGCTCCGAACATCCCAGTCAGCGTATACGGCTCCCTGCAGGATGGGGTCGTTGCGAGTTGAATATCGATATAGCCGCATCCGGCCTCGCCCACCTGTACGATAGCCTGCCCATCCATGCCAAACGGGGGCAGGTCGGTCCGACCTTTTAATAACCGGCCGGCGGGTTAGCTAGCGATAAGTTTCCCTCTCCATCTGCGATGGCTGACAGGGTCGAGGAACTACTTGACATCGTTACCCGTGTACCCTTCAAAACCGGACCGCTGAATATGGGCCAGCCGCGGAAGGGATAAAGATAGACATGCCCGAGAACTCGCGGCAAAGCCCCGCCCGCCCGATACGCCCTCAGCATCGCCAAATACCGGCCGAGGCTCGGAAAGCCATCCATAGGGGCGAGAGCCGGCGCATTCCGGGAGTAGTAGACAGCGGGGGATTTGCCGGATCGACGCCGGATGGAGGGGGTTTCGTTTCGCCGCTGGATTCGCCCGTAATGCTCGCCGAGGTGGTACTCCTCATAACAGGAGGTAAGCTGCCGGGATCCACCAGATCTGTCCAATGCCCTTGAAGCCCTCCGCGACATCGAAGCGCACCAGAGTCGCATGATCGATTCTTCCCGAGCCATCGTCGTTGGTGAACGAAACCCAACCCAAATTTGGCCAGCGGCCAGGTAGACGCATGCCGGTTGGGGACCTCGGCAGTCGCAGGCCGGCGCCGCCATAGGCGCTTCAATGTTGCTTACATACGGCCGGATGTAGCCTGCATCGGCCCCACGAGATCGTCGACCTTCGCTATGATGGTTCGTTCTGGTGACCTGCGATGATGAAATCCATGCTGCGAGACGTCAACTACGGCCTGCGCATGATGCGCAAGAATCCGGCATTTGCCGCGCTGGCTGTCATGACCCTGGCCTTGGGAATCGGCGCAACCACCGCCGTATTCAGCTTAGTGAACGCGGTGCTGCTGCGTGCGCTGCCTTACCGCGATCCGGACCGTCTGGTCTTCCTGTTTGAACCCAATCCGCATTTTCCGGATGTGCCGCTCGAAGCGTGGGGGCCTTTCAATGCGGAATTCTACGACTGGAAAAAACAGAGCCATTCGTTTACGAACCTTGCCCTATTCACCAACGATCCCTTGAATCTGTCGGTGAATGGGATGGCTGTCCGGGTGGATGGCTCGCGCGTCACGGGCGAGTTCTTCCAGTTGCTCGGCATATCGCCGGAGCTGGGCCGCGCCGTGGCGCCGGACGACGACCAATCGGGGAAGGGACAAGTCGCCGTAATCAGCCACCGGCTGTGGCAATCCAGGTTCGGCGGCGACCGCGGAGTGCTGGGGAAGGAACTGTTGCTCAATGCGCGGCCCTACCGCATCATCGGCGTGATGCCCGCCGGCTTCGCCTTTCCGCATGGCACCGAGAGCTTGGAAACAGTGAGCGCGGCGACCGATGTTTGGGTGCCCTGGGCGATGACCCCGCAAGAGAGCGCCGCGCGCGACAATAACAGCGGCAACGCGATTGGGCGCTTGCGGCCGGGCATCCCACTGGCGCAGGTGCAGGCGGAAATGAGCGCCATCGTTGCCCGGCTCGACCCGCTGCACCCGCCGGCATTTCAAGGATCTTATGCCGTGGTGCGGCCGTTTGACGTCTCCATCACGGGAGCGTCGCGCCCCGCGTTGCTGATCTTTATGGCGGCGGTGTTTCTGGTGCTGCTGATTGCCTGCAGCAATGTGGCCAGCCTGGTGTTGGCGCGCGCCACGGGCAGGTCGCTCGAAATCGGTGTACGCACGGCATTGGGCGCTTCCCGGCTGCGCCTGATCCGCCAACTGCTGGCTGAATCCTTGTGCCTGGCAGGCGCCGGAGGGGTGCTGGGACTGCTGGCGGCGGACATCGCCATCGGGATGCTGACGCAATTGAATCCAGGCCATATCCCGCGCCTTGAGGAGACTTCGATCGATTGGCGCGTCTTGCTGTTTGCCCTGTGCGCGTCTTTGGCGACGGCACTGTTGTGCGGGTTGTTTCCCGCGCTGTCCGCGTCGCGATGCAATTTGAACGAGGTGCTGAAGAGTTCCGGCAGCCGTACGGTGAAAGGAGGCGCGGGCCGGCTGCAGCACGGCTTGACGGTCGCGCAAGTGGCGCTGACTTTCGTCCTGTTGGCCGGGTCGGGCCTGCTGATTCGCAGCTTGCTGAAATTGCAATCCGTCGATAAAGGGTTTATCCCGTCGTCGACGGTAACCATGAATATCCGCCTCGACGCGAGATACAACCAGGCGCAGCGGCAGAACGAATTTTTTCGGAGCTTAATCGACCAGACCGGCAGCTTACCGGGCGTGGAGGAGGCTGCGGCCGTCAATTATCTGCCACTCGGCGGCGGCGAGTCGATTACCATGCTGACGGTGGAAGGGCGCCCCTTCGATCAGAAGATCATCTTTGAAGATCGCTCGATCACACCTCGCTATTTTGCGGCCATGGGCATACCGTTGCTCGGCGGCAGAGCCTTCCGCGACGACGACGCGGGCGGCCGTTCGCCGGTGTGAGCCGCAGTTTCGCCAGGAGATATTTTCCGGATCGGGCCGCGGTGGGGAAGCGGTGCCGCTATGGTCCCGACAATCCCTGGTTGACAATCGTAGGGGTTGTCGGCGACGTGCGGCAGGCTGGCCTCGAAACCACGCCGCCCATGCAAATCTACAGGCCATTGTGGCAAAGCGGCGCCAACTCGGTTTCGGTAGTGGCGCGAACCAGGCTGACGCCGGACCGTCTGGCATCGGATATGCGCGCCATGGTGCGAAATCTCGACCCGGCAGTGGCGGTGGCCGATGTGCGCACCATGAGCCAGTTGGTT
>JBEKTJ010000201.1:0-12027 GCA_049516155.1 Bryobacteraceae bacterium
TCTTGCGGCTTTCTTTGAGTCTCTAGCGCCGCTCCACTTCTGTTTCGCACACTCAGTAGCCGGGAGATTCGTTTGAGGCCTGCCACACCTGCGCTATAATCCGGCTTATGTCATCCGAACTAGCGCCGCGCAGGGGATTCCTGCAACGTCTGGCAGGATTCGCGGGCCTGTCGGCTGCGGCATCGCAGGCCAGCGCTCAAACAGGCCAGAGCGCCGGCGGCGATTACCCGTTCCTGCCGCGTTACGCGCGCGCTCAGAATTACCGCTCGCTCAAACAATCCAGTTTCGATCGCACCGGCGGCAATGCCGACGCGTGGCCGATTGAACCGGGCGCCGCGCGCGAGCTATTCGCTTCCGAGGGGCCTGGGGTGATCACGCATATCTGGTTCACCATCGCCGCGGGCAGTTCCGATCACCTGAAGGAAATCGTGATCCGGATATTTTGGGATGGCCAAGCCAAACCCAGCGTAGAAGTGCCAGTGGGCGATCTGTTCGGATTGAATCTGGGCCAGTATTTCGTGTATCAGTCGGCGTTCCTGAATTGCTCGTCGGTGAAAGCGTTGAACTGTTATTTCGCCATGCCCTTCCGCAGGTCGGCGCGCATCACCGCCACCAACGAAAGCGCCAGCCGCGTTGGCGCGTTCTATTCCAATATCGATTATCAGATCGTGCCCGCGCTTCCGGACGAGGTGCTCTACTTCCACGCGCAATACCGGCAAGCCGCGCCGAACAAGCCCACCACTAACGATTGGCGGCACAATGGCGACGCCGATAAACTGAAGAATCTGGACGGGAAGGAAAACTACGTCTTCACCGAGACGCGCGGGCGCGGGCACCTGATGGGAGTGACTTTGGGTGTCTTGCAGAATCAGGATTACTGGATGGGCGAAGGCGATGAAATGGTGTTTGTGGACGACGAGAGCCAGCCCGCGATCACCGGCACGGGGACGGAGGATTATTTCAACGGCGCATGGGACTTCGGCGGGCGAGACACTGCCATTCCGTTCGCGCATCTTTATAACGGTGCGCCATTGATCGTCAGTGGGGAGCGCCCGGGCGGCCGGTATTGCCTATACCGCTGGCACGCCGATAATCCGATCACGTTCACGAAGTATCTGAAGTACACCATTGAGCACGGCCATGCCAATCATCGCGCCGATAACTACTTCTCGGTCGCTTATTGGTATCAGGCTGGACCTTATACGGATTTCCCGCCGCTGCCGCCCGCGGAGAGCCGCATTCCGAGATTGAAATCGGTGCCGGGTCCCGGGACAGCGCAGCCCGCTTAAACTGGTGTGGCAGCCGCGGCTTGGCTTTCGTGGCCAATGGACCAAAGGTACATGCAGGCATACGCCCGCCAGGGACGCCAAGCCTCGGCACGCCGCTCCAGATCGCGAGGGTTTTCCAAGGCTAGGGCGCGCAGAAGGCCGAGATCGCCGGGCGGTAGCGCATCGGGTTCGCCCAGTGCCCGCATGGCGACATATTGTGCGGTCCATTTTCCAATCCCGGGAATTTCACACATCCTGGTCATGAAATCTTCGGTATCGGCGACCCCCTCGAAGCCGATCCGGCCGTCGCAAACCGCGCGGGCGAGGGCGCAAATCGTTTCAGAGCGCGCCTTTGTGAGGCCCAGTCCCACAAAGTTGGCGTCGGCCAGCACATCGGGCGGCGGGAAGATATGCGTAAGACCGCCTGGCGCGGCGAATGGCTGGCCCAGCGTGGTTGCCAACCGGCCTGCCAGGGTGGTGGCGCCCTTCACGGTTACCTGTTGGCCGAGAATTGCGCGGATCGCCAGCTCGAAACCATTCCAGCATCCGGGTACACGCAGCCCCGGATTGGTTTGCATGCGCGGAGCCAGCTCCGGATCCGGTGCGAGGCCTTGCGCGATGGCGGTCCAATCCGCATTCAGATCGAACATTGCCCTGATGCGTTCGACGATCAGGTAGAGCCAACGCGGATCGCCGAACTGAACCCGCACCGCGAGGCCGTCATTTCCCCCGTCGAGCGAGACCTCCAGCCAGCCGTTTGCGCCATTCAAGGAAATCGTCCGGCGGTAAGTGGCGGACTCCACCGATTCCACTCCGGGCGTTGCGCGGGGCGCCAGAAACCGCAGCATGCCATTCCAGTCATAAGGCGGCCGGTAGCGAAGGCGGAAGGAGTACTCATTCTCCGATGAAGCGCCTTTCTGCCGCGAGAGGCGCCGAATTTGCGTCGGTGTGCGGCGATAGACCGTGCGAATGGCGGCGTTGAACCGGCGCACGCACCCGAAGCCCGCGGCCAGCGCGACTTCACTCATCGGCAAGCCCGTTTCGTCGATCAGCTTCTTCGCGAAATCCAGACGGCGGGTCTTAGCTACCGCGCTAGGCGTGGCTCCCAAGTGTTGCAGGAACAAGCGGCGTAGATGGCGTGAGCCGACCCCCAGACGTTCCGCGAGCACTTCGACGCCGCCGTCGGCCAAGCCGCTCTCCGCGATCAGCCGCAAGGCTCGCGATACGGTGCTGGGAGTTCCGAGCCAGGCAGGGGTCCCCGGCGAGCATTCCGGGCGGCAGCGCAGACAGGGACGAAAGCCCGCCTCGGCGGCCGCGGCCGCGGTTGGATAATAGCGGACATTCTTCTCCTTAGCGGTTGGCGCGGGACAAATCGACCGGCAATAAACCTTGCTGGTGAGGACGCCGATGAAAAACTTGCCATCGAAACGGGCATCCCGCGAGAGCCGGGCACGCGAACATACCTGCCAATCCAGGTCCATAGGGTCACCCCCATCATAAACGGTCCAGCGGAGAGGACTGGACGTTTTCGGACCAGGCTGATTTTGCTCCCTAATCCGGATTTGAGAGCAAAGTCCGAAAACGTCCGGCCATTGTCGAGCGATGTCCGTTAACGTCCAGTGCCGCTAAGTGGGTCGAACTATTCTGACAGCATGACACCTACATACATCACAGCAATAATTTCGATTGGCGCGATGGCGATCCCGGTTGGCCTCGCGGCGCAAGATACTTACCGGATCGTCACATTCGGCACTTTGGGCGGAACGGCGAGCGCCGCGAATAGCATTAACAACCGGGGATGGGCGACGGGCGCCGCGAATTTGCCGGGCAACACCACCGAACATGCTACCGTGTGGATCCACGGGAAGCAGATCGACCTAGGCACGCTGGGAGGGCCCAATAGCTCTGTCGCGTGGTCGTCGGTGAAGAACAATTACGGCCTGATCTCGGGTATCTCGGATACTTCCATCGTGGATCCGTTGGGAGAGGTCTGGAGTTGTGCGGCAGGATTTTTTCCCAGCTCCAGCGGCCATACCTGCCAGGGCTTTGCGTGGCGAGACGGAGTGATGCGCGCGCTCCCCACATTGGGAGGCAATAACGGCTTTGCGGCGGGCGACAACAGCTTGGGGCAGATCGCCGGATGGGCGGAGACGACCACTCACGATCCGACATGCGTCCCGCCCCAGGTGCTTCAGTTTCTACCCGTCGTCTATGGGCCGGGACAGGACCAGATCCGGCAACTGCCGCCGCTTTCCGGCGATCCGGATGGCGCGGCCGTAGCTATCAACGACTTGGGCCAGGTGGTGGGCATCTCGGGAACTTGCGGGACCGCCGTGGGAGGATCGACGGCCGCGCATGCCGTGCTTTGGGAGAACGGTACGCCTACGAATATTGGGAATTTGGGCGGCGTGGCATGGAACACGCCCACAGCGATCAATAACCATGGTGTCATCGTCGGATTTTCCGACTTACCAGGCGACTCAGCCGCCAGCCCGAATTACCACGCGTTCATTTGGACTAAGAGCGGCGGCATCGTGGATTTGGGCACGCTTCCGGGAGACTCGTTCAGCATTGCATGGGGCATTAACGAACAGGGTCAAGTGGCCGGTCAATCGATCAATGCGAGCGGAAGCAGCCGGGCGTTCTTGTGGCAGAATGGCGTCATGACGGACCTGAATACGCTCGTCGCGGCGGGTCCACTGAGCTTGGTGTACGCCAACGATATCAACGATGCCGGGGAGATCGTGGGCGGGGCTTCCAATTCGGCAACGGGCGACTCACCGGCGTTTCTGGCGGTTCCTATCAAGGCGCAGTGAACACAGACAGGCCAGGAGGCCTGTCCTACCGGACTTGTCCGGCAAGTGCGTCATCGAGGGAGACATTATTCTTTTCGAGAGTCTCGCCCAGTACCTGGTCGAAAGAAATGCGCGCGCGGACGTAGGTCGCGGCCGCGTTCAGCTCGCTTATTTGCGCGGTAACCAGTACCCGTTCGTCGATAATAATGTCGTTGAACGTGGAGATGCCATAAGAGAATTTCTTGCGCTCGCTGGCCAGCAACTCCTCTTGCAAGATCCGGGTTTGTTTCGCCGCGGCGAATTTGGCGCGAGACTGCCGCAGCGCGCTGAGCTGGTTAGACACATCTACCACGATCTGGTTCGTGTCTCTCTGGGTGCTCACCTGCAACTGGCGGTATTGCAACTGATCGATACCGTAGTCGCCTTGGGCCTGGCGGTTTCGCAGGGGAATCGAAAGGCCCAGCGATGCGGCTTCGTTGGGGAAATCGCGCTGAAAGATCTGTTTCAGCGCGGTGCCATAACCGCCCACGAAGTATGGATTCGCCTGGTACTGGGCAACGCCCGAGGCGCCGCGGTCGTATGTTTGCGCTTGCAGGGTCAGATTCGGCAACAGCGGATTCTGCGTTCCAGGCAGGGACATCTCTTGAGTCTGCACGCGGACGTTCGCGACCGCCACGTCGGGCCGCTTCTCCATGGCCGTAGCGACCAACTGCCGCAACGGGGGCAGATCTTCGGTATCCGGGACTTCGAAACGGTCGAGCGTAACGATCTCCGCGGCCTCTATCTGCGGATCCATGGTGCGGGCGATGGCGTCCTTGAGCATGCCTTCCCGTTGCGTCACGCCGTACTGTGCCACCACCACATCGTGCAAGCGGCCGGCGGCCTCCGCTTCGGCGCGCGGCAGTTCGACACGCGGCAGCGATCCGGCTGCGATTTCTTTCCGCGTATCGTCGAGAAATTTTTGCGTCGTCTCCAGGGCGGCTCGCCTGATCTTCAACTCGTCGTGAGCGCTTACCAAGTCCCAATAAAGGTTGAGAACAATAGCGGTCAGATTGAGCAATTGCGAGCGAAAATCCTGCCGCGAGGCCCCCACATTAACCTGCGCGATGCGGATAAAGCGGTCGTTGAGTTTGACGCCAAAACCCTGCAAGAGATTGTGCCGGACTGCGACGCTCACATAAGGTCCCCTTTGCGGCTCGAGGGCGTCCGTGGGAGCGTTTTCGTTTAGATACTGTTCGTAATCGGTGAGTCGTACGTAGCCGCCCGACAGGAAACCTTCCTGGATGAATGTGCTGTAAGTATGGATGGACTGGATCAGGGCAGGCGTTCCGCTGACGACCGCGAATAGCTGCGGCTGGCTGAGATGCTCAAAAGTGGTGCTGTTTTGGAGAACCGGATCCAAATTCGGGGTCACCACGCCGACCTGTTGAATGGTGGCGCCGCCCGTGCTGCCTCCGCTCGATCCGCCTCCGCCATTGGATAGACCGGCGGCCTGTATGCTGCCGTTCACGCCCAAGCCGCTATCGACGCTGGCTACCTGTGCAGCGGCGCTGGGGACACCGCGCAGCGGGCCGCCGGCCTTTTGCCGTTCCAGCGCGGCCTGCGCCAGCAGCGGTCCGTAACGGTAGACCTCCAGGTTCAGATTGTTCTCGATCGTCAGCGCCAAGGCATCCTGCACGGTTAGATATAGCTTGCCGGCCCGCAGCAGATCGTGCAGCCGCTTCGAGTTGCTCAGGCGCCCGGTGGGCACTGACGGAGGCGCATAGGAACGGATAGGAATCGGCAGACGGGACTTCTCGATGACATATTGGGAGTCTTGCGCACCACAGACAGCGCCGGCACAGATACAGGCGATCAAATTTCTCCGCCACATTGGAAACCTCACTTGGGCGACCTCGAGTTTTCATCCGGCAGCGCGGCGGGCAGGAGAGATTCTCGAGCGACGTGCCCGTCGACTGCCTCCTGCATGGAAATATGGTTCACGTCGAGAGTCCGTCCCATGGCCAGGTCGAATGCAATCTTGGCGTGCGTGTAGTTAGCCATAGCCTGCACTTCGGCATCTTCGTCGCTAGCCAGGTCCCTTTGCGCCTGAATCACTAGAGTGACGCTGGATACGCCGTGCTGAAAGCGGTTCTCTTCGTCCTTAAGGCTTTGTTGGGCCAGCTTGCGGGTGTCCACGGCCGTCTCATAGCGCGCGCGGGCCTGCTGCACGCCGATAGTCGCGGTCTTCACGTCCACGGTAACCTGGTTGGCGGCGCGCTGCAGTTTGAGTTCGGCTTGCCGGAGTTGCAGTTGATCGGTCACATAGTCGGCTTGGGCCTGGCGGTTGCGGAACGGTATGTTCAATGTCAGCCCGGCGGAATAATTAGGAAAGTCGCGGCGGAATACCTGCCCCAGAGCAGTACCGACGCCGCCGATAAAATATGGGTCGGGAGCGCCGCAGCAACCGTCATACGCGGGATTGACCGGACCGCTCAAGCCATTGTTGGTAAGCTCAACGAACGCCTGCAAGCTGGGCAACAGCCCGTTTCGCGAGCCCCGGATGGCTATCTTCTGGCTGTCGATATTCACCTTACTTTGCTCTATTTCGATGCGGTTGGCCAGGGCTTGCGGGAGGAGTTCTGTTAAGGGCTTCAGGTCGTCTGTCTTGGGGACCTCGATCGGATCCAGCGGCACGATATGCACCTCGTCGAGCCAGGTGTTGGCCATGGCATTGCGGCTCAGGGCATTTTTCAGGACAATCTCCTGCTGCTGCACGTTGGTCTGCGCAAAAAGAAGATCCTCTTTGCTGATGGAAACCTGGGCGGCTGCGCGAGTCACTTCCACCGCCGGGAGCGATCCGATCTTGACCATCTTCTGATCGTCGTCATATAACTTCTGCGACGTTGCCAGGGCTTCTTCCTTGATATGCACCGAGTCGACAAAACTGACCAAATCCCAATAAAGATTCAATGCCGCGGCGATGGTGGTGGCCACCTGCAGCTTCAGTTGCAGGTTACCGATCTTCATGTTGTTCTTAGCGATGCGAATGTCCCGGTTATTGACGCCGATCTGGAATCCTTGCAGAAGAGGCTGGTTGATCTGCAGATCGAGGAAACTCGAATTGAAGGGGTTGAAGAGATTTACCGGAGTATTCTGGAGACTGTGGTTATCGTAAAAAGTAAGTTGCGCGGAAGTGCCGGTAATAAACTGCTGGTTATATTGAAAAACGATTTGGTGATAGTCGGTGGTAAGAGCGGAGGTCTGGTCGAGCACCAGGTTCGTTTCCGGCACGGTGTTGTGCCCGATAAACTCGCCGACATAAAATTGCGGATCGAGATTGGGAGGCACGGGGCCGATCTGAGTTACAATGCCGCCGCCCGAACTCAAGCCGGCGCCTCCCGCCAGCCCGTTGGCATTGACGCTGATTCCGGCCGTGCTGACGCTGGTGGGCCCGGCGGCTATGGGCGTATCCACCGAACGGAGGAGACCGCCGCCCTCGGTCCGGCGCAACATCTCGCGCGCAAGATAGGGGCTGTAGCGTTGCACGGCGATGTCGAGATTGTTCTCCAAAACCAGCGCGATCACGTCCCGGACGGACAAATAGAGATTGCCAGCGCGCACTAACGATTCCAACCGCGGTGAGTTGCTTAACCTGGCCGGCGACACCTGGCGCTTCTCCAGGTGAAACGGAGCCAACACGTGGCCAATCACGGGCGGCGGCTTGGGTGACTCAATGGAAACTTCGGACGATTGCGCGAAGGCGACTGAGTTCGAAACAATCCAAGCCAACGCTATAGCATTTCGAAATGGGTTCATTGTGTAGGTTTGCCATGGGCAATTGCGGTTCCACTGTTTGTTGGAGAGACAGCACGGTTTGCGCTCGCGCCGGTGTCCGATTTTGGGACCGGATGTTCGCTTTCACGACTTAGCGGGCCGTTAAGATAGACAGGCCGGGAGGCCTGTCCTACCGCAACGCGTCGAGGGCGACATGTCCGATGGCTTCGTCCACTTCGGATGGCGCACCGCTCACGCCGATGCCTCCGATGGTCTGACCGTCGACCTGAATGGGCAGGCCGCCCTGATTCGGGAAGGCGTCCGGGAAAGCCAGCACCTGCAGATCGCCGTTCTTGAGTTGGTCCGCAGCGGCCTTGGATGGTTGCTTGTAAAAGGCGGAATGCCGCGCTTTCTTCTGCGCGAATTGGATAGTGTTCAATCCCGCGCCGTCGCCCTTCTGCAGGAAAAGCAGGTTGCCGCTTTCGTCCACGATGCAGATGGTCACCTGCACGTTGCGCTTCTGGGCTTCCGCTTCGGCGGCGGCCACCATGGTTTTGATCGCTGCAAGGTTCAGCGTTTTCCTAGTCGGCAGATCCGCGGCTGACAAATTGGGCATAGCGCTGACGATCAGGATAGCAGCCAGTGCACAGGCGCGATATTCTGTAAGCATAGCTATGAATATACCTTTTTCCCGGCGCACGTTCCTGCGGGGCAGCGGGAGCCTGCTGGCCGCCCGCACGGTCCTACTGGCGCCGCAAGCGATGGCCGCCGGCGATCGTGTCCGGTTCGGCATGATCGGCATCGGCATGCAAGGCTCCGGTCTGCTCAGCACCGCGATCACACTTCCCGGCGTGGAGTGCGTGGCGGCGGCCGACCTTTACGATGGCCGCCACACGCTGGCGAAGGAGATCACCGGAAACGCCAACCTGCCCACTACCCGCCACTACCAGGAATTGCTCGACCGCAAGGATATCGACTGCATCGTGGCGGCGGTGCCCGACCACTGGCATAAGCGCGTGGTCGTGGACGCCTGCAACGCGGGCAAGGATATCTACTGCGAAAAGCCGATGTCGCACGCGGCCGAGCAGGGATTCGAGATGGTGGAGGCGGCCCAGAAGAATAGCCGCATCGTGCAGATCGGATCGCAACGCGTCAGCTCCGTGCTGTGCGCCAAAGCCCGCGAACTGTATCACGCCGGAGCGATCGGCGTCGTCGAAATGGTGGAACTGACCCTGGGACGCAACGACCCTACGGGCGCGTGGGTATATCCGCCGCCGCTGGATCTCTCTCCCGCAAACGTCGATTGGGACACCTGGCTAAACGACGCGCCGAAGATCCCCTTCGACAAATACCGCTTCGCGCGCTGGCGCTGTTGGCGGGAGTACGGCACGGGCGTGGGCGGCGACCTGATGGTCCACCTGATCAGCGGCATGCTGTTCACATTGGGCTGGAACGAGGCGCCCCGCTTGGCTTCGGCGTTGGGCGGCATCTTCCGTTGGAAGGACGGGCGCAACATGCCCGACCTGCACACGGTGCTATTCGATTATCACGGCACGCCAGTTTATGTGCGGCTGGGCCTGGGCACCGAAACGCCCGAACTGGCGCGCTTCATGGGGCCGAAAGGCATTCTGGACGCTAACGGCGGCGAACTGCGGCACTCGCCGCAAACCGGACTGGACACCGCGCCCAGCTATTACTCGAGCGGCTTTCCCGCGAAAATGCGCGAGGAGTACGTCAAACAATGGCAAGCCGAACATGCCGTCACGCCGGGGCGCGAACCGTTGTCGGACGATACGGTCTATAAGGGCAACGATTGGGACGACGTCCGCCCGCATCTGTGGAACTTTTTCCAGGCGGTGAAGAGCCGCAAACCGGTGGCCGAAGACGCGGTCTTCGGCAACCACGCCGCCATCGCCTGCCACATGGCTAACGAGTCGTACTTCCGCAAGAAGGCCGTCTACTGGGACGAGGCGGCGCGCCGCATCACCGACTGAGGCATCATAGGAAATCCATCATGGTAAACTCACAAACATTGCCGACCGATGTACACTCTGCGACGCTCGCCGAAGAACTGCGCGGCGTTCCGGTGTTCGCAGATCTGCCGGCGGAAGATCTGGACTGGCTGGCGTCGCAAATGACCCGCATCGACCTTGCGCCCGGAGACATCTTCGTCCGCGAAGGCACCCCCGCCGACCGTATGACGATCCTGCTGGATGGCGAGGTACGCCTGCGCGTGGAAAACGGCAACGAGGCGATCACGCGAATCTTCCGCGGCCCGGCTGTTACGGGCATGTTGCCCTATTCGCGGATGACGCATTTTCCGTCGACGGTCCGCGCCGTGACGCCGGCGCACATCGCCACTTTTCCGGCCGAGCGTTTCCCGGAGATGCTGGCGCGCATGCCGGTGTTAGGTCCGCGGCTGGTGGGCGTGCTCTCGGACCGGATCCGCGACTTCACCAGGCTGGAGGACCAGCAGGAAAAGATGGCCGCGCTGGGCAAGATCTCGGCCGGCCTGGCGCATGAGCTGAACAATCCGGCGGCGGCCGCGCGGCGCGCCGTATCCAGCTTGCGCGAAGCGTTTCAAACCTTTCGCGAGGCCGCTGCCAGGCTGAGCGCGCACCCGCTCACGGCGGAGCAGCGCGCGGCCATCCCTGCATTGGAGCGCGAACTGGCGCAACGCGCCACCACGCCCGCTCCCATGGATTCGCTGGAACGCAGCGATTGCGAGGAAGCCATTGCGGCTTGCCTGTTGCGCCACGGAGTCGCGCGGGCCTGGGACCTGGCGCCTGCGCTGGTGGATGCGGGCTGCGAAACCGCTTGGTTTGACCGCGTATACAACCAATTTCCCGGCGAGGCGTGGCCGGATTTCCTCGGCCGCATCGCCGCTTTTGTAACGATCGGCACGCTGCTCGATCAGATCGAGAATTCCACCGGGCGCATCTCCGATCTGGTCCGTGCGATTAAAGAGTACACTTATATGGACCAGGGGCCGGACCAGGAAGTGGACATCCACAAAGGTCTCGAAAGCACGCTGCTCATGCTGCGGCACCGCCTCAAACAGGGCATTAACGTGAAGCTCGATTTCGACCGGACGTTGCCGAAGATGTGCGCGCGCGGCAGCGAGTTGAACCAGGTCTGGACCAATCTGATCGATAATGCCATCGACGCCATGGACGGCAAGGGCGAACTGCGCGTCCGCACCGCGCGCGAATTGGACCGGATGCTGATTGAAATAGCCGACAATGGACCGGGAATTGCGCCGGAAGTTCAGGCGCATATCTTCGAGCCGTTCTTCACCACCAAGGGTGTCGGACAAGGCACCGGGCTGGGCCTCGAAACGGTCCGGCGGATCGTACAAGAGCACGCGGGCGAGATTACGGTCCAATCCGTTCCGGGAAACACCCGCTTTCAAATTCGCCTGCCGCTGCCATCGGGAGCTACACCATGACTGCTACGACCTGCACTCACATCAACCAGATACACAAAGTCACGCCGCACACCCACGGTTGCGAGGAATGCCTGAAGATGGGCGACACCTGGGTCCACCTGCGGCTGTGCCTCACTTGCGGCCACGTAGGCTGCTGCGACTCGTCGAAGAACAAACATGCGACGAAGCACTTCCATAAGACCAATCATCCCATCATGCGCTCGATCGAGCCGGGGGAAAATTGGGGGTGGTGCTACATCGACGAAGTGGAGCTGGACTTCTGATACGATCAGTTCGTGATCAGGACCCTATTTAACACGTTGGCTGTGGGGGCGCTGCTGCATTCCGGCTCCTTCGGCCAAGACGCCCCGACCAGTCGGCTCACTGCCCGGCAGGCGATCGAACGCATTCAAAAGAACGTTGGCGTCGCATGGCGTAGTCAGACGGTCGATACGTTCAAGGCGGGCGATCCCGATACGCCCGTCACGGGCGTCGCCACCACGATGATGGCCACTTACGATGTGCTGCGGCGCGCGGCTGCCGCAGGAGACAACTTAATCATTACGCATGAGCCGACGTTCTACGGCCATCTCGATCAGACCGCCGACCTTGCCAAAGAGAACGACGCCGTACTGGCGGCCAAGCAGGCGTTCATCGCGGAGCATCGTCTGGTGGTCTGGCGCTTCCACGACCACTGGCATGCGCGCACACCGGACGGCATTCAGACAGGGATGATCCGCGCGTTGGGCTGGGAGAAGTTTCAGAATCCGAGTAACAATCA
>JBEKTJ010000202.1:0-17348 GCA_049516155.1 Bryobacteraceae bacterium
ATGACTTCGGCGGGGCTGTACCGGCGCTCATCTTCAGGATTCGTGCCGTAGACCTTGATGTGCTGGGCATAGTCGCAACGGTCGCTCAGCGTGGTGGTGATCGCCGAAATGTAGGGCTGGAATCCATCTGTGGTGATTTGAAAGCGCTGCTTGCCCGATGTGGCGTGGCGCTGCGCGGAGATTCTCACGGGAGCACGCGGTACGATTCTGGGGCAGGTCTGGTGTAGTTTCGAGAATCAGATCGGTATCGGCTATCAGGTTTCGGAGGGCTTGCAACGAACTGCGGTCGAATGGCATACTTTCAGCGTAAAGCCGGTTTCGGCCCGTTGCAAGCGGCCGCTGTTTTTCGTTCAACGCACCTTTCAGGCACTACCGATCCACGGCTGACCAGTTGTTTTGTACTATTGAAAGAAGGCTTGCAATGGCTGAAATAGAGATGCTATCGGTGGTCGCGCTGCTCGAAGACATCCCTCAAAAAGGGCTGTTGCGTGGACAGGTCGGTACCATCGTCGAGAGCCTGGCGCCGGGCGCATACGAGGTTGAGTTTAGCGACGACTCCGGCCAAACGTATGCGTCCCTGGCACTCCGCTCCGACCAGTTGATGCGTCTTCACCACGAGCCCAGCCATCGGGCCGCCTGAAACGGGCGGGCGCTTGTAGAAAAGCGGCGTGCAGATCGATCCGATCAACGCCGCGGGTGATGCGGCTGGTTGCCCACTTTGACGCGGGCCGCGAAGGCTGCGAGTTGGCCCGGGCCAACGCAGGCGGAGGTGACAGCGGGCGTGGCGACAGTCGTTGCAGGCCACGCTAGAACTCCCAGAGGCCGTCGTCCGGCAACTCGATCTTCCTGGTGACCTTCGACAATGGTTTCGCCCGCTGGGCCGGGCTGAATCTGAAGCTCCCTGCTATTTCGGAGACTTCCCCGATTAGGACCCTGAACCGGCCTCGGTTGCCGTGCTAAACTAACAGCGTTATGGCAATTCCGAATGTCAAGCGTTTCCGGCCCTTCTGTCCGCAGTGCGGCGAGAACTTCACCGTCATGTCGGTGCTCCCGAAAGACGCCAGCGTGGATAAGTATCTGGCCGATGTAGTGGCCCGGCACGATCACAAGGCGTACCAGGAATCCAAGATCCTGCACTTCAAGGTGCGCGTCGGCCAGCAGAAGCAGAAGAAGGCCAAGTAAGATTCCGTTCAGGTGCGGGCCTGCAGATTCCGCAAGGCCCGCAATCCTTCCTGCGCCACCTCCGGATCGGGGTCGTGGCTCAACTTCTCTAATTGGGGCGCATCGCTCTTATCGCCGCTGCGCGCCATCACCCGCGCGAGGTTGATTTTCTCGTCTCTGGTTCCCTGCAACAGCGGTGTATAGAGCGATTTTCGCACGCCCGGGTCGCGCGCCAACTCCACCAGGAACGGGAATGCCACGCCGTGATACGCGGCGCTGTTGAGCGTGTTCACCAGCAATTGGAGCGGGCTGAATTCGGAGACCTCCGTCTTGCCCAGCATCACTTGCGCAAAGGCCATCGAGAGCCGCGGGGAGGTCTTTCCCTCATCCTGATAAGCCTTCTCGAGCATGGGCAGATCCGCCGGATTCTTCAAGCGCGCGTAACCTTCGGCCGCGGCGGCGCGCATCTTGTCGTCTTTATCCCCGATATAGCGCGCGTAAATCTCGCGGCTGCTCTCGGCGGGCAGCATGGCGATGGCGGTCAGCGCGGCGCGGCGCACTTTGCTGTCGCCGGTGTGGTTCAGGACATTCACCAAGTCCGGCAACGCCGATTTATTCAGCAGCAGGCCGGTGGTTTCGATCGCTGCGACCTGCACCTTTGGGTCGAGATCGTGCAGCAGGAAGGCGATGCTGGAAGCGGCGTCTTGATCGCGGATCTTCTGCAAGGCGACCAGCGATTCGTAGATCACCGGGGTGTCCTTGGAGTGCATCGCCTGGACCAAGTCCGGTATGGCGGCTTTGCCGCGCAGGATGCCGATGGCGCGCGCCGCATTGGCGCGCGCGTCGACAGTTGCGCCATTGCGCGCCAGCGCGCCGAGCGCGGCGATCGCGTCCGCGCGCGGCGTGATGTAGGGATCGATTACCTGGTCGTCGGTATCGGTGAAATGGCCTTTGATGCTGGTGCCCGCGCGGCGCAAGGAAGAACCGAATCCGGTTTTCAAATAGCCGGGCAGATAGAAGTTGACCAAGCCATCGGTGGCGCGGATTTCAATTTCGGCGTCGCTATCGCGCGTGGCTTGAATCAACGGATCGAGGCTGTATTGCGTGGCGATTTCCGAGATTTGTTTGACCGCTTCCAGGCGGATTTCGAAATCCGGGTTGGCCAGCAGCGCGGCCAGTTTGGGAATAGCATCGACGCCGCCCTTGCCCATCTCGCGGACGTCCTTGGGGCGCAATGCGGCGGCATCCTGGGCGTGGGCGGGGACCGTCGGACAAAATGAGAGACAGAGCAGGAGGGGGATTGCGCGACAAGAAGCCATTCTTCTACTGTAGCAATCAGCGAACGAACTCGACCTGCACGCGCCGCGGAATCAGACCCGCCTCATGGCCCAGATCGAGCAGCTTCTGCACGGCCGCAGGCACGGTGTCGCCGGCGTCGAGCGTATAGTGGTTCACGTACATGCCGACGAACTTCTCCGCCAGGCTGGTCTCCATGTCGCGCGCGAATTGCAAGGCGTAGCTGAGCGCCTCGTCGCGATTGTCGAGCGCATATTGAATGCTCTCGCGCATCAGGCGGCAGCACTCGCCTTGAATCTCGCCCGGCAGCGTGCGCAGCAGCACGTTGCCTCCTAACGGCAGCGGCAATCCGTATTTCCCCTTCCACCAGCGTCCCAGGTCCAGCACGCGGTGGAATCCTTCGCGATCATAGGTCAATTGCCCCTCATGAATGATCAGGCCCGCTTCCACCGAGTGCTCGCGCACAGCGTTCATGATTTTGTCGAAAGGTGTGACCACGGCTTCGAAATCCGGCTGAAACAGTTTCAACGCCAGATACGCGGTGGTAAGTTTACCGGGCACCGCGATACGCTTGCCAATCAATTCTTCCGGCTCAACGGGCCGCGCCGCGACCAGCATGGGACCGTAGCCATCGCCGATGCTCGAGCCGCTGGCCATGAGCACATACTTGTCGGCCACGTAGGGATAGGCGTGATAGGAAATCGCGGAAAGATCGTAGAGGCCGTCGACCGCCTTGCGATTCAGCGATTCGATGTCCTCCAGGATGTGGCGAAAGGTCACTTTTGGGGAGCGCACTTTCTTGGTGGCCAGCGCATAAAACATGAATGCGTCGTCGGAATCGGGGCTGTGCGCCGCGACGATTTCACGGGGAAGAAGTGTCATATCGGAGGAGGAGTACATCTCAGTTTACACGGGATGCGAGAGGAGCGGGGAGGAGGGGTACTGGAAAAATTGAGAAGGGCGGCCATCGGCGGAGCGTAGACTGAAGATCCCGTTACCGGCCATCCGATTTGCGCAAGAGCGCAACGCATAAAATGCGCGCTAATCCGGCCGTTCGAGTATTCTTCGTGCTGCTTGTCTACCGCCCGCGGCGACGACCGCCCCCATGCTGGCCCGGTTCTATTGGCACCTCCTTGCCAGCGTCAGCAGAAGCTGGCTACGCGGTGTATTCTTGAATCGGAATCGTCACCGGCTGACTCCACCTTCAGTTTCACTCCAATACATGCGCTTGTCAAGAGGACTGCCGTACCTGGATAATCGAAAGGTGTTCGATCGCTGGCTTTCACGCAAACCGGAGCCGCTGACGGGCGGGCCGGCCATCCGGCGCCAAAAAACTTATTCCGGACAAAGCGGTTATGTTTATCAGTATTACTATGAAGGCCACCGGCCTTATAAACGCGACCGCAACAGCGGGACCGAGCATGTTTTCGATGTTTCCGGCGACCGCAAGACTTCCATTGCGGTTTCCGTTCTGCTGAGCGACACCGCGGTGGAGGATTGGGAGAGCCGCCACGGCCGCACACTGTACGCGAGCGAGCGCTACGCGATCGCCAAGATGGCTCTGTTCCAAGCGTTCGACGAACGTCCCGATCCCGCCGCCATGAGTGCCGACGTGCAAGTACGCGCGGCGGATGTGGAAGCCATCTTGATTACGCTGGGGATTGAGTGAGATAGTGTTTCTGCGAGTTTGAGGCAACGTGGGGCGAAGTCCCCTTTACAATGGCCCCTTTTTCGGCGGCGCACCTTGTCCGGAAGGACGTCAGCGGTGGCCTTTCGGGCGAACGCCTTTGGCTTTTCGTTCCAATTGGCGAGCCATGTGTAAATCGCCGATCGAGCTCGTCGGCCGCTGATTGAGCCATGAACCGCGCTTGGGTGCACGCCTGCTGACGGTGAGGTTTGGCGCGTCCGGGCAGGCGGCATCCCCGGATCGCGATTTTACGTATTTGACTGATAGCTGACGATGTGGAGAGTTGCGTCCGATAGCCAGTCGGAACCGGCTCAAAGGAACTTTTATGAAACTTACACTCTCTATGACACGCTGTCTGGCAGTAACGGTACTGACATTGGCGGCTGCTACCCTCTTTTTGGAAACGTCTGCCGAGGCGCAGCCAGTCCAGATCGCGATCCTGAATCCCAAGTTCGACAGGAACACGTTATACTGTACGCCGGGCACGAATTGCAGCCAATATGGAATTACGGGCTGGACAGTCGGACCAGCCACTAACGTGGCAAAATTTTCAACAACGCAATATCCGAGCGCGCCCTCGACAGGGCTGTACGTCGCGGCCCTTGGCGATTCAACTGTAACCGGCTCCATCTTGCAGACGGTTGGCGTCACGTTGCAGGCCAACACGACCTACACTCTGACTGTGGATGTGGGAGCCCGTGCCGATGTAGTATTCACCGGCTACTTGGTGTCGCTGGAGGCCGGTAACACGGTACTGGCCGCCGGCGCCAAAGCGACTCCGGTGGGCGGCAACTTCGTGACCGAGGTGATCGCGTATGAATCCGGGGCCACCCCCGCTCAATTGGGCCAGCCCTTACAAATTCTGATCGAGAGTAAGGGCACTGGGCAGGTCGACATCTCAGATGTGCAACTGACTGCCACGCCGACCGCTCCATAAGCCGCCCGCGCGCTGGTGTGTGTGGAACATGGGAGGGGAACTGTATTTAGGGCCGCTCGGCGGATCGCCGACCGTTAGGGATGCGTCGTGAATCCAGCAATGTTGGCGCAATGCCTCACTGCCGCGGCTTCCAACGCGGCGGCGGTGTGCGAGCGCGCCCTCACTTCGATTCCCCGCAGAGTAACGTGTAACACCGTAAGCAAAAGGAGATAGGCCATGTCTGGGTCCTCGATCGCGCGGCAGCGGGTGGGCGCTGTTTGCGTGCTGTGCGCAGCAACGGCGATGGCGCTCCCTGCACAGACTTTCACTACGCTGTTTAACTTCGATGGCAGGAACGGCCTAAGCCCCCTCGGAACGTTGGTCAACGGTATTAATGGGGACGGCTACGGGACGACCTATGGTGGCGGGACCAAAGGCTATGGGACCGTATTCAAGATTACACCGAACGGCAGGCTCACGACATTGTATAGCTTCTGCTCCTACCCTTACGCGGGGCTAGTCTTGGCCACCAATGGGTACCTCTATGGGACCACCGAGTACGGCGGGGCCAATTGTGCCCCCACTGGCTGTGGGACAGTATTCAAGTTAAGCCCGGATGGCACGTTCACGACACTGCATAGCTTCTGCTCCGAAAGCGGTTGCAGGGACGGCGAACACCCGTATGCGGGGCTGGTCCAAGCCTTCAATGAAGACGGCTACGGGACGACGACTGGTGGCGGAGCGACCGGGCATGGGACGGTCTTCAGAATCACTGGGACCGGCACGCTGACGACGCTCTACAGCTTTACGGGCGGCACGGACGGCGGCGATCCGGTGGCGGGGCTGGTCCAGGCCACCAATGGGTACTTCTATGGGACCACCGAGTACGGCGGGTCCGGGGCCAACTGTGCCTCCACCGGCGGATGCGGCACGGTCTTCAAGATCGCCCCTAGCGGCACGCTAACAACGTTGTACAGCTTCTGCGCCCAAGGCGGATGCCCGGACGGCGAGTCGCCCGGGGCGGATCTGATCCAAGCCACCGATGGGAATTTATACGGGACAACGAACCTCGGCGGGGCCGATGGAGTTGGCACGATCTTCAGAATCACTCCCGGTGGCACACTGACGACGCTATACAGCTTCACGGGGGCCGACGAAAACCCCGTGGCGGGGCTGGTCCAGGCCACCAATGGGGAATTCTACGGAACAGCGTCGGTTGGCGGGGCCAGTGGCGATGGCGCCATATTCAGCTTATCCGTGGGACTTGGCCCGTTTGTGACAACGCTGCCTACATCCGGCGATGTGGGATCGCCTATCACGATCCTTGGGTCCGATCTGACTGGTGCGACCAGCGTCGGATTTAACGGGACACCGGCCGTATTCGATGTCGTTTCAGCCACCGAAATCACGACCACCGTGCCCAGCGGCGCGACCACCGGAACAGTCCAGGTGGTGACGCCAAGCGGTACGCTCTCGAGCAACGTGCCTTTCCGCGTGCTGTAAAACGCGCGATTTGACGCTTCACTTTCGTCTCCACGTTAGCAGACATGGACGAGGATCTCGTCAGCCGCGCGCGGGCGTGTCCCGATGGAGGCGAAACGCGCGTCGATGCGGCGGCGATGAACAACTGCAGGGTCGCCATTTGTCTTGCTTCCAGCACAGCAGACTGCCTCACAACCCCTTCAGACGACGTTTCCGGCGACCGCAAGACGTCCATTGCGATTTCCGTTCTGCGGAGCGACACCGCGCTGGAGGATTGGGAGAGCCGCCACGGCCGCACACTGTACGCGAGCGAGCGTTACGCCATCGCCAAGATGGCTCTGTTCCAGGCGTTCGACGAACGTCCCGATCCCGCCGCCATGAGCGCCGACGTGCAAGTGCGCGCGGCGGATGTGGAAGCCATTTTGATTACGTTGGGGATCGAGTGAAATTGGGCGGTCCTCGCGGCTCGAGGCGCTCTTAGAGCCGCGTCAGGCGGTCAGTGAACTCGGCGACTTTGCCGGTCAGCATCTCCTTCCATCGCAGACTGCCCCAAATCCGCTTCAGACTTCCATCCGTTGTCCGGCCAAGCGGCCGGAGAGCACGCAGCCGCCCAGGAAAGTGCCTTCGAGCGACCCTTTGCCGTGTATGCCACCGCCGCCGAAACCTGCCGCCTCACCCACGGCATACAGGCCCGGAACCGGCTGGCCATCGGCGGCGCGCAGCACCCGGCACCGCAAGTCGGTCTGAATGCCGCCCAGACTCTTGCGGCTCAAAATGAATTCGCGAATGGCGATCAACGGGCGGGCTTTGGGATCCAGGATCTTTTGGAACTTGCAGGTGCGCACGCGGTCGGCGCGATACTGCCGCGCATTCGCGATGCGCCGCAATTGATCGTCGTTGGAGTATGCCGGACCGCGATCCAGCATTTCGTCCCACGCGCGCACCGCCGCTTCCATCCGCGCACGATCAATCTTAAGTCCGTAGAGGTTCTGCCGATCCATACGCTCCATCAACTCGTTGAGATCGCCCGCCACTACAATATCGTCCGGACAATCGCGGATCAGGCGGTTGACCAGGTCCTTATTGCCAAACAGCAAACTGGCCGCCAGCCCCAGCCGCTGCTTGTAGCGGAACGCGGTCATGTAGTCGCAGCCCGAGACCGCCAGTTCCTTGATCGCGATTTTCCAGTTCATCACCTGCCAGGAATACTTGCCGGGCTGCGCCAGAACGCTGGAGACCAAATGCCGCGTGTCGGCATAAACGGGCATGGGTCCGGGATGCATGATGCGCTCGCCGCGCGCGTTCAACCACAGCGCCGAGCGCGGCGGCACCAGGCTCAAGCCATCGTTCGGCCGGCGTTTGGCGGGGTGATGCACGCCCGCGGCGTAATGCCAATGCAGGTCGAGGTGCGTGACTGCGCCGCCCAGCGCCGCGACCCCCTGGTGCAACAGGCCATCGCCGAAACGGTGGGCGCCGTTGAGCAGTTCTTCGGGCGGATCTCCCCAAGGCTTATACCAATTGGCGCGCACGCAACTGAGATCGCCGCCGCACACGCCGCCGGATGCGACGACCACGTGCTCGGCGCGCACTCCGAATTCGCGGCCGTCGTCCATTCGGCGGCAAACAACGCCGGTGGCGCGCCCGCCAGTGATTTCGATGGCGGAGACCTCGGCATCGAACAACAGTTGCAGATTCGCGCGCTGCGGGTGCGAGTCCAGCGCATTCAATAGCCGGTGGACGATTTCGTAGCCGGTGCCCCAGGCGATGTGCCAGCGGGGCACGGTATTGCCCGGCGCGTAGAGGCCGCGCTCGGGCCAATTCACCAGCGGGAGGAACGTAATCTTGTTCCGGTCCAGAAATTCGAAGATGTACTCGTAGGAATTCTCGCAGTAGAAGCGGCCCCAGGCGCGCGGCCACTCGTCTCCCGCATCGTAATAGGCCACGCTCTGCCAGTCGCGCCATGCCAGTTCGGGCGAATCGTGGATGCGCAACCGCCGCTGATGCGGCGTACCGATCATGTGTACGCCGCCGAAAGATTCTTTGGCCAGCCCGCCGAAATTTTCGCGCCGGTCCTTATCGATCAGCAATACGCGCCGGCCACGGCCGAGCAATTCGTATGCAGCTACGATGCCGGCCAGCCCGCCGCCGGCAATCACGATCTCGGTTTCATACGCGCTTGGGCCGCCCATGGACGAATGGTCAGTATAACCGCAGCGCGCGTCATGGAGCCGATCTACGCCTGGGGCGACTCAAGGCGTCAAGGAAAACACCGTACCAAACCCCGAAGTTCCGCCATAAAACGTGGTCCCATAGAGCGTCCGCCCGTAAATCGCGACGGCCGCCTCAGGGTTGGCCCCGTCGCCGCCGCCCAGGAAACTGTGCAGCACCCTCTCGGTCCAGGGGCTGCCAGCGACCGACGGCGGACTCAGCGCGAAAACGGTCCCACGGCCCGAGGTTCCACCGTTATAGGTGGTTCCGTACAGCGTGCCACCGCCGCCGATGGCGACACCGGCATCGGCATAGGCGCCATCGCTACCTCCGGCGAAGCTATAGAGCACGGTTTCGGTCCAAGCCTGGCCCTGCCCAGAGGCTGGCGGTGTCAGAGAGAAAACGGCGCCTAGTAGAAATGCTCCACCGCTTTCGGTAGTGCCGTAGAGTACGCCACCGCTACCAATAGCGACGCCGGCGTTCGGATTGAACCCATCGGCGACCCCGCCGGCGAAGTTGTGGAGCACGGTTTCAGTCCAGGCGCCGCCTTCGCCGGAGGTTGGCGGCTGCAAAGAGAATACGGCGCCATAGCCCAGCGTTCCGCCGCTGAAAGTGGTGCCGTACAGCACGGGCTGCTCACTGGACCCGCTGCCGATAGTGACGCCGCCTTCGGGAATGGCGCCGTCCGGCCCGTTGATGCCGCCCTTGAATGTGTAAAGAACGGTTTCGGTCCATGCGCCGCCGGATAGTGCTGGCGGGGTCAAACAGAAAACCGTGCCATAGCCGGATGCGCCTTGCGCAATTCCTCCGGCGCTGGTCGTGCCGTAGAGTACGCCGCCGGCGCCGACCACCACACCTCCGACTGGATAGGCGCCGTCGCTTCCTCCGCTGAATACGTAGAGAGTAGTTGCGGTCCAGTGCGCACCGGCGGATTGCGGCGGGGTCAAGGAGAACACGGTGCCCCAAAGCCCTGTAGACCCGCCCCCTGAGGTGGTGCCGTAGAGCACTGGGTGGCCGCCGGCCGCGCCGCCGATGACGAGAGTTCCGTAAGGATAGGCTGCGTAACCAGGATCGCCGCCGTTGAAGTTGTGGAGCACGCCTTCGGTCCAGGAGGCGCCTGAAGTCTTGGGCGCCTTGAGCGAGAACAACGCGCCGTCTCCGCCCGTGCCCCCCGAAGCCCCACCAAATACGGAAACGCCGAAGAGGGCCCCGTCACCGTCGATAACCACACTTGCATACGGGTAGGCCCCGTCGCCTGGGGGACCGGCGAAATTGTGGAGCGTAGTCAGCGTGGGGGTAGCTTCCTGAGCCGTGCCATATTGCAACGACGCCAGGATGGCCGTCAAGATTGTTCCAGCAACTGGGAGCAAGTGCCGGGGTTTACGCATATTTCCTCATTTCCCCAACACCACTATGCTATCACCCAGGGGCCGAGATTTGGCCGATAACGCACTCCCCGCGGACGAGCTTCGGCACATGCCTTAGATATTCGCGACCAGTTGGTACCGGGCGGCCAACGGCACCACGATGCGCTGCCGCCCATGCCCCGGATTGGGCGCATCCCGCGTCTCCAGCAATCCGAACGACTCCAGCAGGCGCACATCGCGCATGACCGCCTGCCTGTCGCGCTGCAGCGCGTTCACCAGTTGCGAAACGGGGATTGCCTTTGGGCGCACAGCCTGCAGCACCCGGACGCGCGCCGTTGAGAGCACCTGCATCAGGTCCGCGGGGTCTTCAAAGACGACTCTGACCTCGGCCGGTATCCGTTCACCGCGATCCAGCTTGCGTGCGCGCTCCCGAGACCGCGTGAAAAACTCGTCCACGGCGCCTGTTGTCAGAGTTACGGCGGGCTTTGCCGGGGCTTTACTGTCTGCTCTCATCTTCCAGCCTCCACAATTCCTGCACTTCTTTGAGAAAGCGGCGGTTCAGGTCCGCGCCACGCCTGGGCCGGCTCAGATAGAAAGTCTCGTCGACCGTCTTCCGAATCCGCGCCGGCTGGGCGCTACCCTGCCCACAGATTCAGTGTAGCACAGATGGGATGCCAAGCATCCTAGCTGCGGGAACCAGGCACCGAAGTCAAGATGAAGCGGCGATAGAACGCCGGCGTGGAGGATCTGTTGGCACGTACTGCCGGTGTACGGCTCCGCCGCGTACCCATACTATGCGGGCACCGCCTTGGAACCCCGCGCCGAGCCGCGCGGCAAAATTCCTGTGCGGCTTCCTGAACTCTCCGGGCGCCTCAATCGATCCAGCCGCCGCCCAGCACCAAGTCCCCGTCATAAAACACCGCCGCCTGCCCCGGCGTCACGGCCCGCTGCGGCTCATCGAACCGCACTTCCACGCGCGCCGCGTCCGCCGTCGGATACAGCGTAGCCGCCGCAGCGGCGTGCCTATTTCGGATCTTAACCTGCGCGCGTACGGGCGCCGGCAGCCCCGCAATTGAAACCCAATTCACTTCACTTGCTGCAAGGCTGGCGCGCAGCAACTCGTCGTTGCGGCCCACCGTGACGCGCTGCGACTGCGGGTCTGTCGCGATCACATACAGCGGCTCACCCGTTGCGATGCCCAACCCTTTACGCTGTCCCACCGTGAAATGATGCACGCCGTCATGTTCGCCCAGCTTGCGCCCGTCCGCCGTAACGATCTCGCCATGAGTCTGCTCCGCGGGCGTGCCCTTCTGCTGTAAGTACGCGTCCATAAACGCGGCGTAATCGCCATTCGGTACGAAGCAGATCTCGAAGCTCTCGCCCTTTTCCGCCACCGCCAGTTGCAGGTCCCGGGCCAGCCGCCGCACATCGGCCTTGTGCATCTCTCCCAGCGGAAACAAACTGCGCGCAAGCTGCGCCTGCGTTAGTCCGAACAGGAAGTAAGTCTGATCCTTGGACTCGTCCACGGCTTTGCGCAACTGATACCGCCCGCCGGCCGCATCAAAAGCAATGCGGGCATAATGCCCGGTCGCGATCTGCCGCGCGCCCACCGCATCCGCCATCTCCAGGAACTGATCAAACTTAATGAAGTTATTGCACAGCGTACAAGGAATGGGAGTGCGCCCCGCCAGATACTCCGCGACGAACGGCTCAATCACGCGCGCCTCGAACTGCCGCTCGAAATTCACGACGTAATACGGAATGCCGATCTGCTCCGCCACGCGGCGCGCATCGTAGACATCGTCGAGCGAGCAACAGCGTCCGGTGGCGCCCTCCACGGAAAGCTCGGGCAGCCGGCGCTGGTTCCAGAGCTGCATGGTGAGCCCGACGACGGACTGTCCGTCGCGCGCCAACATCGCAGCCACTGTGGAACTGTCCACGCCGCCACTCATCGCAACGGCAATAGGCGCGACACTCATGACGCCGCTCATGACGTCACTCATACCAGCACCGGCGACAGCCTGCGCAAGTGCGCCACGGACGCCACCACCGCCTCCACCAGCGCATCCACCTGTTCGGCAGTGTTCGTGCGCCCCAGCGAAAAGCGAATGCTGGCGCGCGCGCGATCCGCGCCCAGCCCGATGGCCATCAGCACGTGCGACGGCTCCACGGCGCCGCTCGAGCAGGCCGCTCCGCTTGAAACCGCAAAGCCACGCAGGTCCAGCGCAATCACCAGCGCCTCGCCCTCCAGCCCATCGAAGTAGATGTTGGCCGTATTCGGGGTGCGCGCCGCGCGGTTGCCGTTCACTCCCGTGTGCGGAATGCGATCCAAAATAGCCGATTCCAGCCGGTCGCGCAGGTCGCCGATTCCCTGCGCCTCAGTCTCCAACTGCGCCTCCGCCAGCTCCGCCGCGCAGCCGAACGACGCCGCCCCCGGCACATTCTCCGTGCCCGGACGCCGCTCCCGCTCATGATGCCCGCCAAACAGAATGGCGCCCAACCGCGTGCCTCGCCGCACGTACAGCGCGCCGATGCCCTTGGGCGCATAAATCTTGTGGCCGCTCACGCTGTACAGATCCACACCCAGCGCGTCCACATCCACCGGAATCTTGCCCAAGGCCTGCACGCCATCGGTGTGCATATACACGCCGGCTTCGCGCGCGATGGCCGCAATTTCCGCCACTGGCTGCACGGTTCCCAATTCGTTGTTCGCATGCATCACGGATATCAGCACCGTGTCCGCCCGCAGCGCGCGCCGGATATCGACGGGGTCCACGATGCCGTCCGCGCCCACCGGCACATACGTCACGGCCACGCCCTCCCGCGCCAACTGCGCACAGGCGTTCAGCACCGCCGGATGCTCGATCGCGGTGGTAATCACATGCCGCGAAGCCCGCTTGGCATTGTGCGGATGGCGCACGGTTCCGAAGAGCGCCAGATTGTCAGCCTCGGTGCCGCCGCTTACGAAGACGATCTCGCGTGGTTGGCAGCCCATCGCCGCAGCGGTCTGCCGCCGCGCCATCTCGAGGCGCTGCTTAGCCGCCTGTCCGAAATGATGAATGCTGGAAGCGTTACCATACACTTGACCGAGACACGCCACCGCGGTCTCCAGCACTTCCGGAGACACCGGGGTCGTCGCGTTGTGATCGAAGTAGAAACGCTGCACTCTTTTCATTCTAACAATGGCCGCGCCGCTGATTACCCTGACCACCGATTTCGGCTTGTCCGATCACTACGTGGGAGCCATGAAAGGCGTGATCCTTGGCATTTGCCCGCGCGCGCGCATTGTGGATATCAGCCACGGCGTGGGCGCCTTCGGGATCGCCGAAGCCGCTTTCACGCTTTCCCAGGCGTATCCCTATTTTCCGCGCGGCACGGCACACGTGGTGGTGGTCGATCCCGGCGTGGGCACGTCCCGGCGCCCCATTCTGGCGCAGGCGGCGGGTCAGTATTTTGTTGCGCCCGATAACGGCGTGCTTTCCATGATGTACGCGCGCGAAAAACACAAGGTGCGCGCGATCTCGAACGCGCGTTATTTTTTGCGGCCGGTCAGCAGCACGTTTCACGGCCGCGATGTTTTTTCTCCGGTAGCCGCGCATCTGGCGAGCGGCATCGCACCCGCGCGTTTCGGCAAGCCGATCACCGATTATCTGCGCCTGGATTCTGATAAACCGGCGCGCACCGGACGGCGCACCTGGAGCGGCGCGGTCCTCAAAGTGGACCGCTTCGGAAACCTGGTCACCAACTTTTTGGCTGAGGATTTTCCGGACCTGGACAAGCGCGCCTTTGCAATGGCCGCGGGGCCTCAGCGCATCGGCGTATTTGCGCACAACTACGCGGAGCGCGGATCCGGCGAGCCATTCCTGATTCTGGGGAGTGCGGGTTATTACGAAATTTCGGTAGGCCAAGCGTCGGCTGCGAAGATACTGGGCTGTGCCGCGGGTGCTCCTTTGGAACTTACGCTATTGTGAGTGAGCGAAGTCCGGCAGGGCTACGGAGTGCCGCCCAGGCTGCCGGCCACCAACGGCGTATATGAAATCGCAGCTCCGGATGGGTCGCTGAATCCCAGCTTGACGATCAACGAAGTATTGGGCGCCAGGTTGGATCCTTCAGGAAGCGCCTCGACAAAGCGGCTGCCGATGGGCGCGAAGCACGCAGTGGCCGCCGATTTGTTAGCAAGCGCAACCCCGGCCGGCAGGTCTTCCAGGATGAAGAACAGGGGACCGGTCACGGCCGCCGTGCCCGTGTTGGTCAGAGTGACTTCTTGGAAGTACAGTTTCGAGCTCGCGTCGTAAACGATCCTACTGCTGGAAATCGCGATTGTTTCCGTAACATAAGCCTGACACGTACTAACGGTCAGAGCGGCCAGGACCGCGCGGCTGCCGTCCGTGCCATTACCTTCATTTCCCGCGTCGGTAATCGTGACGCTGGTGAGTACCTGACTGGCGAATTCCACCGGCAGGATGTATTCCTGGCGGTCCAGCCGCTGGCCCTCTCCATTCGTCCAAGCCTGGACCGTGCTGGTGTTATTGATAGTATTTGTATTGTCGTCGTCGTTGTAATCGCGAACATTCACGTTTCCCACCAGCGGTTGTGTAACAGTCGCGCCATCGCTTCCGGTGAACGTGATATACAGATAGGCCGTGGGACCGGCGAAGCCCCACATGGAGTTGAGCAACGTAAAGGCCGAAGTGACGCCTGAGACGCCCACGGGAACAGTGAGGCGGACGACGCCCGGTCCAAAATTCGCCGCCGCCGCGCCCGCCCAATAGTTGTTGGGGCCGGCCGCGATGGCAAACGGGACGCCTCCGAAATTCTGGCTGCCGGTTGGAAACGTGTCACCGTTGATGATCAGGAAATCGTTCGGGCCTACATACGTCCAAGGCTCGTTCGCCAAGCTGCTGAGATCGATGGTAAACTCGCCGGCGTGCGCCGAGGCGGCGGCGAAGGAAATCGCCATCAGCGCGCACGCGACGCGAAAGTTAACGTGCATGCCACTATCCTCCACGCGTGATTATACACGCGAGGGAGGCCCTGGAGGCCCAGCCCTGTCCGGATTTGTGAAGAGATGCACGCACCGGCGTCGCGAGGAGTCGCGACGCGGCACGCACGAGTGCGTGCGCCACGTCCGCGTGCGCTACAATGATTCGGGTCCCCTCATCGTCCTCGAAAAATGGAACGCGCCAGCAGATTCCTCGGCAAGCTCACCGGCCCGATCGACATCGACGATCTGGCCCGTGCCGCGTGGCCGTTGGCGGTGGGCAAGAAGGTTGCGGCGCGCACGCGACCCGCGCGCATGGTGCGCAGCCGGCTGATCGTGGAAGTCGAAGATGCGATTTGGAAAAAGCAATTGTTTACGCTGTCGCGGCAGATCCTGACCAACCTGGAACGGCACCTGGGGCAGGGAATCGTCGAAGATCTGGAGTTCCGCGTCATGCCGCCCCGGCGCGACGCGCAGCGAGCGGACGTGGCGCAGCCGGCGCTGGCAGCGCTGGACGACGCCGACCAGATCGCGGACCCCGTAATGCGCAACATGTATAAAATGGCGCGCAAGAAGGCGTTGGCGTGAAGATCACGGAAAAGGAAGTTCGTTACGTGGCGGACCTGGCCAATCTAAGCCTGAGCGAAGCGGAGATCCATAAATTTCAAGCCGACCTGGACGAAATTCTTGGCCATGTGGAGCGGTTGCACGAAATCGATACGGAAGGCGTAGAGCCGATGGCGCAGGTGCTTTACGCGGCTGGCGATACTACATTGCGCGCCGACCGCGAACGTCCGCCGTTGGGCACGGACGTCGCGCTGGCGAATGCGCCGCAATCGGGCGGCGGGTATTTCAAGGTGCCGAGGGTCATCGAGCGCTGAAATATGGACCTCCGATCGCTCACCGTCGGCCAAATTAAGGATGGCCTGTTGGCGCGCCGCTTCAGCGCCGTGGAGTTGGCGCAGGAAACCTTGCGGTTCGCCGAGGCGGAGAACGCCGCCACCAATGCATACCTACGCTTGTCGCCGGAGCGCGCGTTGAACGCGGCTGCGCGGGTAGACGCCAAGATTGCCGGCGGCCACGATCCGGGTCCGCTGGCCGGAGTGCCCGTGGCGGTGAAAGACGTCATCCTGACCAAGGATTTGCGCACCACCTGCGGCTCGAAGCTGTTGGCGGACTACGTTCCGCCCTACGATGCCACGGCCATCGCGCGTATTGAAGCGGCTGGCGCAGTGATCGTGGGTAAGACCAACTGCGATGAATTCGCCATGGGATCGTCGAATGAGAATTCGGCATTCGGGCCGGTGCGCAATCCGCTGGCGCCGGATCGTGTGCCTGGCGGATCGAGCGGCGGTTCGGCGGCTGCGGTGGCGCAGGGGACGGCAGTCGTGGCGCTGGGATCGGACACCGGGGGGTCGATCCGGCAACCCGCTTCGTTCTGCGGCGTGGTGGGTGTGACGCCGACCTACGGCCGAGTTTCGCGCTACGGACTGACCGCGTTCGCCAGTTCGCTCGACCACATTGGGCCGCTGGCGCGCACGGTGCGCGATGCCGCCCTGCTACTGCAAACCATGGCCGGCCGCGACCCGATGGACGCCACGTCGGCCGAGGCGCCGGTGCCGGATTACACACAATCGATGGATGGCAACGTCCAAGGGCTGAAGCTTGGATTGCCCCGCGAGTATCTAAGAGATTTGACGAGCGAAACCGGCGACTTGATCGACGCGGGCGTCGCCACGTTGCGGAAACTCGGCTGCGAGGTGCGCGAGATCAGCCTGCCGGCGACCGACTATGCGATCGCGTGTTATTACATCATCGCCACCGCGGAAGCCAGCTCGAACTTGGCGCGCTATGATGGCGTGCGCTACACTTTCCGGTCGGAAGCTTCCGGCACGTTGAGCGATATGTACCGGCACACCCGCGGTGAAGGTTTCGGCGCGGAATGCAAGCGGCGCATCATGCTGGGGACTTATGTGTTGAGCGCAGGTTATTACGATGCCTATTATCTGAAGGCGCAGAAAGTGCGCGCCTTGGTGGCCCAGGATTTCACCCGGGCGTTTTCGGAAGTGGATGCGATCGTGGCGCCGGTGTCGCCTTTTCCGGCGTTCAAGCTGGGCGAGAAGATCGACGATCCGCTGGCCATGTACCTTTCCGATATTTACACGATTACAGGCTCGCTGGCCGGCATTCCCTGCATGAGCGTGCCCTGCGGCGAGACCGCCGAAGGGTTGCCCGTGGGGATGCAGATTC
>JBEKTJ010000203.1:0-18765 GCA_049516155.1 Bryobacteraceae bacterium
ATCGCCACACGCGAAAAGTTTGCCCGCCAGATGCCCGGCCGATTGGTCGGCGAAACGACTGACACACACGGGAATCGCGCATTTTGCCTGACCTTGGCCACTCGAGAGCAACACATCCGCCGGGAGAAGGCTACGTCAAACATCTGCACCAACCAGGCGCTGATCGCTCTGATGGCCACCGTTTTCATGAGCGTGTACGGCAAAGAGGGCCTGCGTGAGTTGGCGGAGCAGAATCTGGCCAAGGCGCATTATCTGGCGGGAAAACTGAAGCCGCGATTTTCCGGGCCTTTTTTCAACGAGTTCGTAGTTTCAACCGGCGATTGCTCGCCGGAGCAGATCAACGCGGCGTTGCTGGAGGAGAAGATCATCGGAGGATTGCCGTTGGGCCGCTTCTATCCGGAACTGTCGGACGCGATGCTGCTTTGCGCTACCGAAATGTCCCACCGCGAAGACATGGACACCGCAGCAGAGGCATTTCAATGAGGACGCGAAATTGGAGGGCGGGCAATTCTGCCCGCAGCCGGCTTTCAGCCGGCTCTGGCCGCCTAAAAAGGCGGCTGCGGCCAAGATTGGCCGCCCTCCAAGAGGGAGTGACCCGGCACTGATGTCCATCAAGAAAGTCCGCTCGCACATCTCCCCGAACGAAGCGCTGCTGTTCGAGCGCAGCTCGCCAGGAAAGAAAGCCTACCAACTGCCGGCACTGGACGTCCCCGCCATCGATCCACAAACCGCGCTGGGCGCGCAAAACGTACGCGCTGAAATCGAAGGCTTCCCCGAAGTGAGCGAAGTAGAAGTCATTCGCCACTTCACGCGCCTCTCCACCTGGAACTACGCTATCGACCACGGCATGTACCCGCTGGGCTCGTGCACCATGAAGTACAACCCACGCGTGAACGAACTAGTCGCGCGCACCGAAGGCCTCGCTTGGGCGCATCCCTATCAACCAGAATCGCTCTCGCAGGGCGTCATGGAAGTGATGGCGCATCTCGAATCAGCGCTGCTCGAGATCACCGGCATGGACGCCGTCACGCTGCAGCCAGCGGCCGGCGCGCACGGCGAATTGACCGGCATCCTGCTGATCCGCGCATTGCTCCAACAGCAAGGCAACCCGCGCAAGAAGATCCTGATTCCGGATTCCGCACACGGCACCAACCCGGCCACCGCGGCCATTGCCGGCTACGTGGTGGAGAACATCCGCTCCGACGAACACGGCCTGCTGGATCTCGCCGCTCTGGAAAAATCCGTCACCGAGGACGTAGCCGGGTTGATGGTCACCAACCCCAACACACTGGGCGTTTTTGAATCGCGGATCATCGAAGCGGCCGAGGTGCTGCACCGCAAGGGTGCGCTGCTTTATATGGATGGCGCGAACATGAATGCGCTGGTGGGCATCGCGCGTCCCGGCGATTTCGGAGTGGACGTGATGCACTTGAACTTGCACAAGACGTTCTCCACTCCGCATGGCGGCGGCGGTCCGGGCGGCGGACCCGTGGCTGTGAAGAAGTCGCTGGAGCCGTTCCTGCCCGTGCCTCGCCTGAAGCGCGATGGCGACCGCTGGAGCTTCGACTATGATCGCCCGCAATCCATCGGCAAAGTGAAAGCCTTCTACGGAAACTTCGGCGTGCTGGTGCGCGCGCTGGCCTACATCCTGGCGCACGGCGGCAATGGATTGCGCGCCGCCACCATGGACGCGGTGCTGAACGCCAACTACATCCGCAAAAAGCTGGAGGCGTTCTTCGACCTGCCCTACACGCTGCCCAACATGCACGAAGTGGTCTTCAGCGACGAACGCCAGGCGCGTCAGGGCGTGCGCACCGGGGATATCGCCAAGCGCCTGATCGATTACGGTTTCCACCCTTACACCGTCAGCTTTCCGCTGATTGTGCGCGGCGCCATGATGATCGAGCCCACTGAAACCGAAGGCAAGCTGGAACTGGACCTCTTTATCGACGCCATGATTTCCATTGCCAAAGAGATCGAGACCGAGCCCGAAATGGTGAAGACCGCGCCGCACTCCACCCGCACCAGCCGCGTCGACGAGGTGAAGGCCGCGCGCAAGCCGGTATTGAAATGGACACCCGCCTCGCCTTAGTCCTGGCGGTCGTCCTGTTGATCCGTCTGCCGTTTCTGAACCAGGCGATTCAGGGTGACGACGTCTACTACCTGGCCGGCGCGGAGCACGCGCAGATAGATCCGCTCGATCCGAACCACGTCCAATACGTTTCCATGGGCGATCGCGTGGACCTGCGCGGCTTCCCGCACCCGCCGTTCAACGCCTGGTTCCTGGGGTTGTTGCTCGCTGTGATCGGAGACATCTACGAAGTACCGTTTCACGCCGCGTACATCCTGTTCTCGTTGGTAGCGGCCTGCGCGATGTGGTCGCTGGCGAAGCGCTTTTCGCCACATCCGTTGTGGGCCACGCTATTGTTTCTGGCGGCGCCCGCATTTGTGATCAACGGCAGCTCGCTTGAATCCGACTTGCCGTTTCTCGCATTTTGGATGGCTTCGGTGGCGTGCTTCGTCGCTGGGCGGTGGATGTGGGCTGCAATCGCCATGGTGCTGGCAGCCCTCAGCGCTTTTCAAGCTGTTTTTCTGACACCCATTCTGGCGGTCTACGTTTGGATTTACTGGCGCAAGGATCGCAAGGCCCGATTCGCCATGCTGTTGACGCTGGTCCCACCGGTGGCCCTGCTGGTCTGCCAGCTATTTGAGCGCTGGTATTCGGGCACGATTCCCGTCGCGGTATCCGCAGGATACATGAGCAGCTATGGCCTGCAAACGCTCGCCAACAAAGTTCGCAATGCCGCCGCGCTCGCGGTACACGCATGCTTCATCGTGTTCCCCGCCCTGCTGCCTGGCGCAGTCCTGCTGGCGTGGAAGCGGCGCGACCGCGACACCGCATTCCTGGGGGCCTGGATCGCGCTTTTCTTCGGCGGCGCGGCGCTGCTCTTCTTCGCCGGATCGGCGCGCTACCTGCTGCCAATGGCGGCTCCAGTGGTCCTGCTGGTGTCGCGCCTGCGGCCGCGGTGGCTGGCGCTCGGATTCGCCGCCCAATTGGCGCTCAGCCTCGCGCTAGCTACCGTGAACTATCAGCATTGGGATGGCTACCGGCGATTCGTCCGCCAAATCCGCCCGGCTACCGCCGGCCACCGCGTCTACATCAATAGCGAATGGGGCCTGCGCTATTACTTGGAAGCTGACGGCGGTCTGCCGCTGGAACGCGGCCAGGTGCTGCGCACCGGCGATATTGTGGTTTCGAGCGAGCTGGGTTATCCGATCGAATATACGGCGCCCACCGCGACCATCGCGGAGCAATCGATTCGCGCCTGGCTGCCTTTGCAACTCATCGGAGTGAAAGCACGCTCGGGATACTCCACTGCCACTAAGGGATTCCGGCCGTTCGACATTTCCACTGCGCCGATCGACATCGTGCGCGCCGCGATTGTATTGGACCGGCATCCGGCGCTTACTTACTTGCCCATGAGCTCGCCCGACGCCGCCAACCAGATTGTCAGCGGCCTGTATGCGGTGGAAGGCGGCGCTTGGCGATGGATGTCCGGGAGCGCGGTGGTTCTGCTGAAGAGTCCCGCGCAACCGCTACCCATTGAGGCGGTGTTCACGATTCCCGATGCTGCGCCCGCGCGCCATATGGAACTTCTGCTGGATGGGCAAGTGGTCGCGTCCGCGACTTATCCCGGTCCAGGCGCCTATACTCTGAAATCGCCGCCGCAGTCGCCAGTTGGAGCATCGGATTTCGGGATTGAGTGCGTGGTGTGTTAGCCCGTGTACCAGTGAGCACATCGAGGTATACCACGCTTTTCCATGAGACTCGACCGAATGTGAAAGAACGGCTGGATAGACCGGCACAGCGGACCAATACGTCCGAAGGCGGACCAAATATTCCAGTAGTAACTAAGCGATGCCGCAAAGAAATTGGTTAACGTTCTTATCGACGCAATGAGATCACGGGTGGCGGCTGGCATTGGCCATCTGGTTTATGATGGCGCGTGCCGAGTTCCGGCTTGAGGCGTTTGTCCCCTATTTCGGATGAGGGATGATACTCACGATCAAGTACGCGTCGTTCTGAATGAGGATATAGAAGCGCCAATCTTTGTTCACCCGCGCCTGCCAGAGGCCTCGGCTCTCATCGTATTTCTTGGCGCGGAGCTAGGGGCGGTGCAGGTTCTGCAGTAGCAGTAACGACTGCTTGTCGAAGGCGTGTTGGACTTGCTGGGGAGCCTTTGCGTAATTCCGTTCGAAGTGGGAAGTGCGGAGGAGATGCATCACGCCGAGCGCTTGGTTTTTTTTCGGCTCAGCTTCCTTGCTTCCGCGTGCAGCGAAGCGATGAATTCCTCGTGGGTGGAAAAAGAACCACGGACCCGGCCGGCTTTAACGTCGGCCATGCCTTCCGCGAGTTGGGCATCAACGATGCGTCGCTGCCTGGGGGTATTCGTCACCCGCGGCTGGGGGCTTCGGACGGATGCTGATGACGCTGCCCACGACCTTGAATTCGATCTCTTGGCCGCTCTTAAGGCCGGCCTGCCGGCGTACTGACGGCGGAACCACAAGCGCCGTTTGTTTTTGACGGTGACGGTCATGATGGGGAATACAGTCGAAATATAATTTCGCCTTCAGTGTAAGGCGGATGGGGCGGTTGGTCAAATGGCGGACGCCCGCCGGCACGGGGAATTGCCGCGCATTGCCGGCCGCGCGCCGTTCTCTTCCAGCGCGCGCGTAAGCCCGTCCGCCGCCGGCTTCGTGTCCGCGGCGTAGGAGCATAGCGCGGGCCCGACGCCAGCGTTGTACAATTGAACCTTGGAAATGCCGGAACCTACCAAACTCGACCGTAACTCGCGAGAGTTCCAACCCGGCCAGCCGCAACGAGGCCGCACCGACCCAGTTGCCCTCGTCAGACTCCTGGACGAATGGATGCGGGACGACGAAGCCGAGCAGCGAGTCACGTTCCAATCCCTGCGCCGGGCTCTCGATGAAGATCGCCCCGCCGGCTACAAGCTCTTTTCGTGAGTGCAATCGTTCTTCTAGACGCCGGTCCGCTCGGAATGATCACAAATCCGAGAAGCTCCCAGGAAAACGAAGAATGCAAGGATTGGCTGTCAGCTCTCGTGTTCAGGGGTACCCTGGTTGTCGTGCCCGAAATTGCGGACTATGAAGGCGGCGCGAGTTGCTGCGGGCCGACAAGACCAGAGGTCTTGCCCGGTTGGATGCCTTGAAGGGGCCGCTAGCCTACGCCCCGATCACTACGCAGGTGATGGTAAAGGCCGCGGGGTTCTGGGCGGCGGCTCGAAAACAAGGCCGCCAATCAGCAAGTGACGCGTCGCTGGACGCTGACATGATTCTTGCCGCCCAGGCCGTGGAGTTGAGCGCGGGCGGCGGGGCGATCGTCGCGACCACCAAATGTCCGGCATCTTGCCTTGTTCTCCGTGGCGCGCTTGTGGCGGGAGATCACTTGATAAGCAGAAAAAAACGGGCGATCTGACAGCAGAGCATCGAGGCAATACCTCGACTTATCGTGACTGGGCAAGAGATCCCGCGATGCGTCTTCGCCGGATTGCGCGCCTCCGATACCACGTGCCGAACGCGAGCGCAAGCAGAAAAGCAATCGCGACGGTTGCCGACACTTCGTTATCTTTTAGGGTGGTCAGACTCACGTCATCTTTGTCATCCAGCGAGATGCCGAGCAGGAAGAACAAGTCCAAAAGCGCCGCCGCGATGATTACGATTACACCGATCCGTCCATGCGATTTATCCCCCGGGCCGTCTGGTTGTCTCGAACGCGAACTCGCGCGAGCGGCCCAAAACCGCAACAGTAAGGTGAAGAGGATAAAGACCGCAATGCCGATTAGGCCGTCTGAAAAGTCGGGAGAGCCGACCTCCGACAAGACTCCGATAAGACCCACGACATCGATGCTCAAGAAGACGAAGTACAGCGTGTGAGGAATCCAGGCCAGGCCTCTTGGAGTGTAGAACAAGAACCAGCGTCGGAATGCGCTATCGGCGGCGCCGGACGCGGCGGTGTGAGCTTTTATCGGCGCGGAGATAGCCGCAAGTTTCTCAACCGCGAGCGAGTACTCCCGATCGGCCTCCTCCGCGAGCGTGGCGGCCTCCGGACGATCGGCTACGAGGCCCCGGCGGAATTCCGCAAGGCTGACTATGCGCGCTCGAAGCGTCTGCTTTCGGCTCTCCAATTGACGGTCGTGCAACAACCTCCACAGGTACTGTGCGGCGGGGACCGTCAAGCCAAGTAAGGCCTTAGGCCATTCATCCTGAATGCCCTTTATAGCTTGCTCCACGAGCTTGGACATCATCGCTTCCTCCAGGTCCCGTTGTATCCTTTCAGAGTTAACACCCTGATGGTAGCGTTGATAGGCTGCCGAGGACCACTAACACCCCGCCTCCCGGTCCGCCGGCAGACAAATACTAACTAGCACTGAACGCTGGAACCACCAACAAGTATACACCTCCGGCTAAGGTCCAATGCCACTTATTTTGTTTGCAGGATACCGCCAACGCTACTTCGGTTGTGGGCCGGGCAGGCCTATCCAGACCGAGCCTGCGACCCTACGTCTTCGCCAGCAACAAAAAAAGCCGCGCCCCCTTCTGCGGGGAGCGCGGCCTTCTGACTTCTGTCTCCTGACTTCTGTCTTCTTGCTAATAGTCCATCTCAGGGCCGCCGTGGCCGCCAGGACCACCGGCTGGAGCCGACTTCTTCTCCGGAATCTCGGCCACCATGGCTTCCGTGGTCAACATCAGCGAAGCGATCGACGCGGCGTTCTGCAAAGCCGTGCGAGTCACTTTGGTCGGATCGATCACGCCCGAAACTACCAAGTCTTCGTAGGTGTCCGTCTGCGCGTTGAAGCCGAAGTTCGGGTTGGCATTCTCGCGGATCTTTTCGATCACGATAGCGCCCTCTGTGCCCGAATTGATCACGATCTGGCGGATGGGATCCTGGCAGGCGCGGCGCACGATATTGACGCCGATCTGCTCGTCGCCCTCCGCCGTAAAGCCTTCCAGGCAGCGCATCCTCCACGCGAGCCTTCTTCTCCTTCATTTCGGTCTCGGTGGCGGCGCCAACCTTGATCACGGCCACGCCGCCAGCCAGCTTCGCCAGGCGTTCCTGGAGCTTCTCGCGGTCGTAGTCGGAGGTGGTTTCATCGATCTGGCCGCGGAGCTGCTTGATGCGGCCTTCGATGGATTTCTGGCTGCCGTTGCCGTCCACGATGGTGGTGTTGTCCTTGTCCACCGTGACGCGCTTGGCGCGGCCCAAGTCGTCCAGGCGTACGCCTTCCAGCTTGATGCCGGTTTCTTCCATGATGGACTTCCCGCCGGTCAGGACCGCGATATCGTCCAGCATGGCTTTGCGGCGGTCGCCGAAGCCGGGAGCTTTCACCGCGCAGGCATTCAGCGTGCCGCGCAGCTTGTTCACCACCAGGGTGGCCAGCGCCTCGCCTTCCACTTCCTCGGCGATGATCAGCAGCGGCTTGCCGGAGCGCGCAATCTGCTCGAGCAGCGGCAGCAGGTCTTTCATGTTGCTGATCTTCTTCTCGTGGATCAGGATATAGGGATCTTCGAGCACGCACTCCATGCGCTCGGGGTCGGAGACGAAGTAGGGCGAGAGGTAGCCGCGGTCGAACTGCATGCCGTCCACGGTGCTCAGCTCGGTGACCATGGTCTTGGATTCTTCGACCGTGATGACGCCATCCTTGCCCACCTTCTTCATCGCGTCGGCGATGATGTTGCCGATGGTGGAATCGCTGTTGGCGGAAATGGTGCCAACCTGCGCGATCATCTCACCGGATACGGGCTTCGAGAGCTTCTTGACTGCCTCAACGGCCTCTGCCACGGCTTTGTCGATACCGCGCTTCAGGGCCATCGGATTGGCGCCCGCCGCTACCGCCTTCACGCCTTCGCGATAGATGGACTGCGCCAGGATGGTCGCGGTGGTGGTGCCGTCGCCGGCCACATCGGAGGTCTTCGAAGCCACTTCGCGCACCATTTGGGCGCCCATGTTTTCCAGCGGATCTTTCAGTTCGATCTCTTTGGCCACCGTCACACCGTCTTTGGTGATGTTGGGGCCGCCGAACTTCTTCTCCAGAACCACATTGCGGCCCTTGGGGCCGAGGGTGACCTTCACCGCATCAGCCAACTGGTTGACGCCGCGCAAGATCGCTTGACGGGAATTCTCTGCGTATATAATCTGTTTCGCCATTGATTTCCAACTCCTTTAGGAAGCCTTCTTGGCCACTACGGGCTGACTTTCCAAAATGCCGAGGACTTCATCCTCGCGCATGATCATGAACTCATCGCCATCCAGCTTGATGTCGCTGCCGGAATACTTACCGAACAGGATGCGATTGCCGACTTCTACATCCAGCGGCACGACTTTGCCGTCTTCCAGGCGCTTGCCCTTGCCCACGGCAACGACTTCGCCTTCCTGCGGTTTTTCCTTGGCGGAATCGGGGATGTAAAGGCCACCTTGCATGGTTTCCTTCTCCTCGATCCGTTTGACCACGATGCGGTCGTAAAGCGGACGAATCTTCATTACGGTACAACCTCCATCTTTCGTTTCTGTCTTTTGGGGTCTCTCGGAATCCAGTTCCACGGAGTCCGATGACTATTATTAGCACACTGACAGGCCGAGTGACAAGATCTTCCCGTAAAGTATTGAAACAATTGCCAAATTATGTGCTTGACGCGGGTCATACCACGACAGCTACGGATTCTCAATCATCCACGCGTTGAAATCGTAGGTCTGAGCCTGAAACGCCAAGTACTTGCCATCCGGTGACGGAACAGGATCCGCAGGCCATTGGGCTTGATCGTTATGGCTCAGCACATTCACCTTGCCTGCTGTGGTGACGTGCAGCAAGTCGAGCGTGGAGGACGTCACGAAGAAGCCCGCGCCATCCGACGCCCAAGCTATGTAGTCCGGCTCCCAGCGCGCCGCAATTGGGATTTCGCGCCAGACGCCATTCGCTAGGGTCAGGATATTATTCCCGGAGCTCACCACTGCCAGCCGCGAACCATCCGGTGAGACATCCCAGGCCCACGAAAGCATCCGGGGAGCCCAGTGGTCCGTCTTCCCCAGCAGGCTCCCTTTCCCGCGCACCGGATCAAGCGCGTAGAACAGCAGTTCCCGCGCTTGTTTCTGGCTTAATACGCAAGAGCCGGCCTTTAGCGGACATCGATAGTCGAAGCTCTCCGCGGCCGGTAATTCGAGCACCACCTCGGGTGATCCGCCGGCGACGGGCAGGCGCATCAGGCGCTGGGTCCCGGCATCCCGCTGCGATCCGGAATGGACGCGGTCGCGGTACAGAATCCAGGAGCCATCCGGACTCGGCAGGGGATCGCGCTGCTCATACCCGGGAAGTTGCAGCACCGCTTGGGGCAGGTTTTCGCGCGGGCCTTGCTTGAAAACCTCCTCATTGCCATTGCGATCGGAAATAAAGAGGATTGCCCGGCTGTCCGGCGTCCAGCCATGCGGGGCGCTGCCGAGGCCCCGATTATCGAGCGTCAAGCGGCGGGGTGGGCTCAAGCTGCCGCCATCGATGCCCAACTCGCCCACATACACGTCAAGCTGGATGCGGCTTTTCAGGAAAACAAGACGCTTCCCGTCCGCAGTGAGTGTCAGGCAATTCGGATAGAAGTCCGCCCACTCCGCCAAACGCAAAGGTTTGCGGGCGGCTTCGGCATCGCCGGCCTCTACCGGGACTGCCCAGATGCTGTATCCGAAGCGTGTCAGTTGGGTTCCGCCGCGGTCACTGGCCGGAAAGAAGAGGCGGCCGTCCTGCGACCAACTCAAGCAACCTCGTCCGTGCATGCAAAACAGGAATGTCGATGGGGGCAAGCTCGCTCCAGAGACAACTGTATGGGCCGGCCCGCCGCTAGCCAGCCGCATTTCGATAGCGGCCGTACGGTCGAACTGCCCGCCCAACGTTTTGTCCTCGCGTCCCTTCAGATATGCGATCCAGCGGCCGTCGGGCGACCAGACGGGGCTGAGCACCGCATCTCCGTCCTCCGCGGCGAGCAGCTTTCGCGGCGCTTCGCCATGGATGCCGGCCACCCACAGATCTTTTCCACGCAGCCCGGGATCGCCGTTCTGAAAAGCGATGGACCGCCCGTCCGGCGAGATGGCCGGCCAAAGGCCGGCACGTTGGATCAGCCGGGGCGGGGATTGTCCCACTGCGGTGATCTCCCAAATGCCGTAGCCTGCGGAAGTGCGCACGCAGGCGCTCAACTTACCGCCATCCGGGAACCATCGCAGCCCGGTAACGTTGCCGGGGAGCCACTCGTGTGGCAGCGCAATCGGATGGGTCTCGCCGGAATCGATTGAACGCGCGAACAGTCCGGTCCGATCCAGGAAGGCCAGATACCTGCCGTCCGGGGAAATGGCGGCGCCCATTACCCAGTTTTCGGTCGGATTCGCGGTAAGCTGCCGTGGGACCGGTTCGAGCCCGTGGCGGCCCCGCCCACGCGCCCAGCGCTGCGCCGAGATCGCGCCAAACACAATCAGCAGGGCAAGCGCTACCGAGGCAACCATACGCCAGCGGAGCCAATGCCGGGGAGACGTGCTGGCCGGCGGCAGCGCACCAACACCCGGTGCGGGGAAGGGCTTGACCTCGGCCGGGCCGGCCGCGATTCCGTTCTCCTCCCAGCGCTCCCGCACGTCGGCCACGAAGCGGTACCCGCGGCGCGCCAGGGTGACGATGTAACGATGCTCGTCCGGACTCTCATCCAGCGCCTTCCGCAGGCTGGAAATGTTACGGCCGAGGTTGCCTTCCTCCACCACCGTATCCGGCCAGACGCGGCCGATCAACTGGTCCTTGGTAAGGACCTCGCCATGGCATTCGAGCAGCGCCAGCAGAATATCCAAGGCCTTGCCGGTCAGGGGCACGGGCTGGCCATCCCGCAGCAGAAGGCGCTTTTGAGGATCGACGCGGAAGGGACCGAACTCGTACAGCAGCTTCCGGTTGGCTGTTTCCGAATTTTTCCGAGTTTTTCCGAGTTCCTGCATGGTCTTGCCGGCGCAAACCGACGACACTGGATCGGGTAGCCGGAGAGGGGCGGCGGAATGCCCGCCGCCTAACCGATTCTACACTGCGCGTTCGAGGTGTGCCAGTGCTGGTACACCCACCGGAAAACGAAGGAGCAATTCGAAATGAAAACGTTACGTGTAATGACCTGGGTTGTTCTGCTCGCTGCCGCGACTGCGGGAGCTTCGCCTGCGCAGACGTTTAACTCACTGTTCAGCTTCGATGGCACGAACGGCGAATATCCGTTTGCGGCGCTGGTACAGGCCACCAATGGCGACTTTTACGGCACAACGAACACTGGCGGGAACAACTTCGGCATTGGGACCGTTTTCAAAATGACCCCGAGTGGCACGCTGACAACTCTATACTCCTTTTGCGCCAGCTCTTTTACGTGCTCGGATGGCGCATACCCCTCCAATGGGGCGCTCGCCCAGGCCACCAATGGGGACTTCTACGGAACCACCACTAACGGCGGCGCCAACAGCTGTGGAACCGTCTTCAGTATCACCACAAGCGGCACGCTGACAACACTATGGAGCTTCTGCTCCCTAAGCAATTGCCCGGACGGCAACTCGCCCACCGCGGGGCTGGTCCAGGCCACCAATGGGGACCTCTACGGGACAACGCCGTATGGCGGGGCGGCCAATGCCGGCGTCCTCTTCAAAGTCACTCCCGGCGGCGCGCTGACGACGCTATACAACTTCTGCTCCCAACCGGGGTGCGCGGACGGCTCTCTACCCCTGGCGCCGCTGGTCCTGGCCACCAACGGGGACCTCTACGGGACAACCTCGGCTGGCGGGGCCACCAACGGCGGCACCGTCTTCAAAATCACGCCGGGCGGCACGCTGAGTACGCTACACAGCTTCTGCGCTTCAGACAGTTGCACGAACATAGAAGGCTCAGGCCCCTCGGCGGCGCTGATCCAGGCAGCCAATGGAGACTTCTACGGGACAACCGTGAGTGGGGGATCCCACAACTACGGGACGGTCTTCAGTGTCACCCAGGCTGGCACGCTGACGACGCTGTACAACTTCTGCTCGCAAACGAACTGTACGGACGGGGTAAACCCGTGGGGTAGCCTGGTCCAGGCCCCGAGTGGGAACTTCTACGGGACAACCCAGGAGGGCGGAGACAACAACAATGGGACGGTCTTCGAAATTACCTCGGGTGGCGCGCTGACGACGCTTTACACTTTTACAGGTACGGGATGCGGTGAGGGCGCCAGCGGTTGCCCGGACGGCCAGTGGCCCTTTGCCGGGCTGGTCCAAGGCACCAATGGGAACCTCTACGGATCAACCCGCTTTGGCGGGACCATTCTCGACTGCGGCGGAAATTGTGGCACGATCTTCAGCCTGGTGGGTCTGCATCCATTCGTGAGCCTGAACCCCAGAACGGGCAAACAAGGCGCCGATATCCGGATTCTCGGCCAAGGCTTCAGCAGTTCTTCGGTGGTGAAGTTCGACGGAGTGGCAGCGGCTTCCTCCACTCAAGAGGGCACGTTCATCAGCGCAACGGTTCCGGCCGGAGCCCTGACGGGGTCCGTGACCGTGACCACCGGCGCGAACACGCTGACCAGTAATACAGCGTTCCTCGTGACGCCAACATTCCCCAGCTTCAGTCCGGCCAGCGGTCCGGTGGGAACGCCGGTGGTGCTGACCGGAACCGGACTCACGCAGACCACCAGGGTGACGTTTGGCGGAGTGGCTGCCACTATCGTCACGGTCAATTCCGATACCCAAGTAACGGCAGACGTGCCGACGGGGGCAGTCACCGGGCACATCGTTATCACGACCAAGGGAGGATCGGTCGAGAGCACGACAGACTTCACGGTCAACTAGCAATCGTGGGGCGGTCCCTTGGACCGCGGCCCAAGCCCTCGTCGGCCCTGCGCCACCCTCAAAACATGCGGCCATCGCGCACGCTCCCGGGCTGGCGGCATATTGATTCCCTAGGCCTTCCCCATACCGCGAAGAATGTTCAAGTACGACCTCTTCGGGTCACGATTCTCCCAGGTGCCCCTAATGAAGTCTCGGAGATTCGGTTGGTCCTTCTCGATGGTCGTGTTCCATAGATTAGGGCTATATTCGAAGACGCGCAGCATGTTATCAACGTCGAAAAGAGGCCCGGTTCCTTCCGCCTTCATCAAGACAACCGGCTTGTTCTGGGCCATTCTGACACCCAACTCAAACATGACATTGGGGTTATGCTCGGTCAGATCGGCAATCACCAAGTCCGCTTCGATTAGATCATTGACGATTGTGGACTGAATCATGTCGCTGCCCTGGCGGTTGGCTGTCTTGACGGTGAATCCGCATTCCTTTGAGGCGGCCGCCGGGGTGATCAGGCTGCGAAGAACCTCCAGAAAAAATCCCTTGGGGTGTTTCGGGTCTCGCTCGACGAATGGCAATATTACGAACGCAGTTAGGGCGGAACCTCCGGCTCCTTCCGCCAAAGTGACGGTTCCCGGCGCAGGCCCTGAAGGTTCGTCTCCTTCACCGTCCGTAGGTTGCGGGACTCCCGACGTGATTCCCAAGTATTGACAGTTTTCCCGGAATGTCCTGGCGAACTCCTCGTGCGTATCTGGATCCAGGCCGAATTGCTTAGCCAGGACGTTTCCCAAATACTTCATTTCGGGAAGATTGCTTCCCTTGTAATATTCGAGAACTCGCTTGAAGATGTCGATATTGAGGAACGCTTGTGTCTTAAGCACCATTTCAGCACCTGGATCAGGCGCATAGACGATTTCCCGCCCCAGTTCAGCCAGTGATACATGCGGTGTCTCCCTCGTGCCGATAGTCAGCCCGTAGTCACGTGACGCTGCCGTATGGGCGTACCAGCTATTACCCTGACTGGCTCCAACAGCTTTGCGGATCTCCTCCGGTTCCCAAGGATTTCCACCGTTCTTGTCCTTGATGGCGTAAGGAATCTGTAGAGCTTTTTCAAGGGTTACGCGAGGAAATTTCGGAGACTTGGATGCTGGCGGTTTTGGGACTGCGGCAGCCGCCCTTTTTTTCGGCGGCATTGGGACCTCCTGATCACGAGATCAGCCGGAAGTGTTTGAAACAGTACTCTGTTAGATTGTAGCGCAAACTTGCTCTTGAAGCTCCGCCGGAGGTGCACTTCCTTCCTCGGCGAGGACGGGTCAAGACAAAATAGTGGCACCGAACGGGAACATGAGGAATGATTTTCCCTTGCGAACTGGATAGCGAGTGCTCCCGCTTGACGGTGTAGTCGCCGTCTCGGACTTCTGCCCGCTCTGTTGGGCCAGATTCCGCGCTCAAGGCAGTTGGCATCGTCCTCAAGCCCCGAACCCTAAGTTAACGCTTGAGGGGGGGACCGCCCACATTGGCGCGAAGGGAGCGGCCTGGGAGGCCGCCGCAGGCTGAGAGCCTGCCCCACTCTCATTCCCCCTCCCGGCCGACGCTTTCGACAAAATCCGCGAGCGTCCGGCCGGGGACTTCATCGAATTTCTCCCCACCCATTTGCAGACTGCGAATCCGGTCCAGCCGGAAGACACGGAAATCTTCTCGCGATTCACACCACGCCGCTACCGACCATGTCGTGCCCCAAAAATTGAGCGCCAGCGGGTCGACCGTCCGCGCCGACGTGCGATTCGACCCGTCCACGTATTCGATGTGCAGCTTGCGCCGCTGCAGGATCGCCTGGCGCACCGTCTCCAGTCCGGCAGCCGCGCCCTTCGGCACCAGAAATCCAGGAGCGAACAGCCTGGTGCGCTCAATCTCTTCCCGCCGGGCCGCCGGCAACGCCAGCGCGATTTTGGAGAGCGCCGACCGCGCGTGGCGTCCCAAATCGGGCCCGCCCCACGCTTCTATCATGCGCGCGCCCGCCACCAGCGCCTCGACTTCGTCCATCGTAAACATGATCGCCGGCAGATCGAATCCCGGCCGCAACCGGTATCCCACGCCCGCCTCTCCCTCCACGGGGACGCCTGAAATGGAAAGATCGCGGATGTCCCGATAAACCGTCCGTTCGGATACTTCGAGCCAGCCCGCAAGCTGCGCCGCGGTGGTCAGGCGCCGCCCCCGCAAGTGTTGGACGATCCGGAATAGACGATCGGCGCGCCGCATCTTCAACTATCCTGACACAACGCTGTCAGGAGGCCTGGGGCATACTCGGAACATGGATACTCAATCGAACGAAGGCCGGGTCGACTACGTCGAGTTCCCCGCCCTGGACATCGCCAAAACGAAGGCTTTCTATACGGGCCTCTTCGGCTGGAAATTTACCGACTACGGCCCGGACTATACCAGCTTTGAAGACGGCCGCCTCGCGGGCGGTTTCTACAAGAAGGATACTGTTGCGACCGGCGGGCCGCTGGTGGTGCTCTATTCAGCCGATCTCGCCGGCACGCAGACGAGGGTGGCGGCGGCTGGCGGCGCAATCGTCAAGGAGATCTTTTCCTTCCCTGGCGGACGGCGGTTTCACTTCACCGATCCGGCCGGCAATGAGCTATCCGTATGGTCCGACAAGTAGGACAGGCCTCGCGGCCTGTCCAATCCAATCTTCTTCAAATCCCCGGAGTCGGGCCGTCCATCGCCGCGGACCTCAACCGGCTGGGCATCCGGGAAGTGGAGGAGCTGCGAGGCCGCAATCCGGAATCCCTCTACGCCGATCTAACCCACCATGTGGGCCATCATGTGGATCGGTGCGTTCTCTACGTATTCCGGTGCGCCGTCTACTTCGCTTCGGAGGCCAAGCACGACCCGGAACTGCTGAAGTGGTGGAACTGGAAAGACGTTCGCTAGAATTTGCCAATCGTCCACAAAATCTATATACTTACTGGGATGACCCGCGCGGACCTCGCTCTCCTGGCCAAGAAAATCCTGGTGGGTGTGTTGCTCGTCCTGGTCCCTTTGGGAATTCTGGCCGGAACGCTGCACATCAGCCACAAAGTTCTGGTGCATACCGTGAATCCAAAATGAGCCTTGAACTTGGAGAAGCTGTGAAACTCGACGCGCATGTCCGGCAAAGGCTGATCCGCAACGCCCTGCTCAGCATATTGATATACGCCGCGCCGGTGCTGCTGATGCTTCTGGCCCTCTCCATCGTCGGCCCGAAACCGCTAGGAAGCGCCTCCCCTCACACGACAGTCTTGGAACAAACGCTCACCAGCTTCAACGCCTGGGGCCTGGGCATCTGCGTGTTTCTGCTGGGCGTCGTAGAGTTCTCGCTGGGCCTCTACGAAAACCACTGGACGCGCAACGAGAAGTGGCTCGACATGGCGTCGTTCGCGCTGCCATACCTGGTCGTAAAGCCGCTCACCGCGTACTTCGGGCTGAAGCTGCTGCCACTGCTGCTGCCGGGCATGCGGAACGCATTCGATTGGGTTCCGTTCCTGTGGGGCTTCGCGATCATCTGCGTCGCCGACGATCTGACCCAGTATTGGTATCACCGGCTGCACCACGAGATTCCCTGGCTGTGGCGCTTCCATCGCACGCACCATTCGGCGCCCTATATGGGCATGGCCATGTCGAACCGGCAGAACCTGATCTACACCATATTCTTCTCGCAGATGTATCTGACGTCTGCGCTCACCTACTTCGGCTTGGGCGTGCCGGCCATCTTCGTCCTGGCCCTGAAGAGCGGGATCGTGGCGGGGGCGCATTCCAGCATCCCGTGGGACCGCCCCCTCTACGAACATAGGTTCCTCCATCCGCTGGCCTGGGTGCTGGAGCGCTTCATCTCCACCCCGGCCACCCACCAGGCGCACCATGCCGATACCGCCGACGACGGCGTGGGCTACTACAAAGGCAATTTCGGAAACATGTTTTTCCTTTGGGACGTGATCTTCGGCACGGCGCATATCTCGCGGCGATACCCAACCTCCTACGGAATCTCGCATTACGAGGGCGACGAGTGGTACGCGCAGCTCCTGTGGCCCATCTTCAAGTCCAAAGTGGAAGGCAGCGAACTGGCGCCCGGCGGCCCCATGGTCAGAGTAGAGCGGACCTCCAGGTCTGCCTCGGCCTGAAAGAGAATTCCATGACCAAATATCCGATTCTCGCCGTTTTCGTGCTAGCGCAGGCCGCCATGGCGCAGTCGCTCTCCGGTCTGTGGAGCGCGACCGTCACCGTCAACGACCTGGAAATCCCGTTTCGTATGGAGTTCTCGGGCGAAGGCTCCGGCATCCAGGGCTGCTTCTTCAATGGCGACGACAAGGTCCCCTCAACCAGCGGCCACCTGGAAAATGGAACGCTGGTTCTGAACTTCGCCCATTACGCGACCGAATTGCGCGCCACCCTGAAGGATGGAGTGCTGCAGGGCGAATACGCATCCGCGCGCCGGAGCTACCCCTTCAAAGCCAAGCCCTACGTCGCGCAACCCCAGCCTGACGCCGCCGCACCCTCGATCGACGGCCTTTGGGAGATCGCGGTCAAGAGCCCGAAAGGGGAATCCGCCTGGCGGTTGATCGTGCGGCAATCCGGCGCGGACGTGTCGGCAGCTATCCTGCGCGTGGACGGCGATACCGGAGCGCTCACCGGCAGCTACCGCGATGGCAAATTCGTGCTGAGCCATTTCTCCGGCGCGCGGCCGGCCCTGCTGACGTTGACGCCCGCCGCCGATGGGACCCTGGCATTGACCCTGGCCGATGGCCGAGGCAAGAACGATCTGGTCGCCACGCGCCCCGCCATGGCGCGCGCCAAGGGTCTCCCGGGGCCGACGGACCCATCGCGGCAGACCAGCGTGAAGGATCCGGCCGAGCCGTTCCGCTTCAGCTTCCCGGACCTGAACGGACACCTGGTTTCGAACGACGATCCGCGTTTCGAGGGCAAAGTCGTGATCGTCAGCATCATGGGAAGCTGGTGTCCGAACTGCCACGACGAAGCGCCCTTCCTGGCGGCGCTTTACCGCAAATACCGCGGCGAAGGCCTGCAGATCGTGGCCCTATCGTTTGAAGAGCCAGAACAGTTGAAGAATCCCGCGCGGTTGCGGGCCTTTATCGCCCAGTATGGCATCGAGTACACCGTTCTGCTGGCGGGCGAGCAAAGCGAGTTAAACGCCAAGTTGCCGCAGGGAGTCAATCTGAACTGCTGGCCGACTACGTTCATCCTAGGCCGCGATGGACGCGTCCGCGCCGTGCATGCCGGTTTCCCCGGCCACGCCAGCGGCGAGTTGCGCGCGGATGCTGAGCGCGAGGTTACTTCAACGGTTGAGGGACTGCTCGCCGAGAATTTCCACTCTTCGCGCTGAATCATTCGTCCCCAGTCTTCGCCAACTCGGCTGCCACCTTATCGCGCTCGCGCGGCGTCTTCAACTCAGTGAAAATATCGAGAGCCGCCTGGAGCTTCGCACGTCCCATGGTCCGGTCGCCCTGTGCCCGCGCCACCAGCCCCCAGATCCAATAGCAGTAGCCGAGGCTGAGCCGCAGGCCCAACTCCATGCAGATTAGTTCCTGCTTTTCGAGCAGGGCCATCGCCTCCTCCGGCCGCCCCCGGGCTCCCAGGGTCAGAGCTTGATTACAGTAGCTGGCCTGCAACCCATCCTTGTTGCCCAGCTCCAGGCAGAGATCCTCCTCCTTCTTGTGCAGCGCCATGGCCTCGTCGAGCCGCCCCCAGCGTCGGAGGATCAGTGCCTGGTTGCCGTAACCAATCTGGAGACTATCTTTGTCGCCGAGTTCCACGCACAGCGCCTCCTGCTTCTTATGCAACGCCATGGCCTCTTCCAGCCGCCCCCAGTCCTGGAGGATTAACGC
>JBEKTJ010000204.1:0-22843 GCA_049516155.1 Bryobacteraceae bacterium
TTCGATCAGAAGATCATCTTTGAAGATCGCTCGATCACACCTCGCTATTTTGCGGCCATGGGCATACCGTTGCTCGGCGGCAGAGCCTTCCGCGACGACGACGCGGGCGGCCGTTCGCCGGTGGCGATTGTGAGCCGCAGTTTCGCCAGGAATTACTTTCCGGATCGGGCCGCGGTGGGGAAGCGGTGCCGCTACGGTCCCGACAATTCCTGGTTGACGATCGTGGGGGTTGTCGGCGACGTGCGGCAGGCTGGCCTCGAAACCACGCCGCCCATGCAGATCTACAGGCCCCTTTGGCAAACCGGCGCCAACTCGGTTTCGGTAGTGGCACGCACCAGCCTCCCGCCGGATCGCCTGGCATCGGATATGCGCGCCATGGTGCGAAGTCTCGACCCGGCAGTGGCGGTGGCCGATGTGCGCACCATGAGCCAGTTGGTTTCCGAGGATACCGGGGACCGCCGGTTTCAGACGCTTCTGCTGACGGCTTTTGGAGGCGTGGCACTCTTCTTGTCGCTGGTAGGGTTGTATGCATTGATGGCTTATTCGGTGCAGCGGCGAACCCCCGAGATCGGGATTCGGATGGCGTTGGGCGCGCAACGCGGCAGTGTAATGCGCTTGGTCTTGAAGCAAGGCTCGATGCTGGCGCTGACGGGCATTGCATTGGGATTTGCCTGCGCCTGGGCGTTGACGAGATCCATGGCCAGCCTGCTTTTCGAGGTGCAGCCAACCGATTCGCTAACTTTCTTCGCGGCGGCGATTTTGTTCTGCGTGGTGGCGTTGGCGGCGTGTTATGTGCCGGCACGGCGCGCCACACGCGTAGATCCTATGGTCGCGTTGCGCTATGAGTGAGGAAACCGCATGACTTCCCGCTGCTCCGGTGTGAGCGACTGCCACACCGCGAGTGGAATCGAATTCACGTCGCGGCTGTAATCGGCATACCAGCGGCGCACGTAACGAATCGTGAGTAGAGGGCGCGGTGTATCTGTCACATTGGGCGTACCGCGATGCAGGGTCCAGGGATGGCGGATCAACACATCGCCTATGTCGAGTATCACCGGCTGCAAGACAATCTCCCCAGTTGCTACTGAGCGTAGAGCTTCGCTGCGTGGCATTCGGTGAGTACCGGGGGCGATCTCAATGGGACCGTGCGCGGGCGATATATCGATCAGACCGAAGCTGACCGCAAGCATGTAAGCGGGCAAAGCCAAATCCGGAGCTTCGGCAAACAATGGGCGCTGATAGTCGACATGCGGTTGTTGATGCTGTGAGCCGGCGAGCGGCACATCGCAACCCCATTGATCGGCTACCACGCGGTCATCCATGACGCCTCGTACAATGCCAAGGATCCCGGGGTCGAAGAAGAAATCGGGGGCAAAACATGGCGGATCGAAAGGCATCGGTAGAAAGTGCCGATGCTCGCCGCGATTGGGCTGTCCGCAATTTTTTTCCAGATGGTCCAGCAGCACGGGCCAAAAGGCGCTCCGGCATTTCTCAATCGGAAGCGGGGCGAGATGCGCTTTAAGAACGCAAAAGCCGCGGTCTTGGAGCTCCGCAATTTCGTCCCGGGCGGGCATCGAATCCTCGTACACTGTATCAGGTCTTGACACGCGCCCTGATTAGTACCACAATGTGATAATAATCATGCTGGGCGAGTTCGAATATCTGCTGCTTACCGCGGCCGCGCGCTTGGGCGAGGACGCTTACGGCGCCGCCATGCGGCAGGAGATTGAGGGCGCCACCGGCCGCCGATGCTCCATTGGAGCGCTTTACACGACATTGGATCGTCTGGAGGCAAAGGGCTTCGTCAAGACCCGGATGGGCGACCCGACCCCGCAACGCGGCGGCCGGCCCAAGCGTATGGTCCGTGTGACGGCCAAAGGTATTCAGGCCGCGAGTGAATTCTACAGCGCCGTGACGCGTGCCAGCCGTGGTGTGGCGTGGGAGGCGCATCGAGCCGGGGTGCGGCCATGAACCGAGTCTGCTGGTGGCTGGTGGACATCCTGTGCCGAACTCTGGAGCCAGACGAGCGCGACGCCGTGCGCGGGGATTTTGCGGAGTCGGGCGAGAGTGCCGGGCGGGCGCTGCGCGATGTGATCGGCTTGGTTGTGCGGCGGCAGGCTGCATTGTGGAAGGACTGGCGGCCGTGGGTAGCTCCCGTTGGGCTGATTGCGCCCGTGCTTTCCGGCGGAAGCGGGATCGCCTGGATCGGCTGGCAGTTCCGCACTATCCGGATCTACGGAGTTCGTTACGAGGTTGGTCTGACCCTTACCGACGACGTCGTCAGGCTCGCCTGCTTCTCTATTCTGGCGATTGCCTGGGCGTGGAGCGGCGGTTTCGTGTTCGGTTCGTTGTCGCGGCGAACTCTTTGGGCTCATCCGGCGCTGCTCATCCCCCTGGCGTGGTTCTGCTTCGCAGTGTTGCAGGCGCTGGCGTCAGGCCGGCTTGACGGGATGTTGTTTTGGTTTCTGCCCCCAGCCATTCTTTTTCTGATCCCGTTTCTTTGGGGAGCGCGGCGGGGTGTCCGCCGTGGCGCGTTCTCGACCGGCACCGCCTTGTGGTTGGCAGCGGCGATCATAGCGCTGACGCTCATCATGCAAGTGGAAGACGGCCGGTCGAACCTCGCATTTGCGGCCTGGAGCGGCGGCGGAGCCATGGATGGACGGCTGGCGTGGACGCCCCGGCTACTGCCATTCGTGGCGATTATTTGGCAATTCGGACTTATGTCGGCAGGAATGCGATTCAAGGAGAACAAAATATGAGAACCCCCTTACCGCGTATCGTCTTTTTCGCTTTGGGCAGCGTCGCCGTGACTGCCGGCCAGCCGGTCGTGCGCGCCGCTCTTCAACCCGCAAGGGACCGTAAGCCAGCCCCTGCCTTCGCGCTCAAAGACAGTTCCGGCAAAACCGTCACGCTCAACGATTTCCGGGGCAAAGTGGTACTGCTGGATTTCTGGGCCACCTGGTGTCACGGGTGCAAACTGGAAATTCCATGGTTCTCGGAGTTCGAACAGAAGCACCACGCGAAGGGGCTGGCCGTCGTCGGCGTGTCCATGGACGAAGGCGGATGGAGTGTCGTGAAGCCATTCCTGGCCGAAACGCATGTGCCTTACAGGATGTTGCTGGGGGACGATGCCACGGCGAAGCGCTATGGAATCGGGAGCCTGCCCGACACGTTCCTCATCGACCGGGATGGCAGGCTGGCGGCCGCCTATAAAGAGGGACTGGTGGACAAAGGCGATGTGGACGCCAATATCCAGGCGATCCTGTCGGAACACTGATCAGAAATTCAGACGGCGCATTCTCCGCGGCCAAGCTGCAACGAGAAGGCCGCGTCGTCGCCCCAATCCTGATAGATCTCCGGGTATAACTCCGCGGGCTTGGCGAGGTCGTTGGTGAGGCCGCGGAAGGTTTCGACCTTTTGTCGCATCACATATTGGCGGAAGGTCTCTCTGGGCGCGCGATTCGCCAGGTAGTGATCCAGCACGCGCGAAACGGCCTCGGGCGCGAGGCGCGCCGGGACGCTCTGCACGGCCAGTCCGAAGCGCATGATGCCTTGCTCGTCGAAGCCGCCGCCGAGAAGCATCTGGTAATACGGAATCTCGCGGCCATCGATCTTGCGGGCGTTGCCGTAAAAGCCGAAATCGGCGGTCCAATGGTGGCCGCAGGAGTTCGGGCAGCCGCTTACCTTAATGGATAGTTTGCGCGCTTGCGGGTCGTCATAGTGGCGTACGACCTGTTGCAGCGCGGCGCCAAGGTTCATGGACTTAGTAAGCGCCAAGTTGCAAGAGTAAGCTCCGGGGCAAGTAACGACATCGCTAATCTCGCGCGCGCCTTCTTCGCCGAGGCCCAGCGCGCGCAGGGCCGCATGCAGTCCGCGCAACCTGCCCAGCGGCACGAATCCCAGCAGGATGTTCTGGTCGATGCCGAGGCGCAGCAGGCCGTCGGCGGCGTCCTGGGCAAGGCGGGCGAGGCCGTGCATTTGGGCGCTGGTCAGGTTGCCCTGATCCACACGCACCACGACCGTGGCGTAGCCGGGCTGCTTCTGCTCGACGATGTTGGTTTCGAGCCACCGGTCGTATTGCGGATCGCCCGTACCGTTGGTGCGAATGACCGGCAGCAGCGCGCCTTGGCCCAGCGGCGGCGGGTGCGACGTATATCCGCCGAAGCCTTCCGGCACCAGTTCGGGCCAGGCAATGCCGCCATTTTCCAGGATATCGGTGTACTCGCGCTCGATCTGCTCGCGCAGCCAGTCGATGCCGCGCTCGCGCAGCACGAACTTCATGCGCGCCTTATTGCGGTTCTGGCGGTTACCGTATTTGTTGAACACGCGCACCACGGCTTCGCAACGGTTCATCAGGCGATCTTCGGGCAGGAACTCGTCGAGCAGTTGGGCTTCGGTGGGCAGCGGTCCCAGCCCGCCGCCAATGACCACGCGGAATCCGCGGCGGCCATCGCGCACGACGGCGCGCAGGCCGATATCGTTGATGGCGCCGGCGATGCAGTCGTTGTTGCGGCAGCCATCGAAGGCGATCTTGAACTTGCGCGGCAGATTGCCGGTTAGATCCTTGCGCAGAAACGCGTAGGCGATGCGCTGAGCGTAGGGCCGCACGTCGAAGACTTCGTCGCGGCTCAGCCCGGCCAGCGCGCAGGTGGTGACGTTGCGCACCGTGTTGTAGCAAGCTTCCCGATTGGTGAGTGCGACATCGGCCAGCATGTGCATGAGGTCGGGCACTTGAGATAGCGGCACGAAGTGATACTGCATGTTCTGGCGGGTGGTGATGTGGCCCTTGCCGCCGGCGAATTTTTCGCTGATGCGCGCCAGTTGCTCCATCTGGTCGGCGGTCATCAGGCCGCCGGGAACTTTGCAGCGCACCATCTGGACGCCGGGTTGGCGTTGCCCGTAGATGCCGTGTTTGAGGCGGAACGGGCGGAATTCGTCTTCCGGAATTTCGCCGGCCACGAAGGCGTTAGCCTTGAGGCGGAAGGCTTCGATTTCTTCGCGGACCAGACGGTCGTGCTGGAGTTCAAAGTCCTCGCGGATGCTGAGTGTATCTTCGATCAGGGTAGCCATAACAATTCCCCTATTGCCTATAGAGATTAGCATGAATAAGAAAAGGATGCAAGGGGGTTGACGAGGCCGGGAGGGCGATATATACTTGGATATAGATTGAGGAGGGTTTCGGACGATGATTCAGACGCGAGTTGCAAAGCTGTTCAAGAACGGCGCCAGCCAGGCGGTGCGTTTGCCCGTCGAGTTTCGTTTCGAGGGCGTTCAAGTTTTTGTCACGCGTGACGATATTACGGGCGACCTGGTGCTGTCGAACCGGCCAGGCGCGAAGGTTTGGCGGGATTTCTTTGAGATGATGCGCGCCATCGAAGTGCCGGATGAGTTCATGTCCGACCGCCCCCTGAACGCCCCGCCGCGGGAGCGCGATCTATTTTTGACTACTGAGGCCTGACTTATGCTGTACATGCTGGATACGGACACGGCCAGCTATATCATCAAGGCCCGCGGGTCGCGGTTGCAAGAGAAATTGTCGTCCATCGAGCCGTCCATGCTGAGCATATCGGTGATGACACGGGCCGAATTGCTCTACGGCCTGAAGCGTCTTCCGCCCGGACACCGGCTGCACGCCGGCGTGCGCCAGTTCCTGAAGATTGTGCGGGCGCTGCCCTGGGACGCGGAGGCGTCGGATTTCTATGCGGAAATCCGGCATCAGCTTGCGACCACCGGCCAGCTTATTGGCGAAATGGATATGATGATCGCGGCGCATTCCCTGGCTACCGCGGCGGTTCTGGTGACGAATAATATTCGCGATTACGAGCGGATACAGGCGCCGTTGATTCTGGAGAACTGGTGGAGCGAGGAGGCGTCTTAAGCCGCTGCTGATTCAGGTTTCGCAACCAAGTAGAGGTACTGATTCAGACTGAAGAAATACTCACCGCGCTTGCCGGTCTGCCGCAAGTCTTCGACCCAGGCGCCAGCCTCTTCTTCAGTGACGCCCAGCACCCGGTTCATCCGTTGCGGGATCCGGAGCGTGCCAGGCGATCGCGCCCCAATCGGTGGAGACCGTAACTGCGCGTCCCCCCGGCCGGAGAATCCGGTACATCTCGGAAAGCGCCGTCCCTACGTCCGCGATAAATTCGTTCTTGTATCGATATGGCGGCATCGAAAGTAGCGTCGCCACAGGCAGATCCGTCGCTGCGCCGTGCTGAAACTCCATCCACGGCTTGCCCACGCAGCGATTCCGCGCCATATTGAGCATAGGCTCGCTCATATCGATGCAGTGGACTTGTCCATGGGGACCGACGGCCTCATCCATCTCGTCCGCCAAGAATCCGGGTCCGGCGCCAATATCTAAAACGCCCTCGCCGGATTAGAGCTGCAATGCGTCGCGGACCGCGGTGCGCCGTCTGGCTGCGTCCAGAGGCCGGTGCTCATGAATCTCTTACTTTTCCTTGCTGAGCCGCCGGAAGTATTCGGCCACGGCGTCGGCGTAGCCTTGCGGAACTGGCTCAGCGGAACCGCTGCGCACGGCGCCACCCTGGTCGTCAAGCTGGCGGCGCAACTGGAGTTCGATCTGCTCGACTCCGGTGAGCATCTGCGCCTCGATGCGATTCATCAATTCGGGATTGCCAGGCGACAGGCGCGGGTCGAGGCGGTACAGGTTTTGGATGGTGTCGCGCAGATCTTTGCCGATTTGCGGATTGTTCTCCAACTCCCGCAGCGTATGGCGGTAGTTCTGAAGGAAGTCGCCGCCGTCGCCGAAGGTTGGTCCCAGGCTCGGCAGCAAGCCGTATTCGCGGCCATTGGCGCGCGGACCGGTCTGGCCGGGCTGACCTTCGCCCGCTTGTGCGGATTGCGATTGGCCTTGCTGCTGGCCAGGATCTTGGCCCGGCTGTTCGCCAGCCTGGCCTTGCGCCTGACCTCTCTGGGTACCTTTCTGCTGGCCCGTCTGCTGGCCCGTCTGCTGGCCCGGCCGTTGGCCGCGCATGCCGCGTTCCATTTCTTTGCGCAGGCTCTCGGCCTGTGCGAGCGCCTGCTCGAGCGCCTGGCGATCCTTATCGCCGGCGCCCTGCTGGCCCTCACCGAGCGACTTCTGCATCTCGCGCAACTGGTCCCGGAGGTTGTTCAACGCCTGCGTGGTGGTGGCGTCGCGCATGGTGGCTTGCGGGCCCCTATCGGTACGCAGCCAGTCGGCGCTTAATCGCAGGCGATTGTTGATCTCGTTTTGCTGCACCTGCCCCAGCGCATCGCGCAGCTTGCTGGACAATTGCCGGTTGGTGGCCCGCATATCGCGCGCGGCGGTTCCCATGCCAGCCTCCAGCTTTTGGTAGTCGTTGGCCAACTGCTCTTTTTCGCGCGCTAATTCTTCGGTTTGCTGCGGTGTGACTCCCTGTCCCTGTTGTTGGCCGGGCATGCCAAAAGCCCGGCGCATCTTGGCGTTGGATTCCTGCTCGCGGTTGGCCAGATCTTCGGCCTGACGTGCCAGATCGTCCACACTGCCGGCGGTTTGTTGCTGGCGCAGACCCGAGAGCAGGTCGCGCGCCTCTTTCAAACGATCGGCCGCGCGGCGCGAATCGGCCTCACTCTGATTGGAAGTGGATTGCCGCATATCCTGCTGGGCCTGGCGCAGTTGCTCGATGGCGCGCTGCAATTGCTGGGACGACATTTGGCCGCTCTGGCTGGATTGCCGGCCGCTCTGGCTGGATGACTGGCCGGATTGCGGCTGGCCCGACTGCGGCGACCCGGACTGGGGCTGGCCCTGCTGGTTGCGCGAAAGGTGCTCCATTTTGCGCTGCAGCTCTTCGGCCTCGCGGCGCAACATCTCCTGCTGCCAGCGCTGCTGGGAAACCTGCTGGTTGCGGCGCTGCTGTTCGGCTAGTTCCTGCTGGCGGCGCGCGAGCTGTTCGAGCTTCTGCAGAGCTTCGTCGATGGCGCGCTGCCGTTGATCCTTGGAAGCGGACGACTGGCCGCTCTCGTACTGGTTCTTTTCAGTGTCCAGCTCGAGATCGAACAGGCTTTGGAGATCGCGATCCGCGCCGCTTCCGCCGCCCCCGCCGCCGCTCCCGCGATTGCCGAAAGCGACCTTGATATCGCGCATCACGGCCTCGGCGCGCAGCAAGTGCTGCAACGCCTTCTCCTCAGGCGCCAGCGCGTTCTGCCATTGCGATCCGCGCAGCTTGTCGGACGCTGGCCCCATGGCCTTAACGGCCTCGTCCATATCGGCTGTGAAGGTCTTAAACTCTTCGCTGGAACCGCCCAACTGGCGCGCCTTCATGCGATCGGACAGCGAGTGCGCCTGGTCGCGCAGCTTCGATTGTACGCCGGAGAGGAAGCCGGCATTCTCGGCCGCCGCGGCTTTATCGCCGGATGTATCCTTAATCTGGTTCCACGTGGCGGCGATGATCTCCTTCTCGCGTTCGGAGATCTTGTTGTCGTCCTGATCGCCCGCCGCGCCGCCCATCCCGCCTTCCTGCGACTGCGAATAGCGGCGCTCGAAAGGCTCCGCTTGCACGAACAACATATCGGTGCGGGCTATCGAGTGCGCGTCGCGCGAGGTGGCATATAGGCTGACCAGGTCGCCCGGCGAGAGCTTGAAATCCTCCAACGAAATCGTGGTGGAACCGGACGCGGTCTTCGACCCTTTGCCTTTCAGCAGCGAGACGGTTTTCTCGGCGTCGCCGTTGACGGAATAGTGCAGGCTCAACTCGTTCAGGCCGAAATCGTCCTGGCCCTCCACGGTTACGGTCACTTCTTCGATGGGATTCACGCGCGCATCGCGTTGCGGGCGGGTGATGCGCACGGTGGGCGGCTCGTCCTTCTCGGCTTCGATGAAATAATCCGGGCTCAGGCGCACGTCGTCGCCCTGGTCGATGGCGGCGATGTGATACATGCCGTCCTTGCGGATGGGCACGGTGGCGATGCGCAGGCCGTTTTCGCCGGAGCGTAGCGGTACCTTAGTGCCATCGTCGAAGAGAAGCGCTCCGTTGACGAGCGGCCGATCCGTTTCGACGGCCACGTCGGCGTCGGTGCCTTCGACGGCGCGCAGATCGCCGCCAGGATCTTCGACTTTGTCTTTCATCCCGGTCCAGCCTGGAAAGTGGTATGTGACTTTGAGTTTCTTGATGCCGGGCAGATCGACCACTTTCAGGTGGTACTGTTGGGAGCGGACGCCACCGGCCTCCACGTAGTAATCGAGCGACTCGGGCACACCGGCGATCAGGAACTCATAGCCCGTCCCGCTGAGTTGCGGACGCATGTCGGCCTGTTCCCATTTGGATGAACTGGCATATTTGGCGAACATGCGCACGCGCTGCGCCTGAAAGCCTTTCAATTGCGCACCGATCAACTGATCGGCTAAGCGGCGCACGGTGCGGTTGCCCGGCTGCACGGATACGTCGTAATACGGCGCGAGCTCGCCTTTGGGCAGCCCTCCCCAGAGCAATGATGTGCCGTAACCCAGGAATCCGGGGCCGGAGGTGCCCAGCCAGATGAGCACTGCAAGCGAACCCGCGGCCCCGGCTAGGAAGCTGAGGATGCGATTGCGTCCGGCCACGTGCGCCGGTTCGGCCTGGTGGGTGACTTCCAGTGTATCGGCGGCCAGCAGCGGCAGAAACGGATCGTCGGGGTTGGTGTGGGCGCGCTCGGTGAAGGTGAGCAGGCGCTCTTGGAACTCCGGGAATTTGCGCTCGGTTTCGCGCGCGGCGTTGCGCCGGTTCAGGCGCAGCACGGGGACCACCAGCCCGATGCCCAACGCGAGGGCCAGTGCTACGAAGAGCAACACGCGGGCGCTCGCGACGCTCGGGTTGGAGAAGGCGAAGGCGTTGGCCAGCAGGACCGCCAGTACGGTGAAGACGAGGGCTGCCGCAGCGGTGATGGCTGCGCCTTTGGTGAAGGCTTGGAGGCGCAGGCGCCGTTCGACGCGGCGGAGATAATCGGTTAGCCCGGTTAATGGATTCATGAGCGCCCCTCCCGTCATTTGCACGCACGCATCACTACTCTTAAATTACCACTCCTGTGATACCGCAGATCAGCCTGCCGGTCTCCCGGATCGATCGGCGCCGCTTGTTGAGGATCGGTCTGGAACCGTTCGAAAAGCCCCGATTGCGGGTCATGGCCAAACTGGAGCTGTAATGGACCGACGGATAGACCCCATGTTGACAGACGGGAACGCCGTGTTTACCCTAAGAACGTATGGAAGTTCATTTCACCCCCGAGCAAGAGGCTCAGCTTTCGCAGATCGCCAACCATAACGGCACTCCCCCCGAGCAGTTGGTGAGAGAAGCAGTCACTCGCATGCTGGAAAACCAAGCCCGCTTTATCGCCGGGGTGCAGAAGGGCATTGCCGCCGCCGAGCGTGGTGAATTCGTCGAACACGATGAGGTGAAGAACCGCATCAACCGGCTTTTTCAGTCGTGATGCGTATTCGCTGGACTACCGAGGCATCCGACCAGCTCATAGGCATCGTTCAGCACATTCAACAGGAAAACCCAACCGCCGCCCTTAAGGTCGCTCAGGCTGTCATAGACGACATCGACAGGCTTGAAACCTTTCCCCATCTCGGGCGGCCCGGAGAGTTAAGAGGAACCCGGGAACTCGTCTCCGCGCCTTACGTTGTCGTGTACCGCGTCACAAGTGAGGTTGTCGAGATCCTGCACATCTGGCATGGTGCACAGGACTGGCGCTGATTCAAGAGTCGTCGAGAACGCGATAGGTGGCCTCCGGATCGTCGAAGCGGCTTCCGAAAGTTCCATCCGATCCCGCCAACGCCCAATCGGGCGGTTGCCAGGGATCAGGCCTGCGCGCCACTCGATAGATCGGTCCGTCGGGTTCGACTGTAAGTGCGATACCTACCCTCCGGCCAGGAAGGCTCGCACCGCGCCCAAAATCTCCGGAGCAACCTTTTCCAGGTCCCCATCCCGAAGCATGCGGACAGGAACACGGTCGTCGAGTTCGGGATTCAACCCGGTGAGCCAAGCCTGAACTAAGGCCGGGGGATCGGAGGTTTGCAGCGTTCGGACAACGCGGAAGGTGAACCGCAGGCGCTCTTCACATGGATTCCTATTCTCGCCCTGCTCAGTAATTACGACCACGAGATCTGTCTCATCCATGTTGGCACGGAGGGCACCGTCAGAAACTTGTCTTTCTTGCCCCGGTAGATTTCATCGATGCCCATCTGCCGTAACGGCGGTTGCCTCCGCTTGCTATCCCACCGCTCCAGACACCGCAGATCGATCGCTCGGACGGTGCTCTCCGATAGTCCCATCCGTCGCGCTACCTGCCGCGCCGAAGCACTCTCGCACGCCTGGCCGACCGCGTCCTCAAACCGCCTGCTGAAGGGGGCCTTGCTAGGCAGCGGCGGCACCTTCTCGATCCGCACGCCGCACGCCGGGCATTTCACCCGATACACTTCGATGTGTACCGTGGCTTGAAATACGCTCCAGGGCAGGTCCCGCACCGCCCGTTCTCGGCTGTCGTGGGCATCGGTGAACTTCCGCCCGCAGCCAGAACACTCCAGTTTCCGGTTGCCGCGCTTTCGCCGGACCCACAGATCTAAGGTCTTGTTCTTCTCGTCGATTTCCTGCCGGTACACACGGTATCCAGGCCACTGAAGGATGCGGGTAAACTCGTTGTCGCTAGGCAACTTCCAAATCTAACGTCATTCTCAGAGCGCCCGCCATTTCACCACCTTTACGAATTCTCGCGCAGAGCGGGATACCTAATCATACGCAGGACGAGCTTCTCGACAGCCTCGTGTAGGCCTAGCGACACCAGAGCAATAGACTAGAGCTTCAGAATATCTAGGTGTGCCTCACAACCTACCCGAGCAAACAGATCGGCAAGCTGAGCACACTTATTAGAACGGAGGTCGCCAGCCCCAAAGCAATGATCTCGGTCAAAGTGAATCGCCTACTCACTGCGTCGCCTCGTGGTATGTTTCCCTGTTCCAGACTGGAAACTCGCGACGAATGGGGCCACGCGTTGCTTGGCCTTGCTGACGAGCCAGTTCTCATCGGTGCCGCAAAACGACCTATCCCGGGAAAGAAGGCTCCGCATACTGGCGCCGTGAGCCGAATTCTGCCACAACGCCAGCGTGTCCGCCGGTTTTGAGGTGATCACCGGGGGAGATCGCATCCAGGTCGGACTCGTGCCGGTCCGCGGAGGTTCAAAACCGATGGCTTGCTATCGCCACATGCGCTTCCCACGCAGACACCTGCGTTTTGTCCGAGACTAATCGCCTCCTCGCTGCCCAGCGACCTCGCATCATCCAACATCACCGGTAGGTGTCTTTCGATTTTACGAGGATGGCCGAGATCTCCACGACGCCGCGATCGGGGACCTTCCGGAAAATGATCCGGTACGGGCCGACGCGCTTCCGAAATCGCCCCTTCCACTCCTTCCCCTGCAGCGCCTTGATGTTGCTCCATTTGGAATCGTCCTTCGCTTCCAATTCATCAATCGCGTGCAAGATGCGGTCTCGCACGTTACGAGGCAAACGTTCGAACTGCCTTTGGGCATCGTTGGAAAGTTCAGCGCGCCAGCGCATGTTTCACGTCGCGCCAGGGCTTCGACTGGCCGCGTTTGAGCTGCGCTTCGCCGCGCCGCACGACCTCCGCCTCGGCGGGTGTAAGAGTGTCGTCGGGATCAACCAAGCGTTTGGCTTTGATGAGCACGCCGTTCTTCCGCTCGGCGAACGCCACAAAGTCCCCCTCCCGGATGTTCAGGGTTTCGAGCATCTCGCGCGGAATGACCACCTGACGCCGCTGGCCCACGCGGCCGATCCGCTCTCGAGTTGTGGTTGATTTTATTGCCATACGTCTTCAGATTATCTGACCGTCAGAACTGCGTCAAGCCGGATGAGCTGCACAAGTTGAGCTGCGCGAGCCGTCATTCCGTAGCGTTCTCTACGGTCAAATGCCGGTTGCCCAACAACGATTCCGCCACCGCCAACGCCAAAACCGCGATCAGGACGTACCACCAAAACTCCATTGTCTTGGGCGCTTCCGCATCCCCTCCGGAATTTGCATTTTGCGGCCCCTGAGCCGTATTTTGCCACAGCGCCAGCGTATCCGCCGAGATCATATCTAAGTCGGACTCATGGCGGTCGGCATTCACCGCTACCAGTTCATGACGTCCGTTGGGGCGCTTCACATCGTAAAATCCGGCCATGGTGAGCGGCATATTCTGTGCGCGGGCGGCCTCGTCGAGGGTCAGTGCGCGCTCGCCTTTTGGGTCAAGCACTTCTACCGCCGCGCCCTGCTGCTTGGCCTGGCGCAATTCCAGATACGATCCCACCAGATAATTGCTCGGGCCTTCCTCCTGCCGCGCCAGATAGTTCGCGGTATGTTCGATGAACGGCACGAAGGAAGCATGCAGCGGGAAATCGTTCGAGATGTTGTCGAAGGTGGAAGCGAACACCAGCGCACGACCTTCGCCAATCTGCTTGTCGAGCAGCAGCGGCGTATCGTCGCCGAGGCGTGCCGCTACGCGCGCGGCACCCGGATTCACGCGCACGGCTTGGTAGAATTTCACGTCGTCCCAGCGTTGCGCATTATGAATCGACGGGTGGCCGGCATCCAGCCAGGCGGCGCTTTGGAAGAGGGCGCCATCGCGGCCGTAATAACGCGGCTCGACGACGGCCTCGTCGAAAACCGGCACGCGATTGCGCAGGGCCGACTCGCGTCCCAAAGCCACCAGCAGCGATCCACCGGCGCGCACGTAATCGCGCAACGCGGTTTCGAAGCTGGCGGGCAGCGACCCTACATCCGACAGCACCACGAACGCATACTTGTGCAGATCGAGATTGCCGCTCTGCTCCACGGGCACGGCATCGAGCGCATAGGCCGATTCGGCGGCGGCTTCCAGGGCAGTGCGGAAGTACAGCGCGTCGCGCTGATTGCGCCCTTCGTGAACGAACAGCACACGGCGCGCTTCGGCGCGTTCCACCGAGAAATAGAAGCGATCGTCGTCGGGCAGGTTGTCGCCGGAATCGATGCGAACCTCGCCGCGATTCAGGCCGAAGGGCAGATCCGCAGGCAGGAATTCGGCGGCGGCACGCCCACCCGCGGGGACGTCGACAGTCTTGCTATCGATCTCGCGGCCGTTCAGCACCAGCGAGACGCGGCGCTTCACCTGATCGGTTCCATAGCCCGCGATAGTGGCCTCGACGCGCGCCTTACCGGAGCCATAGACTCTGCGCGGCGCGTTCACGCTTTCGACGGCGAAGTTAGCGGCGCGGCGGTCCGCCACCGGATGTGCGATCAAACGGACGCTTTCGCCCAGGCGCAAGTCGGCGAAGTTGGCGGGCAGTGACGATTTCTGCATGTCGGAAAACAGGTGCGCTTCGACCGGCAGGCGAGACGATTGCGCAATCGACCGCAGCGCGCGGGAAAGTTCCGCGTACGAACTGCGCGTGTCGGTAGGCTGGATGGTTTGGATCGCGGCGGCCGAATCGCCCATCACATGCACCTGCGAACCGAAGGCCAGCACCTGCAGTTTGTCCTGGTCGCGGAGTTTCGAAGCGACGTCGGCGGCTTCCCGCTTGGTGCGTGCGAGGCGATCGCCATCCCGCATGCTGAAGGAATTATCAATGGCGAGGACGGTCAGTTTGGGACCGCCCGCCAACGCCGCCAGGCGCGAATGCAGGAAGGGGCGCGCGAAGGCGAAGGCCAGCAGTGCGATGACAGCGGCGCGCAAAGCCAACAGCAGCAGATACTGCAAGCGGCGATGCTTAATGGAACTTTGGGTGCGGCGCTCGAAGAACATCAGCGAGGCGAAGGGCAGGGGAGTGGTCTTGTGTTTCCGGAGCAAGTGCAGCCAAACCGGCAAACCCACCGCCACAAGTCCCGCCAACGCCAGAGGCGTCAAGAGACCCACTTACATCCTCCCCTGGCGCACGCCCAGATACTCGCGCAAACCCTCGTCGAGAGGCCGTCCGGTGTCCATCAGGAAATAATCCAGGCCCGCGCCTTTGGCTTGATCGCGCAGGGCTTGTATGTGCGCGTCGATCTTATGGCGGTATTCGCCGCGCGCGTATTCGGGAGAGACTTCCAGGGTGCCGCTGGTCTCCATGTCGGTGAGCAGCACCGGCGCGCTGAACTTAGGTGCAATCTCCTGCGGATCGAGGACATGGAATAGAATCACTTCGTTGCCACGAAAGCGCAGCGGTTCGACGGTCTTCACGATTACATCGGGGCGCTCGTAGTAATCCGAGATCACGACCACCAAGCCGCGACGGCGGGTGAAGTCCAGGAAGTGTACGAAAGGTTTGGCAAAGTCCGTGCGGGTGCCGGGCTGGGCCTTCTCAATGGCGTGCAGCAGCCGGAACAACTGGCCCTGGCGGGCGGAAGGCGCCACGTAGTTCTGCACATTTTCATCAAAGACGATCAGGCCGGCGGCATCGCGTTGGGCGTGCGCCAGATAGCAGAGCGAGGCGGCCAGAAAACGCGCGTAATCCAGTTTGTTGACGGCGTGCGAGCCGTAGGACATCGACGCGCTGGCATCCAGCAGGATGAGCAACTGGGTATTGGTTTCGCCGCGGTAGCGCTTGATATAGAGGCGCTCGCTGCGCGCGAAGACGTTCCAATCCACGCGCCGCAGATCGTCCCCTGGAGTGTAGGCGCGGTACTCGGCGAACTCCTGGCTGAAGCCGTAGTCCGGTGAGCGGTGCAAGCCCGCGATGAAACCATCCACCACGGTCTTAGCCACTAAGTCGAGACCGGAGATGGAGGCCAGCGTCGCGGGGTCTAGGAAGCGCTGTAGCATTCAGTTCAAAGAGGAATTCTGACTCCTGACTCCTGACTTCTGTCTCCTGACTCCTGACTCCTGTCTTCTGCCTTCTGCACCCTCATTCTTTCGGCGCTCCTTTGTATTCGAGCAAGCGCTGCAGTATATCGTCTTGCTTCAGCCGGTCGGATTCCGCGTGGAAGTTCAGCAGGATACGGTGGCGCAGGACTGGGATGTATAGCGCCCGGATGTCTTCGTAAGTCACATGATAGCGCGCCTTCATGAGCGCCCTGGCTTTGGCGGCCAGCACCAGGAACTGGGCGGCGCGCACGCTGGCGCCGTAGTTTACATACTTCTTGACGAAGTCCGGAGCGCTTTCGTCACTGCTGCGGCTGGCGCGCACCAGGTCGATGGCATACCGCGCGACCGATTCGCCGATGGGCACCATGCGCACCAGTTGCTGGAAGTCCAGGATCTCTTCGGCTGTGGTCACCGGGTCGGCTTGTGCGATGTGTGTGGTGGTGGTTAGATCGACGACTTGCATCTCTTCGTTCGCGCTCAGATAGCCGAGCACCGTGTTGAATAGGAACCGATCCAATTGCGCTTCGGGCAGCGGATAAGTGCCTTCCAATTCTATGGGGTTCTGGGTGGCCAACACAAAGAATGGCGCGGGCAGCTTGTAGTTATTGCCGCGCACGGTGCACGCCAGTTCCTGCATGGCCTCCAGCAACGCCGATTGCGTTTTGGGCGGTGTGCGGTTGATTTCATCCGCGAGCAGGACATTGGCGAAGATGGGACCTTTCACGAAGGTCCAGGTGCGATGGCCGGTGGTGGGATCTTCCTCGATGATGTCCGTGCCGGTGATGTCGGACGGCATCAGGTCAGGCGTGAACTGAATGCGCTTGAACAGCAGTCCCAGCGTCTGCGCCATGGTGCGGACCAGCAGCGTCTTGGCGGTGCCGGGCAGGCCGGTGATGAGACAATGGCCGCCGACAAACAGGGCGATCATCACCTGATCGAGCACCTCTTCCTGTCCGACGATGACGCGCCGGACCTGGCGCACAATTTCCGCTTGCACCTCCCGGAAGCGGCCGATTCGGCCGCGCAAGACATCGGGTTCTAACTGGGGTGTCACAGTGGTTGACATATGGTTATTTGGATAACTCCAGCAGCATTTTCTGCGCGGGCCGGAATCCGGGGGCGGCCTCCAGCGAGAGCAACAATTCGTCTTTGGCGGCGTCTGGGCGATTGGCCGTGCGGTAAGCCTTGGCCAAGTTGAAGTGCGACGCCGCCGGATCGGTGGGCGCCTTGGCCAGCACCGCTTGATACTCGCGAATCGCGCCGGCTGTGTTTCCCAGACTGAGCCACAAGTCGCCGAGGCGGCGGTGCAGATCCTCGTCGATGGGATAAATATAATTGAGCCGGTCGAGCACTTCGGCGGCTTCCTTCCGATTGCCGGCCTCTTCGAGGAGGGTGGCCAATTGTTTCAGTGTATCAGGGCTGCGGCCGCCTTCTTTGGCATAGCGATCGAGTTCGGCGATGGCGGCCTTTTTGTCGCCCTTTGCGAGGTAGCCGTCGGCCAGAAACTGATAAACATTGCCGGCCTCGACATAGTCGGGATATGTATCGCGAATGCCGGATGCATCGCGAATCACGTCTTCGTAATCGTGAGCCTTGTATTCGGTCGCGACCTCCTTCAATTGGTCACGCCACTTGTCGAAACCATCCACGGTCTTCTTTGTTTCGGCGGTGAGCGCCGTCATAAAGCGCTTGTCGAATTCCTCCGGCTTGATGCCGAGCTCTTTCTCGATCGCCTCGGGAGTGGAAGCGCCGCCGGCGAAGTCGTGAATCATAGCCAACAGCTTGGGCCAACCCCACTCGCGGTCGATATAGTCGCACATGCGGCCCGCCTCGAAGTAGGACACCACGACCTGAGTGGGATACTCGGGGCGCACAAAGCCGCGGTCCAATTCCGCGACGGGTAGGAGCTTGTGGTCCTTGATAGCCATGATGACGTGCGGGTCGAGACGGTCGCCCCATTCGGGCGATACAGCGGTCTCTTCGTGCACCGCCAGCCCTTCGGTAAACCAGCGGGGCACGCGAAAGTTAGTCATGTTCAGGACATAAACGTGACTAAGTTCGTGCCACATGGTGCTGGCCCAGTGAAATGTTCCAGGCGGGCGGCCCGAGGGACTGTCCATAGCCACCACATAGCCGAAAGTCACACCCAGCGCGCCCAAGCCGGGCATGCCCATGGTCCGGACGGCGAAGTCTTCATGATCGGGATAGACTTCCACTTGGACGGGCTTATCTAGATGGAAACCGTACTTCTTGTCGTAGGTGTTCAGCGCACGCAGCATCTCCGCTTCGAAGTAAGGATGCAGCAGCTCGGCTTCTTTCTTGTGAAGGCGCAAGACGGTTCTGTCAGTCTTGTAAGTAGTGAAGTTCTTGTAGCTATCCATCAACCGGAGCGTGTTGACGGTGGCGGCATCCCGGTATTGGTTCTCGTAACATAGCTCCAGCTCGGTACGGGCTTCATCCTCGCGGCCGAGACGCATCAGGTTGATGCCCAACTGCGAGTGCGCGCTCCACAAGTCGGGCCGCGCCGCGATGGCTTTGCGAAAGAGCAGAATGCCCTCTTCATAGCGGCGATTCAAAACGAAGATGCGGGCGGCGGTTTCGTAAGCGGCGCCGTCGTGCGTATCCCACGGAGTGACGGGCTTGTCGTTGAGCCAGTCGATGGTGGCGAGGATGGCTTTGGCCTGCGTGGATTGCGCCGACATTTCGAGAGCCTTGTGGGCTTCTTCGGCGGCCTTGGCCGGATTGTTGTCCTCGAGGGCCAGGCGCGCGAGCAGTTCTTGCGCCTCCAGCATGTGGGGATCGGCCTCCAGCGCCTTGTGTGCGAAGTACGAAGCCTGCGCTTCGAAGCCATCGGCCGCGACCAGAGCCATACCTAGGAAAGCGTCCGCGCGCTTCGGTTGAATTTCCAGAGCTTCGTTGAAAAGCTTGGAGGCTTCGGGCGCGTTAAAGCGCTCCAAAAACAACCGGCCAAAGCGGACGCGGTATTCAGCGTTCCGGGGATGCGCTTTGATCAAAGCCTCAAATACGGCCTTCGACTCCTCGTACCGATGCTGTCTCCAGAGTGATTCGGCTTGATCGAGGGTTTGCGCAGGCAGGGCGGCAGTAATGGACAGCGCCACCAGCAAGAGGTTTGAGAGGCCGGCTGAAAGCCGGCTGCGGGCAAGATTGCCCGCCCTCCAATTGTCTGGCCGGCTCATTTGTCGATCTCCTGCTGTGTCTGCGCGAGTTTCAGCAGCAGCGCGCCGATCTGCTTCTTATACTCGTCTGGCGGGATGGCGGCTTTCTCGTATTTGAGCTTGTCGATCTGTTGTTCCAAGTCTTCTTTCTTGGCGAGTAACTGGACCTTGGCTGGGTCTTTCGCGGCCGCGGCAGTTGCCCCAAGGCGCAGCAGCGGGAATTGAGCGGCCAGCAATCCTTCGCCGTTTTCCGGCGAAGGGGCGCGCACGCCATCGCCCTTGCCGGTATCTTCCAATACCGCGTGCTCGGTGGCCAGGCGGTTCTGCGATTCGTAAAAAGCGACCGTCTTCTTGTCCGCGAAACGAAAGGCTTCGAGCGCGGAAACGACATCGTTCTTATCGCTGTCGGCGGCGGGATCGTCCAAGGCCTCCACCCAGTAGCGCGCGAAAACAGTGGCGTTCTTTTCGGTGCCGTTCTTGGTCGCCGTAATGACTACGCGATTGGCCTTGCGCAGGAATTCGATTGCGCCGCCGCTGGAGCTGGTCATATCCACGACGAGCTGGCGTGTGGCTGGGATGCGGTCCAGCAGTGTGGCTAGCTCGGAGGCGGTCAAATCGGGACCTGGGAGGTTAATCTTGTATTCGTAGCCATCGTAGCTGCCATGGCCGATGAGCATGAGCACCAGTGCGTCCTGCGGCTTGGCTTGTTTGGCGATGCCGTCGAGCGCGGTGCGCACTTGATCCCGCGTGGCGTTCACCAGTGTGTCGATTTTGGAATCGGGAGTGGATTTGAGAGCTTTGTCGATGTCTTTGGCCCACATGGCGAAGTGTTGCTCGTAATCGGGCTCGCCGCCGAGGCCGGTAACGGTGACATAGTAAGTGGTGGCAGTGAGCGAAGCTGCTGTGAGAAGCAGAGTTAATAACAGTCTCATACTACACCCCATCTGCGACGCAGCACCCATTCCGAGCCGCGCAACAGCAGCGCCAGAAGGAACACGGCCGGCATGTCCCAGAGGTCCTTGGTTTCACGTGTGGTAATGCCGGCTTCCGAGTACGAAATTTCGTCAGCCAACTTGCCTGCGTTGGACGCGCTATAGTACCGTCCGCCAGTCTGATTGGCCAGCGTTTGCAGCAGCTCGCGATTCTGCGCGGTGTGGAAGTTCTCGGCCACGCCATCTTCGCGGCGGAAGATCACCACGCTACGTCCGAGTTCCTCTTTATCCCGCCCGGCCACGATTTCGGCCACATACGATCCCGGCTTTTCCGCATTCCAGTCCGCGGTGTAAGCGCCTTCTTCTGTCGGAATCGGCGTCATTTCGACGCTGCTGGAAGACCCGTCGGGCGCCACAATGTGGGCCTCAACCACCGCGTTCGGTACGGGTTTGAACGCTTTGTCGCGCACCTCGGCGTGCAGCGTGACTTTGGTCTCGTCCGGCAAGACGGCGCGCGGCGTGGAACCGGCGACGCGGCCGGGGCTATCGGAAACCAGGTAGCGCATCAACTGCTGCCAGAAAGTCGCGTGAGTGATGTCGGTGTGGTCCTGCCACATGCGCCAGCGCCAGCTCCCGGACGTCGCGAAGACAGCAGTGCGTCCGCGCCCGTAATTCTCGGTGACCAGCAGGGGCATCCGGTGGTGGCCGGCAGGCGCCACATCCATCAGTACGATTGCGCCGGGCTTGGCCTCGCCGACATCATTGTAATTGGCGAGCTGGGGCATGCTGGTCCAACGCGCGGCGTTACGTTCCGGATCTTCCACCAGGCGGCAGATCAGACTGGCGCGTCCCTGCGCAGTCAATTCCTGGCTTGAAAAATCGCGATGGAACGAACCTTTATTTGCGGAAATCTGCACGGGTAGCAATTCGGCTAAAGGTGAGTGCGGGTAGCCGCCCTCGGCCAGCGCGAAGCGTCCGCCCAGAAAGAGGATGCCGCCGCCGCGGCGATTGGCGAATTCGCGAATCAAATCCTGTTGCGTTTGGGTGAAATAGTTGGCTTCCACGCTGCCAATGATGAGGCCGTCGAAGGCAAACAGATCTTCAGCCTTGCCGGGGAATCCTTCTTCAAGCTCATGCGGATCGTCGAAACCCTGGCGGTAGATCTTGTTCTCGGTGGTGCGCAGGATGCTGGCAAGCTGCAAGCTGTGATCGTCTTCGGCGGCGCGGCGGATGAATTTGAATTCCCAACGCGGCTCGCCTTCCATGTAAAGGATGCGCGGCTTGCGCGTTTCCACGTCGACCAGTCGGCGCAGTGAGTTGTTGTTGCGGTTCTCTTCGCCGGGCAGCGGATCGATGGAAATCTCCAGCGTCTTCGGACCGGCCAAGCCGGCATTGAACAGCAGCGGCTCACTTTGCGGCGCCCCATCGGCTTTCAACTGCACTTCGCGCGAGGCGACGACTTTGCCGGCGTCATGTACGGAGAGCAGCGCCTTCTGGCCTGCGTAACCATACTGGCGAAAGGTGACCAGCGCGCTCAAGCGGGAATCGGCCAAGGCGTGGGCGGGCAACACGGCGTCGGTGATTTCGATGTCCTTCTCGGCCTTCTCGCGTCCGAAGCCGATGGTGTGTACGGGAATGCGGCGCTGACGGATCTGCGAGATGGTGTCGAGATCGATGCCGCCGGAGTTGTCCGCGCCATCCGACAGCAGCACCACAGCGCCCAGCGGCAGAGTCGACGATTCCGCGAGCACCTGCTGCAAGCTGTCGCCGAGGCGCGTGGCCGCCTCCGACGCGGTAAGCTGACTGGTCTTCTGAATGCGCACGGCTTCCTTGCCGAAGCGATAGAGGCGCACTTGAAACTTTTGCCCCAGCGCGGCAAGCAGTTTTCGGTCGAGTACGGCGGCGGCCTGTGCGCTGCGCGTCTGGGATCCCTCCTGGATGGCCATGCTGCGCGAATCGTCGACCAGCACGGCGACCACGTTTTGCTGCGGCCGCAGCGTGGCGATCGAGATGGCCGGGTGCCAAAGCATGAAGAGCAGCAGCGCGATCATTCCGGTTTCGAGCATCCAGATCACCAGCGAACGCGCGCCGGTGAGCGCGCCGCGGTTGCGCCGCACATGCCAGAGCAAGACCCCGGCGGCCGCAATCACTCCCAACGCGAGAACCCACACCGGCCAGGATGCCAGTAGCACAAACTGCCCCTTTTGGAAAACCGCGCCGGGATATTTGAAGAGAAACTCGAACATGATGAGTCTTGGATTCTAGTGCGTTCCTAATGTGTCATTAGTGCGTCATGGCGTAGATGATGTAGTTGATGCCCATGCGATAGGCTTGCGACGCGTACCGCTCCGGGTAGCGCGGATGGTCGGCCCATTCCCATGCGTCGCCGTTATCCTGATTGAAGCAGATGGCCACCATGACGCGGCCGGCGTCGTCGTAGATGGCGCGCCAGTGGGGCGTTTTGCCGTCCTTTTCCCAGATACGGCCGGTGTACCAATATTGTATGCCGGGCACTTGAATCCGATCGCCTATGTCGTATAGGACGTGGAAGATGGGGTCCTGGTTATCGATTTCCACGATGGGGCGGTCCGGGAACACCCGCCGGATGCTTTCCAGGAAGACGTTCCATTCGCCGCTGCCGTGGAAATCGTCGCACATGAAAAAGCCGCCGCGCAGCAGATATTCGCGCATCTTGGCGCATTCGGCGTCGGTCCAGTCCGAGTGGCCCATTTCGACCGCGTAGAGCCAAGGCCAGTTGAAAACTTCGTCGCCGTCGAGATCCACTACCTGTTCAGACGAGCGCGTGTGGATACGGGTGAGGCGGCGCACGCCTTGCACGAACTGGCGGTCGGCCTTGGGATAATCGGTGGGCCAACTGCCGATCCGGCCAAAGACGCTGGCGTTCTTGCCGGACGGATACATGAG